>NZ_JAVDUX010000001.1:0-479118 GCF_031456575.1 Ancylobacter sp. 3268
CTACGAACGCCACGCCGACCTCTATCGCGCTTTCCTCACAATCGCCGCCGCCATCATCGCTTTCAGGGCCCGCACGAGGTTTTGTTAGGCGCTCTTATTGCACTTCTTGCAGGGGATGCCGCGCGCGATCTCAGAGAATGTGAGTGTGCCTTTTATCTTGGCACACAGCCCGCATCGTGCGCATTTGAACTCGGCCCAATCCACGCGTGCAATCGAGCCGGACGCCAGCTTGCTCCTCCCGACGAGTGGCACGGCTCGCATCATCACCCGGCGTTTTCGAGTTGTGTCCGGCAGGGAGGGCGGTGTCGACATCGCCAAGCTCACGCAGATCAGCATTGTGATATCTGCCCGAACTGCACGATCGGTGCCGTTGAGAGCCATTCCAGATCGTCCGCGTCTTGCCATAGCGCGCGATCACGACCGCGGACGCGAACTCTCCTGACGTGGGATCGCCGGTTCGCTCAACGCGATCATGCCGGCCGTGTTCTGGCCAGGAGCGTGGCCTTCGACTTGGCGGCTGTCGCGCTCTGCACCTCGATGCCCTCCCGTGCGACAAGCTCGCCATCCCGTCCCGTACGAAGGGCAGGACGACGTAAAAGTGACAGTGGCCATCGGCCATCCCTCGATTTCGCCCCGCCCGTCCTCACCATGAGGGTGGGCGGGGCTTTTTGTCGTTCCAAGGCCTATGCGCACGCCTGCGCACGGCGAGAAAACCGTACCCGCGACTGCGAGGCCAATCGCTACCCCCGCCCAATACCCAAGCATTGGCAGTCCACCTTCGACCAGCAGGATGATATAGCGGCGGCATGCTGCGCGCACCCGCACTCCTCTTGCTCCTCACCCTCGCATCGATTGTCACCGCCGCCGAGTCGATAGCCGGCCGGGCCACGGCGATCGACGGCGACACGATCGAGATCCACGGCCAGCGAATTAGGCTCAACGGCATCGATGCGCCGGAGAGCCGGCAGGTGTGTCAGCGGGCTGACGGCTCGCCGTACCGCTGCGGCCAGGTGGCGGCGCTCGCCGTGGCGGACTGGATTGGTCGGGCCACGGTCACCTGCGAGCCGCACGGGCATGATCGCTGGCGGCGCGCGACGAGGATATGAGCCGCTAGATGCATTGACAGGCGCGGGGCTTCATGGAGGCGTTCCGCTCGGGCGTCAATTGCGTCCGGCCGCCACATCTAGCGTTCGTCCCAGCATCGCGCACGCCAGCAGCGCCACCGCAACTCCGCTGACGCACGCTGACCATCCGAAGGCGTCGAAGCTCCAGCCGAGCAGCGCGCTTCCACTGAGGCCACCAAGAAAATAGCTCGCCAGATAGATGCCACTGGCAGCCCCGCGATCTGATGTGGCCGTCTGGCCCACGAAGCCGGTTGCGATGGCCTGCGCCAGGAACGTGCCGACTGCGACGAGGCCGAGGCCACACATCAGCACCGGCAGGTGCGGCACCACCAGCATGGGCAGCCCGAGGGCGGCAATGGCGAGCCCGGTCCACAGCGCCCTGCGGGTGCCGAGGCGAATTGCGAGGTGGCCGGCGAGAGGCGTCGTGACGATCGAGGGCAGAAAGACGAGGTAGACGAATCCCACGACCATCATTCCGATGCTGATCGGCGGGCGAACCAGCACGAAATTCACGAAAGTGAAGGTGCCGATGAAGGCGAACAGGATGCAGAAGCCGATGGCGAAGGCGGCGCGGAGCTGGGCATTGCGCAGATGGATCGCGAAGGCGGCACCCGGCGAGGAGTCTCGCCCGCCCGCCGCAGCCGCCGCTTTCGACCGCATCGCGACATAGGCGAGACCGGCGCCGAGCAGGTTAAGGCCGGCGAAGACGATGAAATTAGTGGCAAGGCCAAAATGGTCGGCGATGCCGGCGGCCATCAGCCGGCCGAACAGGTTCGAGGCGACATTGCCGGTGATGTAGGCGGCAAACACCCTGGCCGATTGGCGCGCCCGGAAGGTCTCGCCGAGATAGGCAAGCGTCAGCGTGAAGGCCGACGCCATGAGCAAGCCCTGCAGGACGCGCAGCGCGGCGAAGGAGACGAGATCGGGTGCCGCGGCAAGCAGCAAAGTTGGAATGCTGAGCGCCGCCAGGCTCGCCACCACGCCGATGCGCCGATCGATGCGCCGACTGAACACGGCGACGAGCAGGCTCGCCACCACCATGCCGAAGGTGCTGGCGTTGACGGCAAGGCCCATGGCAGCCGGGCTTACGCCATAGGCGTGCGTGAGCGGCGGCAGGATGGCCTGGGTGGCGAACAGATCGACCAGGGTGAAGAACGCGATCAGGCCGACCAAGGCCGCAACGAAACCAGGTTTTGTGGCGAAGCGATCGGGCCCGTCGGCGCCGGCCTGCGGGGAGTGCGCAGCGGGTGGTGCGGTCATGGTCATGGGGTGCTCTCCGAAGAAAGGGCGCCCTCGGCTTTGCCGGGGCGCCCGGTCGCGCGCGAGATGGGGGGTCACATGTTTTTGTCGCCCTCGTCGTGGAGTACATCGGCCGAGAGCAGGATCGCGGTCCCGCGGCCGGTGTTCTTCCACCAATGCGAAGTGGCCTGGGTCTCTGCGGTCGACTCGCCGCTCTTGTGCACGATGGGCGTCGCGCAGTTGCTGGCGTATTCGGTCACCTCGCCCTGCACGATGTAGATGATGGCGGGACGGTCGCCATGGCTGTGCCAGGGAACGATGCCGTTCGGCTGGATCACCAGCTTGCGCAGGCGCAGCGTGCGGTCCTGGATCGCCGCGGGTTCCTTGGCCAGATCGATCGAGGCCAGCACGTTGTCGGTGACGCCCTTTGCCGCATAGGCGACCGGCTTGGTCGCGTCGGCGATCTGCTTGCCGGCGGGGCACTGGCCGGCATTCGCGGTGCCGGGAAGCAAAGCGGCACCCAGCAGGGCGAGAGCGGCGAGGCCCGGCATGGACCGGACCGGCGAAAATGTGTTCGTCATGGATTCTTCTCCTCATAGTGACCAAGTCTGGGTATCGGCCTTGGCTATGGGCGGAAGGATCGGACCTGCCGGTTCCGTTCTGAAATATCCGATGGCTCTCGGTTCGATAGCGTTCGACTATTCCGCCGCGGAATCTGCCGGAAAGACAAAAGGGCTCGACGCGACCCGAGGTCGGCGGCGAGCCCAGAAAGGCGCGGGGGCAATCGCTATTTGGACGTGACGCTCGATGTCACCGAGCTGATCACGGAAGCCGCCGTTTCGAATTGCTCCTGCCGATCGCGAATGCCGTAGCGGTCGGCGATCCAGGCGAAGTCCGAATAGGCGACGACGACCGATCCATCCGCGTCCTGGCGCACCAGCAGCCGCACCGGCCAATCAAGCCCGGCATTGGGGTTCGAGGTCAGGAACTGCGCGCCGAGCGGCGGATTGCCAAAGATCAGCAGCCGGGAAGGCTGCAAGGCGATGCCGGCGGCGTTGGCGAGGCCGGACTGATCGATCTCGGCGAAGAAGGGGATGCCCTTCGCCGCCACATCCTGCTTCACGCGGACCACCGTCTCTTCGACGGAATAGGCGCTCCTGACCTTCACCACGCCATTGCCGTCACCGGCCGAAGCCGCGACGACCGAGAAGCTGAAGATGAACGCAAGCGCCGCGAAGTTCTTTCCTGCTTTGCGCAACATGAAATCCTCCATTTGACTTCGGTCCGGGCGTCATGCCCGACCAGTGTCGTGAAGAATGGAAGGGGAGCGGCGGGCGTTGAAATGCCGGTTGGCTCCGAAGTCCATAGCGGCGGGCTTGGATACTCAACACGTCCGCCAGGCGGCGCGATAGACGTCCGCCTCCGGGGACCGGGACGTGGGCGAATGTCGCTCCGGCTCGAGCCGCGACGCCGCCAGCGCCCCGGCGACCGCCCTGATGCCGATCTTCCGGTAATGGCGCTGCAAATCATCGACGGGGCCGGGATCCGCGATGCGTGCGCGCTGCGGTGGTTCGTCCGGGACAAGGGT
The DNA here is from genome assembly GCF_031456575.1 of Ancylobacter sp. 3268. NCBI lineage: Bacteria > Pseudomonadati > Pseudomonadota > Alphaproteobacteria > Hyphomicrobiales > Xanthobacteraceae > Ancylobacter > Ancylobacter sp. 3268. The sequence continues at coordinate 3,952 of NZ_JAVDUX010000001.1, forward strand.
GTTCAAGAGGGCCAACATGGTCGTTTCTCCGATGTTCTCCCGGCACGAACGCCGGTTGCTGTCAGAGCAGGATCGGACGTCCCAGCGGCCGGTTGAAATGCCGGATGTCTCCCGGTTCGATAGAGCCGTGCTATGGAACGGCGGGGGCTGCGGACACGAAAAAAGGGGCCCACACGGGCCCCTTATGAGCTGCGGTTGATGCCGGTGCGTCACGCCGGCTGCACACCCGCCCGCCGCAACTCGTGCAGATGGAAACCTTCCAGCGGATCGAACGGCCTCTCCCAGGGAGCGGCCTCCAGCATGCTCATCGTGTCCTGATAGCCCGCTTTCCACCGCTTCCTTATGCCGGAATGGCTGAAATCGATGTCCTTGGTGTGGTCCTCGTGGTCGAGGCGCTGCGCGAGCAGCCGCACCACATGCATCTGGGTCAGGCAGCCATAGGCGGCGAGTTCGCGGGTGCCGTCGGCGCCGCGTTCGTCCTCCGGCAGCTTTGCGGCGAGCTCGGCGATGATGTGGCGCAGCCGATGGATCTGCTTTTGCCGCATGATGTGGCTGAGTGCGCGGCTCGAATACTGGATCTCCTTCTGCCGGTGCATGACCTGCCAGATGCTCTCCGGTTCGTCGCCCTGCGGATTCCAGATATGCACCGCGAAGACCAGCGAATTGCGGCGCGGATTATCGTCGAAAACCGCTTCGACCGGCGTGTTGGAGAGGATGCCGCCGTCCCAATAGAGCTCGCCATTGATGCGCACCGCCGGGAAGGCCGGCGGCAGCGCGCCGGAGGCCATGATGTGCCGCGCTGTCAGCACGCTGTCGCGGCTGTCGAAATAGCGCATCTCGCTGGTATGCAGGTTCGCCGCGCCGACCGTCAGTCGTGGCGCACAGTGCGATATCCGCGAGAAATCGACCAGTTCGCCAAGTGTCTTCTCCAGCGGCTTGGTCGAGTAGTAGCCGGCGGCGTCTGCAGAGAGCGGCACATGCAGGCCGAGGAAGGCGAGAGGGTTGGGCTTGAAAAAGCCGGTGATGCCGTTGGTCAGCGTAGCCCAGTTCGGCAGGGCGTTGGCGAGCCACGGCACGCCGCCGCCCACATCGAACAGCGGCGTGTGCGTGACCCGGTCCCAGAATTCCCTTAGCCGTGGCAGCCGGTCGGCCGGCGCATTGCCCGCGATCAGGCTAGCATTGATGGCGCCGATCGAGGTACCAATCACCCAGTCTGGTTCGATGCCGGCCTCGTGCAGCGCCTGATAGACGCCCGCCTGGTAGGCGCCAAGCGCGCCACCGCCCTGAAGGACGAGCACGACCTGGCCGGCACTCGGCCGACTGCCAGCGCGTTGCCCGGCAGCAGGAACGTCCGCCACTGGCCGTGTCGCCTCGCGCTTTGCGGGGCGATGGAGGCTCTTGTCCTCGATATTCATGTCGCGCTCCCGTTTCGGTTCAGTGAGCCGTCCAGCCGCCATCGGCGGCCAGGGCGGCGCCCGTGATCGAGGCCGCACCCTCGCTGGCGAGGAAGACGGCGATCGCGCCCATCTGCTCGACGGTGGCGAAGGTCTTGTTGGGTTGCTGCGCGAGCAGCACATCGCGCACCACACGCTCGCGCGGCAGGTTGTGGGCCTTGGCCTGACCTTCGATCTGCGCCTCGACGAGGGGGGTATAGACGTAGCCAGGGCAGATCGCGTTGCAGGTGATGCCCTGTTCGGCGGTCTCGAGGGCGGTCACCTTGGTCAGCCCGACGATCGCGTGCTTGGCCGCGACATAGGCCGATTTGTAGGGCGAGGCGACGAGACCATGGGCCGAGGCGACATTGATGATGCGTCCCCAGCCGTTCTCCCGCATCGACGCCAGCGCCAGCCGGGTGGTGTGGAACGCCGAGGAGAGATTGATCGCCAGGATGAGATCCCATTTATCGACCGGGAAGCTCTCGAGTGGCGCCACATGCTGGATGCCGGCATTGTTGACCAATATGTCGATCCGGCCGAAGGCGTCCCGCGCTTCGGTGACCATGCGTTCGATCGACGCCGGGTTCGACATGTCGGCGTCGGAGTAGATCACGTGCGTCCCGTGTTCCTCCTCCAGCTTCGCCCGCAGATGTTCCATCTCGTCGGCCGGGCCGAGCCCGTTCAGTACGAGCCGGGCGCCGGCCGCTGCGAAGGCGCGGGCGATGCCCAGCCCGATGCCGCTGGTCGAGCCGGTGACGAGGGCGGTCTTGCCGTTCAGCGAACCGGTAGGATGATAGGCGTTCTCCATCGGTGTCATGCGCATGGCGCTCTGCTCCTCGCGGTGGGTGGGATGTGCGGTCGTCACTGTCCCGCCTCGGCCGGACCGACGGAAATACCCTCTGGCTCCGAAGACGATAGAGTCGCGCTATGGCCCGCTGGACGCGCGCCAGGCAGTCCCGTGATGAGACGCGCCCCGCGCCGGTGGGTGAGGTAGTTCCAGCCCCAATTGAGCGCGACGACGAAGCGGTTGCGGAAGCCGATCAGGAAATAGATGTGGGCAAGCGACCAGAGCAGCCAGGCCGGATATCCGCTGATCCTCAGCAGACCGATCTGCGCGACGGCGCGCTTTCGCCCGATGGTCGCCATCATGCCCAGCCCGCGATAGCGGAAGGGTGGGAGGGATCGCCCCCGCGCCTTCGCCTGCAGCAGCTTGGCCACATACAGGCCCTGCTGCTTGGCCACCGGGGCGATCCCCGGCAGCGGACGCCCGTCGGCGGTTTCGACATGGGCGGTGTCTCCGAGCACGAAGATCTCGGGATGGCCGGGCAGCGACAGGTCCGGTCCGACCTTCACCCGCCCCACGCGATCCGTGGAGGCACCGAGCCAGATGCCGGCCGGCGACGCCATCACGCCCGCCGCCCAGATCACGGTCGTAGCGTCGATGCGCTCGTCGCCCAGCTCGACGCCATCGGCATCGCAACCGGTCACGGACCGCTCAAGACGCACCTCGACACCGAGTTCGGCCAGCGAGCGGCGCGCGGCTTCCGACAGCGCCGGGTGGAATGGCGTCAGCAGGCGTGTATCTGCCTCGACCAGAACGACCCGCGCCGCGCCGGGATCGATGGACAGGAAGTCGCCGGTCAACGCCTTGCGGGAAAGCTCGGCGATGGCACCGGCCATCTCGACTCCGGTCGGTCCGCCTCCCACGACCACGAACGTCAGCAACGCCCGCCGTCGCGCCGCGTCGCTCTCCGATTCCGCGCGCTCGAAGGCGAGCAGGAGCCGCCGCCGCAGGTCCGTGGCATCGTCGATGCGCTTCAGCCCGCAGGCATGGGCGGCCCAGTGCTCATGGCCGAAAAAGGCGTGCCGCGCGCCGGTCGCGAGCACGAGATGATCGTAGCCGAAGCGCCTCCCCTCGGCGATCACCTCCCGCCGGTCGAGATCGACTCCGGATACTTCGCCGAGAACCACCGAGATGCCGGTCCTGCCGTGCAGGATTCCACGAATGGGTGAAGCGATGTCGGCGGGAGACAGCACGGCCGTGGCGACTTGGTAGAGCAGCGGCTGGAACAGATGATAGTTGTGTCGGTCGATCACCGTCACGTCACGACCGGTTCCTGCCAGTACCTTCGCCGCCGACAATCCGGCAAAGCCGGCGCCGACGATGACGACGCGTTCTCTGCTCTTTCCGACGGCGACCATGTCTATGCTCCCAGGCTCGACGATCGGCCGCACGGCCGCGCTTCGACGAGGAGCATTAGGAGGCGGGGCGGCCTTCAGCGGAAATGCCGCCTGCCTCCCGATTCGATAGTGGCGGGCTATTGGCCGCCGCCACGCTGATCATGCATCATCCGGTTTCGGCGATTGCCTGGAGCGGCACGAGGTGTGACGTGACATCGACCAGAACCCTGGGCGAATCTTTGGCCGAGATAACGGCGATGAATGCACCGCTGGCCGAGCGGCTCGCCGCCTATTCACAGGCCTTGAAGCAAGCCCAGTCCCCCTTTGTGGAAGAGTATGACCGTCTCGTCGAACGTATTCGCCACGGGCTTGTTGGGGCCGCCGCGCCTGCGGTTGGCGATGCGATGCCGCCTTTCCTACTTCTGGACCCGACCGGACGTATGGTCGCTCTGGACGATTTGCTGGCCGCCGGCCCGCTCGTGGTCAGCTTCAACCGCGGCCATTGGTGCCCGTTCTGCACGATCGAGCTCACCGCGCTTGCGGCGGCCCGCCGCGAGTTCGCCGAACTCGGGGCGCGGGTGGTCTCGGTCATGCCCGAGCGGCAGGCCTTCACCGCTCCGCTCCAGGCGGGCCTTGGCGGCGGGGTACTCGTCCTGACGGACATGGACAACGAATATGCGCTGTCGCTCGGCTTGGTCATCTGGGTGGGCGAAGCCATTCGCGAGCTGATGATCGGCTGGGGCCCGCGGCTTGACGAGTTCCAGGGCAATGACAGCTGGTTCCTGCCATTGCCCGCGACGTTCGTCGTCGGGCGCGACGGGCGCGTGCTGGCACGCCATGTGGAAGCCGACTTCCGCATGCGGATGGAGGTGGTGGATATCCTGCGGGCGCTGCGCTCGGAATAGGGTTCAGCTCACGTCCGCCGACCAGTCGCGGGCTCGCAGCAGTTTCAGCAGCGCCGCCGCCGGTGCTGACCGCTCCCGACCGGAGACGCCGTAGAGCGACACGGTGCGGTGTATTTCGAAGCCGTCCACCTGAAGCCAGCGCAGTCCTTCGGTGTTGCCGGACGCCGTGCTCTTCGGCAGAACTCCGACCCCGAGGCCCGAGCGGACCAGATGCAGCAAGTCCTGTTCGCTGACCACCTCGTAGCGGTCCGTCCATGATACTTGGCCCTCGAGCAGATGCTCGTCGATGAGGCCGGCCATCTCGCAATAGGGTCGATACAGTAGGCGGCTGCGCGCGAGATCGCGTAGGCTGACCGGCTCGTCCGAAGCCGGCCCGCTCGCCTCGCCCACCACGATCTCCATCGCCTCGGAGAACAGCGGCCAGGCGTCGAACCGCTCCCAGCTTTCGCCGAGCGGTCCAGCAACGGCGAGCGCGGCGTCTCCCTTCTTAAGATGTTCCGCGATCTCTACCGCAGTTCCGCGCAGGAAGCGGAGCTCCAGCTGAGGAAACAGCCGCAGCAATTCGGTTAGAGCGGGGATCAGCAGCGTCATGCTGACCGTATGCGACAGGGCCAGCGTCAGCGATACCAGCGAGCCGCTGCGGATAGAGGTTGCGAGCCTCTTCGCTGCCACTGCGCTCTCGTAGCATTGCCCGAGCAGAGGCAGCATGCGCTTGCCGAACTCGGTGAGGTGCGTGAGGTTGCGCTCGCGCCGGAACAGATCTCCGCCGAGTTCGGCCTCCAGCAGCTTGATGGCACGGGTGAGCGAGGGCTGCGCCACGTGGCAGTCTTCTGCCGCCCGGGTGAAGTTCAACGTGCGCGACACCGCCAGAAAATATCGGATCTGATGCATTTCCATCGGGAATCCTCCCCGTGAGACATCCGATGTCACATCCCCTGCGGTGTCACTATAGCGGATCACTATCGAATTGGCAGTTTACGGGTATTTCCGTCCGCTCGCGCGATCCCGCATCGTTCTGGCCGTGAACCACGCAACCCCGGCATAGCCCGGGCAACCACGGATCCAGCCATGACCACGAAACTCTCCGCCTCCCTCGCCCTCGCCAGCGCTGTCGCCGGCGCCGTCACCTTGCTCGCGGCCCAGCCGGCGAAGGCCGACGATGCATCGAGGGAGAAGTGCTACGGCGTGTCGCTTGCCGGCAAGAACGACTGTGCGGCCGGCCCCGGCACGACCTGCGCCGGCACCAATAAGGTCGACTATAACGGGGCCGCCTGGAAGCTGGTGCCGAAGGGTACCTGTCTCACCATGTCCACTCCCTTCGGTCCTGGCGCTCTCGCCGCCATCAATCGGCCGAGCTGACAGCCTTCCGCGGACCCGGCTCAGGCCGGGTTCCGCGCCGCTTCCCCCGACAAAGAGGAGTGACGAACATGATTCCCATTCCTGATCGCCTCAGCACGAGCCGCGCCCGCCGCCGACTGCCGAACCGGGCAGGAGCGGGCCTGAAGCCGGAGCATGTCGACGACATCTTGCGCGACGGCGCGGACATCGGCTTCTTCGAAGTCCATGCGGAGAATTACATGGGCGAGGGCGGCCTGCCCCATGCCCAGCTCGCGGCGATCCGCGATCGCTACCCGCTCTCATTACACGGCGTCGGCCTGTCGATTGGAGGCGCGGGGCGGCTCAACCGCGAGCATCTGCGGCGCCTGCGCCGCCTCATCGACCGCTACCAGCCGGAAATGTTCTCCGAGCACCTTGCCTGGTCGAGCCATGGCGAGGTCTTTCTTAACGATCTGCTGCCCTTGCCTTACACCCCGCGCACGCTGAAGCGCGTCGCCGACCATGTCGATGAGGTACAGGAGGCGCTCGGACGGCCGATGCTGCTGGAGAACCCCGCGACCTATCTGGTGTTCGAAGAGAGCGAGATCGCCGAGACGGAGTTCCTGCGGGAGACAGCCGAGCGCACCGGCTGCGGCCTGCTGCTCGACGTCTCCAACGTCTTCATCTCGGCGGCCAATCACGACACCTTGCCGGAAGACTATATCGACCGCTTTCCGCTGGAGCGGGTCGGCGAGATTCACCTGGCTGGCCATGACGTCTCGACCGACGGCGCCGGCAGGCCCTTGCTGCTCGACACCCATGACCGACCGGTCGCCGACGCGGTCTGGCAGCTCTATGCGCGCGCAATCCGCCGCGCCGGAGCGCGGCCGACGCTGATCGAGTGGGATGCCGACCTGCCATCCTGGCCCGTGCTCGCGGAGGAGGCGGAACTGGCGGATGCAGTTATGTTTGCGGCCCTGCCCGCCGGAACGCTGTGAGGCCCGCCATGTACGGCAACACCGAGCTCCGCATGCGCCGCGCCTTGCTCGATCCCGCCGCGGCGGTTCCGGCCGGCATCGGTCCTTACGCGCAGGAGGCGCGCGATCGCCGTTTCGCCGTCTATCGCAACAATGTCGCCCTGAGCCTCGTCGAGGCGATGGCCGGGCGTTTCCCGGTGGTGCGCGCCATCGTGGGCGACGAGTTCTTCCGGGCGATGGCGCGGGAATTTGTGCTCGCCTCGCCGCCGCGCTCGCCCGTATTGATGCGCTATGGCGAGGTGTTTCCGGACTTTCTGGCGAGCTTCGGCCCGGCTGCCGATTTGCCCTATCTCGCGGATGTCGCCCGGCTGGAGATCGCGCGCGGACAGGCCTTTCACGCGGCGGATGCCCCGCCGCTCACGGCTGAGGCGCTCGCGGCGCTCGATCCGCAGCGGCGGGGCGTGCGTGTTGCGATCCACCCCGCGGTGCGGCTGATCCGCTCGGCCTATCCGATCGTCACGCTGTGGGCGATGAATTCGGGCGAACAGGAACCGGCGGCGATCGATGATTGGACCGGCGAGGACGCGGTGGTCACCCGGGCGGCCTATCAGATCCTCGTGCGCCGTCTTTCACCGGGACATTTCGCTTTCCTTCAGGCGCTTCGCGAAGGACAGACGCTGGAAGCCGCCATGATGGTGGGCTTCGCCGAGTGCGAAGATTTCGACGCGTCCGCGACCCTCGCCGACCTTGTGGTCCTTGGAATCGCTACATCTCTCATTCAGATCAGGAGTCGATCATGAGCCTCGCCTTGACGAGCCGGGTTCTCGACCCGGCAAGCCCTGCCGCACGCCTCTTCAAGGGCATGCTGCAGCTCTTCGGGCGCATTCCGCATTCGCCGCTGGCGCTGCTCGCGCGGCTGTCGATCGCCTCGGTGTTCTGGGCCTCCGCGCGCACCAAGGTGGAGGAAGGGACGCTATTCACGCTTTCGGACAGCGCCATCTATCTGTTCCGCGAGGAATATCGGCTCCCGATCCTGCCTCCGGAGATCGCCGCGCACCTCGCCCTGATCAATGAGTACGCCATGCCGATATTGCTGGTGTTTGGCCTGGGCAGTCGCTTTGCGGCGACGGTGTTACTTGCGATGACGCTGGTGATCCAGCTCTTCGTCTATCCCGACGCCTATGGCGTCCATAGCCCCTGGGCCGTGTGCCTTCTCTATCTCATGAAGTATGGTCCAGGGGCGCTTTCGATCGATCACCTGTTCGCTCGGACGTCGTACTTCAAGCGATGGCACAGCGGCTTTGATGATATCAGGCGGTGTGGACGGACTTAGCGGTTCGAAGCGGATGGGCATTCCTTTGTGTCTGGGCGCAGGCGCTCGCGCCGGCGCTTGTCATCAAGGACACCGATCCCAAGGCGGACGCCGAGGGACTGGAGAAGCTCGTGCTCTGGGCCTTGCAGCGGCTCTCGCCGATCGTGGCTGCCGATCCGCCCGATGGGCTGGTGATCGACACCACCGGTGCCATCTCCACGGGGGCGAAGAACCTATACTGGCGATGCCGGTACAGCGGCTGGCGGCCGTCGATGCCGAGGCCCGGAACGCCATTGCGGACAGCTGGGGCGCCGCCCACGCGGCCGCCCGCTATGTCTCGCGCGCCACAACGCGGCATCTGCCGATCGCAGCGCTCCGGCTCGACATGGAGATCGTGCGTGGCCTGCGGGTGCTCGGCTTCGAGCGTGTTGGCGAGTTGCTCGACCAGCCGCACGCGCCGCTGCCTCTGCGGTTCGGAAATCGGCTGGCACCTCGACCAGGCATTGGGTGTGTTGGCCGGACCGAGCGGCCGTTCCGCTCAGTCGATGATCTATGGCGCCGCGCCGGCGTCCCCTCCGCGACGCTGGTGGAACTCACCGAAGCCGATGCGTTCCGTCCCTCTATGGGGCTCGCCCGGCATGAAGCGCTATGGGCGATCAAGGCGCTGCGTGACGAACCGCTGCCGCTGTTCGCCGCGGCGGCCGCCCGCGAGGCGACGCCGGTCGCCGAGCAGGTCGAGCCATCCGTGCAGTTGCGCCCGGCGACCGCCGGCAGCGAGGTGGTCGAGGATTACAGTCATGTCGGCCTCACCCTGCGCGATCACCCCGTGTCCTTCTTGCGAGCCGACCCGACCCGTCTCCGCCTGTTGGAACGCGCCCATTTTGCGGGTTTGCGTCGAAAGCCCGGTCATGCACCGCGATGCACGTGAGCGCATGAAGGGCTGGGTGAAGCCGCAAACTGGTGCCGCCTCGGCCGGCACACCGGAGCACAAGGCGTGGTCGCGGGTGCATCGGGCGTCACCGGGGCCAGAGCGGTGGCGTGAGCGCTCGCGGACCTATGAAGGTGTCGCCGCCGCCATGGCGGCGCAATGGAGCGCGGGCTTTCCTTTGTCGATGGAGGCGGAGTGAGATTGCACGCGGGTGTGTCAGTTCGGCGGTTTGTTTTGCTGTGCCTTGCCGGCGCGGGCCATGCGCGCGATCTGCGTCTTGCGGAACCGGTCATATTCATCGGTCATAAATTTCTTCAGTTCTTCTTGGAGGCGACTTCGCCCTCCCGGACCTTTCTGACGCTGGGCCATTGCGCCCATATCCCGGCTCAGTTCGCCAGGGGCCCATCGGGCGAGAGCGCGAACCCTGACAATGTATCCGGTCCCTTGGCCGCGGCCGGCGGTTAGAAGGAGGTGAAGGTCACTGGGCACCGATGCTCGGGCCCGAGCCACCTTGGCCAGTGACGGATGTTGGTGACGCCCTTGTCCGGCTCAAGGCGCAGTCGCTCCTGAAGTCGACCGTCTGGCCCTTGGCTGCAAGCTTGGCGCTCGCTTCTTGGTTGCCTCAAACCGGACGGACGACGACATCGGCATGCCTGATCGTGCCATGACCAACACACCCTCGCCATCGACGTCCGTGCGCACGATCGGCGTCGGGTCGTCGGGGAAGATGCTGGGCTGCGGCGGCAGGTTACCGGCGCCGTTCCGCAGGGCACCGACCACTGCTATCGATCAACACGTCGATATCATTGGCTTGCCGGCTGGTCCCAGATCCGAATTCTGCCGACACGCTGGGTAACGTTTCGCGGCGAGGCCCGGCGAAAAAGCGTATAGCTGTGTCAGGATGGGACGGAGTGAATCGCCCCCTGGAGTGCCTGATGGCTCGGATCGACCTGCCGCATTCGACCTTTCTCGACTACACCAGCCACGGCACCACCGACGCCACCTCCGTGGTCGAGGCCTATGGGCTCGAGCTGCCGCTCACACCCGCCTTGCAGACGATCAACGTGGCGCTGACGCTGCCACGCGCCAACGATCCGAGCGCCCTGCTGACGAGCGACTGGGCGACGCGCCAGACGACACTGAAGGCGCTCCGCGATGCGGGCGAGCTGTGGTCGACTTATGGTGCCTCGCAAGCCGATTACGACTCGACGCTTACCGCCCTGGGCAACATGGGCATCAAGGTGCTCGGCCTCGCTGGAGACGACGGCTATGTCACTTCGGCGGAATCCCGCACGGTATGGGTGCAGCTCGACCCGGCGCAGTTCGAGGTGCTGTTCGGTACCCAGCCCTATCAGAGCGCGCCGCTGGCGGATTACGGCCTGTATTTCTGGGAGGGCGGACTGTCGCTGCCCGACAGCATCAATGCCACCGGCATCTGGTTCGACACCACGCCGATCTGGGGACAGGGACCGGCGACGTCCGACATGTCCGGCGGCGCCACCCTGCCGATCGTGCCGGGCGAGCAGAGCATCGGTAATGCACTGTATCCGCTTACCCAGAATGGGGATTACAAGGAAACCAATTTCTACGCCGGCGCGATCGCGCGGAACTTCTACAATTTTCCGTTGGCCGATCAGGCGGTCGCCACCAAAACCATCGGCCTTGTCGAGCCCGGCATCGGCGCGGCGCTGCCGGGCGGCAGCAAGAGTTTCCAGGATCTGCTCGATGGGTTCCGCGAGGGCGCCGGCATCGACACGCCGGGCAGCTACTATCTCGTTGCTCATGGCGGGCAGAGTTACGAACTCGGCAATTCCGGCGAGCGCTCTCTGGATATCGGCTTCATCGCCTCGGCGACGCCGAACAGCGCCATCGGCCTCTATGCCGGCTCGGGCTTCAAGGACCATGCGCAGGCCAACAGCTTCACCGCCTTCCAGTCGGCGTTCTGGGACGAGGTGAACGATCCGTCGGTAATCTCCTCGTCCTTCTCCATTTTCCCGCAGTCGGACCCGGATTCACCCTTCGCCTCCGCGGTACGGGAGTTGTTCGTCGATGCGGCACTGATGAACCGCACCGTCGCCTTCGCGACCAATGATTTTGGCTCCAGCTGGTCGTTCGGTAACGGGCTCGCCAATGTCTCGTCCAGTTCGTCCTCGCCCTTCGCTTTGCTGGTCGGGGGCACCTCGCTGACCACGCTCGGCGCCGCCCCGCGCGATCCCACCGTCTCGCTGCAGCCGAACGAGGCGGCATCGCTGTACGGGCTCGCCATGGCGAACGATCCGGCGACCCTGTGGAGGCTGATGCAGGGCGGCCTGAACGTGCTACCCTCCGCGGTGGCGCCGGACGAGCTGAACAAGGTCGCGCTGCTGGAATCGGTGTGGAACATCCTCACCATCCGCCACAATGACGAGACCGGCGAAGACCACCTGCTGCCGGCGCCATGGGATCTGGCGGCCGGTGATGGCGGCGTCGACACCAGCCAGCCTACGCCGTGGTATCAGACCGCCTTCGGCCTGACGCCGACCAGTGTCAATCCCGGCGGCGGCACCGGGCGCGGCACGCCGGACGTGTCGGCCAATGCCGGCGGCAACATGTTCTACATCACGCCGACCGACGACATGACCGGCCTGAGCTGGGACGAGGGCACCAGCGCCGCCACCCCGCTCTGGGCGTCGCTGATCGCGCAGATCGACACCATCTTCGCCGACCAGGGTCTGCCGGATCTCGGCTTTGCCAACGACCTTATCTATCAGGCGGCGGCGGTGGCGCCGGCGGCGTTCAACGACATCGTCTATGGCAACAACGTCTCGTCCTATATCGATGGCGGGCCTGTTACGACCGGCGAGGGGCGGCTGACGCTGACCGGCTACGGCTATTACGCGGCGCCCGGCTACGATCTCGCCAGCGGCCTCGGCACGCCCGACGGCGTGCTTCTGGCGCGCGCGTTAAGCACCATCGCCCATGCGCAGATGTATGGCGCGACGCCAGACATGATCGAGCAGGCCGAAGGCGGTAGCTGGTCCAGCGGTGCCGACCAGAGCCTGCTGGTGCAGGCCATGGCGTCGCAGGACCACAGGGTGGCGGTGCTGATCGGCGACAGCGTCACCGATTTCGCCAGCGGCGCGGCGGACGTTTACGGCTGGACCAGCCGGCTGGCGCAGCAGTCCTTGCAGGCGGATTTCGATCCGGAGCTGGTGCGGCTGTTCGACCGCCAGTCGCAGGGCACGGTGATGCAAGTGCAGGCGAATGTTGACGATAATCTTGCCGTGGCGGTGGATTCCAGCATTGGCGCGGCGACGCAAGGCGCGCTTACCAGCCCTTTCGGCTTCGTCGACTTTGTGAGCGCCGACGGGGCGGTGCGGGTGGCGCGACCGGTGGCCATTGCCGAGACCGCCGGCGGCGCTGACGACCAGACGGCGATGCTGCGGCTGCGGCAGAACGGTGCCGACGACCTGTCGCTGGAGCTCTACCGGGTGGACGACCTCTCGGGCGCGATTGGCGGCCTGCACCCCGGCGATCCCGGCTATGAAGCGGCGGCCGCCGCCCGCGCCTACCAACTTGGCACCGGCGACGATTTCGTGCTCGGGCCCGGCTATGGCGAATATGGCCAAACCACCGTGTTGGGCGTCGACGCCGGCGACATCGTCGCCATGAAACTCACCAACATGACGACGCGGGACAATTACTGGAGTTTCGAGGCGCAGAACGAAACGGTGGACGGCACGGCGGTCGGCCATATCTGGAACTACGGCTTGAACACTTGGGGCTTCGAGGACACGTATGGCGGCGGCGACCACGACTTCAACGACCTGCTCCTCCAACTCGACTTCACTAGCACGGCGGGCCATGGCTGGCTCGTATAGGCACAGGGCTATCCTCGCGGCATGCCCAACATGGTCGACCGTATCCGCATCTTGAAGAGATCAAGGCGAGACCGAGGAACTCCGGTAGCGACCGCCCAAGCCGCGACGTCATGCTACGGCGATGGTCCCAGAGCGGCCGTTGAGGCTCACGTGCTCCAGATCGCCGGCGTCGGCCGCGCTGGAGCCGACCTGCCGATTGGGCGGTTCATAGTGACGCGCGGCATGACGACGTGCATGGCGTGGGAGGAACGCCGCAGAGTGGCCCGCGCGATCCTCGCCGCGGGCGATGAAGCCGAAGGCGCTGGCCAGAAGGAATAGTGGCGAGCGGCTTCCTGGATGGGCTGGAGGCCGACCGCATTCAGGCATAGGAGGCCTCGACGATCAGCCTTAGTCGTTCGGTATCGGACACCCGTCGTCAACCCGTGGACGAGTTGCCGGCAGCGCGGCGAAGATCGGCGCCTTCCTGAAGCAGCGCGAGCGGCGGCACCGGGCAACGATGTTTGTCCACGCCTCCTCGAATGCCGCATCGGTTTCTAAGCCATTGATGTCTCTAACGTCCGACGGTAATCTGCTGAGACCACAATTGGGTGAAGCGGTGGGGATCAACCTCGTTGCCGTCGCCGTCGAGCGCGCTCACGATGCGAACACTTTCCCAAATTTCGAGAGCATTGCCGCGCTGGAGTTCGCGGGCACGTGAAACGGCGGCTGCATCGTCATGCGCCTCAACGTCGGTCGCCGACTGGATACGGCCTTGGCCGCTAAGTTCATAAATTCGGAAAACTGGCATGCGCCTGCTCCCCTGTTCGGGTTGAGCGAAAGCGCGGCGGGGGTGGAAACCCACGCTCTCACAGTCGTCAGCGTGCTGGTAACGCTAAGCCTGACGATGGCCCAATATACCATCGGGGAACACGTCGATGAAATAACATAAGTTAACAAAGTCGTTAACGTCATTTGCATTCGATCATTGTCGGACATTCGAACCGATTTGTTGCAACTTTCCAAGTCGCGTCGCATTGTACGGCAATGGGCAAGTACATGCGGTCAGTCAGCGTTTGGGAAAGGGATGCGGTAAAGCGGACCTTTACCGACGTGGAAAGCGCCGCCCGGTTCCTCCTTGAGGGATGGCCGGACGTTGAGCGGACCGAAATCCATGGGGCGGCGCGTCAGGCGGCGCTTGACGCGGTCACCGGGGCTGGCTTTCCGGAACGATTTCGCGCTGCCTTCGTCGCCGCGGCCAAAGAGGCGGGCATTCTGGCGTAATGGGTGGGACGGAACTTGTAGCATCTCTTGGAGGAAAGGCCACGGCGATCGGCGCGGCTTGTACTATCACCCGGGCCGGATGTCATGGCGGGCGGCTGGTGCGGTGGCTGCGGCTGGATGACGAGCCCTGGAACATCGGCCCGGCCGGCTTGTACGCAGCAAGCCCGTGGTAGTTCGACGACGATGTGATGGGCGCAGGTTGTCGATGAGGCCCTGCAGGAAGACGACCACGGACAAAGCGAAGAAGGCTAACTGGTTCCCTCCGCCCGGCGGGACCGCGGCGCACGGAAACGAGAGCGGCAGGGACCAGATTTTTGCCTGAGTGCGACGGGGGTCGCATAGCTGAGCGAAGAGCCTTCGAACACTCAGGGCACCAAGATCGCCGCGCCCTGCAACCGCCCGGCGCGCAGATCCGACAGAGCCTCATTCGCCTGCTCCAGCGGGTAGGCAGTGGTTTTCGTCTTGATCCCGGCCTGCCGGGCGACGGACAGGAATTCGCGGCCATCCGCACGGGTGAGATTGGCGACCGAAACCAATTCGCGTTCGTGCCAGAGCAGGTCATAGCCGAAGCTGGGAATGTCACTCATATGAATGCCGCCGCACACGACGCGTCCGCCCTTCACAACGGCACTCAGCGCAAGCGGGATCAGCGTGCCGACAGGGGCGAAGATCAGCGCGGCATCAAGTGGCGCCGGTGGCCTTTCCTCGGAGCTTCCGGCCCAGCAGGCGCCAAGCGAGCGAGCATGAGCCTGTGCGGCTTCGTCGCCCGGGCGGGTGAAGGCATAGACTTCGCGCCCCTGCCACTTGCAGATCTGCGCGAGGATATGAGCGGCCGCGCCGAAGCCGTAAAGGCCGACCCGCCGGGCTGTGCCTGCGCTGCGAAGGCTACGCCATCCGATCAACCCCGCACACATCAGCGGGGCGGCTGCGACGGGGTCGGGGAACTCATCGAGGGGAAAGACATAGGCTGCGTTGGCGATGACATGGCTGGCGAAGCCGCCGTCGCGCGTATAGCCCGTGAATTTCGGCGCATCGCACAGGTTTTCCCGCAGGGTACGGCAATAGGCACAATGCCCGCAAGTATACCCCAGCCATCCGAGGCCCACGCGCCGACCGATCAGTTCGGGTGCGACGCCCGTTCCGACCAGATCGACCCGGCCGACCACTTCGTGGCCGGGGATGCGCGGGCAATGCAGATCGGCAAGCTCCCCGTCGACGACATGCAGATCCGTGCGGCAGATCCCACATGCCTCGACCCTGATCCGCAGCTCTCCCGTAGCAGGTACGGGATCGGGGCGCCGTTCCTCGACGAGCGGGCGCCCTACTGCGTTCAGCACCATCGCTTTCATGGGATGCTCCCGCTCCCGCTCTACGCACCGAAGAACCTATTGGGCCCAGGACTCACCGACTTTGACCAAACTCAAGGAGAGCAAGGTTCTTGGAGCGCATCTCCACGATATCTCGAAGCAAGGAACCATGCATTCCCATCGCCAACCGGGATGGCCCGGAGGCCCCGGCCGCCGCGCCTTGCAGGGAGGAGGCGCGCGGCGAGGAGACGTTCTCGGTGATCGTTCGCACGTGCGAGGTCGTGATGGCGGAATTCACCGCGGGTTCTCGCCTATGGCGCTGACGCTGGCCCATTTCGACTGGACCATCCATTGGCCGCCGCGTCAGGCAAGCATTCGAACTCGCGAGCAAGGCGGCTCGCCCAGGAGCGCAGTCGATCTCGGATATCCTTGAGGCGCCAGCCCTGACGGATGGCCGGAGATTCGCCGAAAACGCGGATGGCGGGGGCGGGCCGGAGATGCGACGCCGCTCCCCGCTAGAATCGGAAGGTTGCGTTTGCGTTGAAGCTGTGAGCGGTGAGATTTTCGCGGATCTCCGCCTCATAGGCCGCACCAAGCACGAGGCGCTCGGAGGCGCGTGCATTCAGCCCTATGCGCCCGAGGAAGGCATCCCGCCCGATAGGCGCTCCCTGCGCGGTGAAGGAGGCGCCGAGAATATCGAGCTCGGCTGTCTGCTCGAGGTCGCCGAAATCATGCCGCCAGCCGGCGCCGAGCACCGGTTCCAGTACGGTGCCGTTGGCAAGCTCGACACGCCGGGAGGCGGTGAGCGCCAGCGTCGCCTGCGTCTCCTCGAAGGTCTGGCCGGGGGCCGACAGCGCGAACGGGCTCCCGGTTTCCTGCAGGGCGTCGCGGTGGAAGCCGCGATAGCCGAGCGTCGCCGATGGCGTGATCGTCGCCGCCGACATCTCGAAAGCGCGGAACAGCGTCGCCTCCGCCATCCCGCCCAGCCCGTGTCCCTTCGATCCGGCTGTCGCGGCCGTGTCGCCGAGCATGGTGGCGCGGGCGGTGGAAAGCTCGCCATAGGTCAGGCCGCCGCGCAGCGCCAGCATTGCCGGGCCGAGGGCAAACGTGCCGTACACGCCGCCATGATAGGTGTCGACGTCGCCCGACCCGTTCCAGGCCGAGGAGACGTCGGCATATTCATAGGACACGGCCACGCCGGCGACACCGGCATCCAGCCGCCAGTCGAGGCCCAGCACTACCGTGCCGGCGCGGGTGTCGTAGCCGGCGATCCCCTGCGAGCCGCCGACATTGGTGGCGTTGGCCTCGCCGGCCACCCAGGCCTCGCCGGTGCCGTAGGCCGTTCCGGTGGCGTCGAGCCGGCCCAGCGCGAGGCCCATCTGCCGTTCGCCGAGCGTGTCGGCGAACCGCCCCACGGCGCGTACCGCCGTGGTGGCCATCTCCGCCTGCAACTGGCCGGTGAGCGAGGCGAAGCCCTGATCGAGCGCCAATGCGTCGGCGGAGTAGAGGGCATTGAACAGGTCGTTGGCGTCCGCTTCCGGCCGCACGCCGGCGGCCGGACGCACCGCGTCGAGCGCTGCGCCGAGCGCGCGTTCGTTGCTCGTTTGTGACAGGCCGAGGGCGGAAAGGTCGCCATAGCTCGCCGGCGTCACCGCCAGCGCCAGCGTCTGCGGCGCATAGAGCACGTCGAAGCGGGTGGCGGCCGGGAGGCCGGCGTCGGGCTGCGACAGCGTGGCGAAGCCGCCGGCGATCGACGGCGCCTGGACGAAGGCGAAGCTCTGGCCGAGCGTCGGCGTGAAGCTGTTGGTGGCTCCGCCGGCAATGCCGCGCAGCACCGGCGCCAGCGTGCCGGACGCGGTGAAGGTCGAATCCGTCCCCAGTACCACCAGCCGGTCGAACGACCCGGCCCCGGCGCCGGTTGACGGGCCGTCGATCTCGATCCGGGTGGTCGCGGTCGGGGTGAGCGTCACGTCGCCGGCAACGGTGAGGGTGCCAGGCGAGTGGCCGGGGGCCAGCGTGCCGGCGATGGTGACGTCGGCGCTCACCAACCCGGTGCCGCCGAGCGTGCCGGAGCGGGCGATCGCGAGCGCCGGCGTGGTCAGCGCGCCCGCGACCGAGAGCGTGCCGGCCTCGACCGACGAGGCCTTCTGGAACGTCACCTCGTCCAGCACCGTCAGCGTGCCCGCCCCGATCTTTTCGAGGCTGCCCTGGCCGGTAAAGCCGACCAGCCAGGTGGTGTCGATGTCGCCTGCACCGACGGTGTAGGCGCCCGATCCGTTCATGCCGATCGGGCCGGCGGCGAGCGCGCGGTCGAGCCGCACCAGGCCCCAGCCATAGACATCATCGACGCCCGGCGCGCCGAGATCCTGCGCGCTGACGAACATCAGGTTGACGATCTCGGCCGGGGTGAAGCTCGGATAGGCCTCGATCAGCACCGCGAGTGCTCCCGCCACGTTCGGCGAGGCCATCGACGTGCCGCTGTAGTAATCGTATGCGTCCTTCGGCACCGTGGAGTAGATGCCCCGGTCACCCGGCAGTCCTCGATCGGGGAAGCGGACGGCGACCTGGTCGCCGCCCGGTGCCGAGATGCACCAGTTCATGGCGACGCCGCACATCTGGGAATAGCTGGCGAGCTGGTTATAGGCATCGAGCGCCACCACGACCACGATCCGCCCGCGTGCCTTGCCGTCCGAAGCTTCGGCGGCGCTGAGGGCTTCGGCCGAGGTAAAGCTCAGGTCGAGGCCCGAGCCGTGATCGTCATAAACCAGATAGCCCGCCTTGTTGCGCACGCCCTGATTGGCCGGCTGGATGAAGGGGTAAAGCCCTATGCCATCTGGATTCTCCGACCGCACGGGGCTGTAGATCCGCCCATTCCCAGCCGCCATGACGATGATCTGGCCGGCATCGAGATTGCGCCTGATCGTCTGCGCCTCGGCGAGCATGTAGCCCTGATCGACTTCGTTTCCCAGGTCCCAGTTGCCAGCCCCTCGCGGAGGATTAGGCCCGAAGCTGCCATTGATGACGCGGACATCCGGGAACTGAGCGAGGTACTGGAAAGCGTAGGTTTCTGCCGCGGCGTCTTTGCCACCAATCTCGTCGCAGCCGCCTTTGAGAATGCTGGGGCCACAGTACTCGATGTCGACTAGGGACAGTTCTCCACCGTCGTGGGGAATGGTGCCGACTCCGGCTATAGCCTTGACGGCCAGCAAAGTGGCCTCGGGCGCGACGCCTTGCATGCCGAAGCCATTCTGGCCGGCACCGATGATGCCTGCAACGTGCGAACCGTGGCCATCGAGGTCCATGGAGTCGGTAGGACCCTGCACGAAGGCGGCATAGAAGTCGTCGTCGTTCCAGTCCTTGGGCAGCTTGGAAGGGTCAAACCAGTAGAGGAAGCTGGTCGAGCGAGGATCGATGCGGCCGGCGAATTCGGGATGCATCGTCCCGTCCGCCCGGATGTCGATGCCGCTGTCGATGACGCCCACCGTCACGCCCTTGCCGGTCAGGCCAAGAGCAAGCGCGGCATCGGCATGCATGGCATCGAGGCTGTAATTGCGCTGATATTCCGACAGCGTCGTCGGGGGAACGTTCGGGTCGCCGCCGGGAAACGGCGTCGGATTGGCACGGATGGCCGCCCCGCCTGTAATGGACCGTGAGGCTGCCGGGGGCAGATGTGAGAGGTGTTCGCCTATTGCGGCGGCTTGCCGGATCGCCTGGCTCAGTTCGGGACGCAGTTCCCTCGCGACGGTCTCGATCGCTGCCGAACAATAGGGCGTCAGGCGGGCATTCTCGATGATGCTGGCGATAAGCGAACGATCGCCGTGATCCGCGGCGGCGCTGAGCGCTGTTTGCAGGGCAGTGTTCTGCGTGCCTGACGGCTGCTGCGGCTCCGCCATCGCGGCGGAACCCATTAGAGCCGTGATCAACGCCACATATGAGACGACAACGCCACGCCACCCGAACCGAACGCTCAACACTCCGCCCCCGCATGTGTCGATTCACCACCACAACGCGCATAACATTGAGCCACTCGTTAGCGCCACCTTTTTCTGACTATGCATCAAAGAGTTACCGTCAGCCGTCTTCCGGCGGGGAGAGTTGCTTTGCCGGACTTCACCGGTGTTTCGTCGGCTGCATGCCGCTCCGCTGTCGTCCTGATCCCGCTACGGAAGGTATCGGATCCAGCTGAGGCCGCCGGCGGGGCTTTGCCGGTGAGCGGGATGCGGCGGTTCGAGCCGATCTGGCTCAGATCCGTTCCATCATCTGCAACGCGGCGCGATAGTCCGGCTTGGCGTGCCCTTCTTTGAAGGCGGCGACGGCTTCGCCCAGCCGCGTCGCGAAGCGAGGCGCCTGGGGCTGCAGCCGCGCTGCCGCCGTCGCGGTGCGCAATGCCCATGAGCGCAAGCCCGTCCGCTGCGCCAGCCGCCACGCCTCATCAAGATCGTCCATCGCCTCTTCCGGCCGCTCCTGCGCGACGATCTTGGCGCGGATGCGCAGAAGCTCCGGCAAGATCCATCCCTCGCCACTGGCGCGACAAAAGGCAATTGCGCCGTCGACACTGGCGAGCGCTTCCCTTCCAAGTCCGAGCGCTCCAAGCGCCTGCGCGTAATGGCTGAGGAACATCGCCCGGCGGATCGGCCAACGGGTGCGGTCCAGTGCCTCGATGCCGGCGGCGAGATCCTCGGCCGCCTGCGAGATATTTCCACTCAGCAGATGCAGCGAGCCGCCATAGCAACGGGACCAGGCTCGCCAAGGCCCGAAGGCATGCCGGCCGGAAACATCGGCCAGCAGCTCCAGACGCTCGGCGAGAGCGGCGGTCTCGCCGCAATAGAAGGCGACAGGGCATCCGGAATCGACGAGGCTGAGCGCCAGCGTCGTTGCATGGCCGTGCGCCTGTGCATCGACCACGTTGCGGGTGGCGAGGGCGGAGGCCCGATCCTGCAGGCCGAGCAGATACAGATTGGCCGAATGAAAAGCGCGGCCACTCAGCTGCTGATCATACTGCATGCGAACGATGACATTGGCCGCGCCGCCGCCTTCGATCGCCGCTTCCAGTGCCGTTCGCGCCTCCTCGGCACGGCCGAGGAAAAGGAGGGAAATGCCGGCGAGTCGATTGGCGATGACAAGATCGGCCGCACCCGCGCCGTCGCCGGCGGTCCGGGCGAGGGCGGCAAAATCGCGGGCGGTATCGAGGGATATGCCATAGCGGCCGGAGCAGAATTCGACCAGCCACAGCGCCCAGCCCGTCCGCAATTGCAGCTCGATGTTGCCGGTCCTGTGCGCGATCCGGGACGCCGCCCGGAGCGGCTCCTCGGCCTCGGGGCCGGGCCCTGTGGTGTAGATCAGCGCCGTGCCCAGCCCGGTCAGCAGCGAGATTTCACGGGCGGCATCAAGCGGCGGCCCCTCGCGAAGGCTGATCACCGCCCGCTCGAAATGCGCCCGGCATTCATTCACTAGCGACAGCTGAAACCACAGCGCCGCCGAGGAGATGGTGATTGCCACGCCGATCTCGTGGTCGCCTTTCGGCCCGAAGCTCCAGTCGAGTGCGGCGCGCACATTGTCCAGTTGCCCGGCATAGGTGGTAAGCCATTCGGCCGGACGCGCCCGCGGCCATTCCTGCTCGGCGGCGGCGACAAGCTCCTTGACGTGGAGGGCATGCCGGCGGCTCAGCCGATCAAAGCCTCCGCCCTGCCTGAGTTTCTCCAGCGCATAGGCGCGGGTGATCTCCAGCAGGCGATAACGCGGCACCGCCTGTGAAAAGTCGGCGGCGATCAGCGACTTCGACACGAGACTGGTGAGGTTCTCGATGATCTCCCAGCTGGGTTCCTCGATGGCGGCGACCTTGCTGGCGGCATCGAGCGAGAAATGCCCGGCGAAGATCGCCAGGCGGCAGAGCGTGGTCCGCTCGCCGGGGGCGAGATGGTCGTAGCTCCAGCTCAGCGTCGCCAGCAACGTCTGGTGACGCGGCAGGGCGGTGCGCCGGCCGGCGACCAGCAGGCGAAACAGGTCGTCAAGCCGTTGTGCCAGCCCCTTGACGCCAAAGGCATCCACCCGGCCGGCCGCGAGTTCGATCGCCAGTGGCAACCCGTCGAGGCGGCGGCAGATGCCGACGATGACCGCCAACTCCTCGGGTGTCGGCTCGTAGTTTCCCAGCGTGGCGGCGGTACGCTGCACGAAGAGCCGAACTGCCGGAAAGGCCAGTGCGTCGATGCCGGCGCCGTCAGGATCGCGTGGTGGCACCTGTAGCCCCGGCAGCCGGAATACATGCTCGCCCTTGGCCCGCAGCGGCTCGCGGCTGGTCACCAGGAGACGCAGTTCTGGGTTGGCGTTGAGTAGCTTCTCGGCGAGGTCGGCGACGGTGCCCACCACCTGCTCGCAATTGTCGAGGATGAGCACCCCCCGCTCGAGTGGCAACTTCTCGGCGAGCTGGATCGGTCCGGTTTCCAGGGTCATGCCGATCGCCGACGCGATGGTGTTTTCCACCAGGGCGGGGTCGCTGATCGGCGCCAGTTCCACCAGGATCACCGCGTCGGGGCCGGCCGTCCCCTCCTGTCCCAGCAAGGACCGTGCCGCATCCAGCGCCACCGTGGTCTTGCCGACGCCGCCAGGGCCGACGACGCTCACAAAGCGGTGGCGGTTGAGCTCCTGGCGAATCGCCACCACCGCCGCGTCGCGCCCCAGCACCGGCGTGAGGTTGAGCGGCAGGTTCTGCCGAACCACAGGCGGGGCGGCGGCATCACGTTCGGCGATGTCGGTGAAAGTGACGTCGGCAATGAAACTGTACCCGCGGCGGGCGATATTGGCGATGTAGTGTCGCCCATCCTGACCGTCGCCGAGCACGCGGCGCAACGCCGTCATCTGCACCCGCAGATTGGCTTCTTCCACGAAGAGGTCCGGCCAGGCGCTCGCCAGCAGTTCCTGCTTGGACAGCACCTCGCCGGCCTTTTCGACCAGCGCGACCAGCAGCTCCAAGGCCCGCCCGCCCATCGGTACGCTGACGCCATCCTTCAGCAATTGCTTCGACGTGAGAGAGAGGCGAAACGGACCGAACAACGCGGCACGGGAGACGGGTTTCATGAACGATCCGGGAGACGTCTGTTCGACCATCGCATCCTCTATCATAATGGCCGCAAACATGGTGTGAGAAGAGAACCAGCCGCCGAGTTTCCACTGCGACGGCAATGGGTTCTGCCGACGTAGGGGAATAGCAGCCTTAATGGATACGAGCCCTTCCGAAGCGACCGCGCGGGCGGCGACGCAACCCGGTGGCCTGCGTGTCGCCATTCTGGTGGCGCTGCTGGCGATGGTCGGGCCACTCTATATCGACATCATGCCCTCCATCGTCGCGGCCTTGCGGAGCGAATACGGCCTCAGCGCTGCGCAAGCCGGCTTCGTTGCCGCCAGTAATGGCTATGGTTCAACGCTTGGCGCGCTGCTCGCCCTCTTCATCGTGCCGCGCCTGCCGTGGCGTCCGCTGGCGGTCGCGCTGCTCGTCGCCCTCGTCGCCGCGGACGTCGCCACCACCTTGTCGCGCAGCATGGAAACGCTGGTGGTCGTGCGCGCCTCCCATGGCGTGATCGGCGGGATGCTCGTCGGCCTTTGCTACGCGTTGATCGCGCGGACAGGGGATCCCCGCCAGGGCTTCGGCATTCTTTTCGTGTTTCATTTCGGCTTCGGCGGCCTTGGCGTGTTCGCCTCCACCTTGCTGGCGCCCTTCATGACGCGGGGCGTGGTCTTCCTGGTCCTCGCCGCCTTCGGCGTGCTGGCGCTGTTGGTGATTCCCTGGCTACCGGCCTTTGAACCGCCGCAGCGGGAAACCAGCCGCGAGGACAGCCTTCCCGTCCTTCCGGCCCGACGTCTCATGCGGATCGGCGGGTTGTTCCTCTTCCAGGCGGCCAATCTTGGTCTCGGTGCCTTCCTGATCGGCATCGGCGCCGATCTCGGCCATGCGGCGAGCTTTTCCGGCGCCGCAGTGGGACTGGGCCTGTGGGCCGGTGTGGTGGGAGCCCTTGCCATGCTGATCCTGAGCCGCAACTTGGGCTGGCGCCCGATGGTGCCCATCGTGCTGGCGGCCGGTTTGAGCAAGGCGCTGGTCGGCTTCGGCGACGACCCGGCGGTTTTCGCCGGCGCCATAGCCGCGGTGTTCCTCACGATGGCGATGGCGCTGCCCTATGCTTTTGCACTCTGCGCCGAGGGCGACAGCAGCGGCCGTTCTGCGGTGCTGGCAGGTTTCGCCTCGAAGCTTGGCCTGTCCACCGGACCGGCGGTCGGCGGCCTTGTCTATGCGTTTGGCGCCGAAACGCTGATCGCCACAGCGATCGCCACCGTGGTGGCAGCTGCGGTGCTGTTTGCCCTGTCGCTGCGTCCGCACTCGGCCCGCCAATTCGCCTGACCGAGATTTTGCAGTTTTTTGCACCTTTGCACGCGGGCCATCTGCTAATTCATGTATGCCGTCAGTTGGCGGCCGGAGAGTGGCCATGACCAAGGCGATCGAACCAGCATTGCGGAGGGATCCAGCCGACAACAGGGTGGAAGTCGAGACGCTCGATTCGCGCGAGTTTGAGCTCGTCCGCCAGGCGATGGTGGAGGCCTTTGACAGCGGCGAAGACTGCGAGATCGAGCAAATGATGCGGCTGCGCAACGTGTTGCCGGTACGGAGGCGCGTGCAGGTGCGGCTCGAGCGCGATCTTCATGACAAGGTCGCTGCGGTGCATGTCTCTGTCGAGCGCGACGGTGAACCGATAGCCGTATGGATTTGGACGCTGGCGGAGGCCAGCCATATCGGCCATTCGGCCACGATCAATGCCATCAACGCCTTTACCGCGGTGGTCCTGCATGCCGAGGCCGTTAAGCGGCACGTTGCACGCAGCCAGCTGGCGGAGGCTTCCAGTTCGATCGACCATATCCTCGCCAACGTTCACCGCGTCTGGAAGCATGTCGGCGGCCTGTGCCGACAGGTTTCCGCGCCGGTGACGTAAGCCCGGTCCGGAGCGGGAGAGGGCGGAGTTCTTTGAGGTGCCGGCGTGACCTTGGGTGAGGCATCGGCAGACAGCATGACTGGCCGACGTGCCCGTCGACACAGCCCGTCCAGCCCGTCCAGCCCGTGCGACATGCTCCGCTCCTGTCCGCGTTAAGCAGCGAGCAGAGCCGAGGGATCAGCTTGGCCAATGCCAGTTCTGAATCTCGGGCATGTCCTCTCCGTGGTCGCGGACATAGTCGTGATGTTCGGAGAGTTTGCGCTCCAGTGCCGAAATGGCGTCAGTGGTGCGACCGGCGAGTCGGGGGATGCGTTTCAGCGCCGCGATGGCGAGGTGGAAGCGATCGAGCTCGTTCATCACCGTCATGTCGAACGGAGTCGTCGTCGTGCCCTCCTCGCGGAAGCCGTGCACGTGGAAATTGAGATGGTTGCGGCGGCGGTACGTCAGGCGGTGAATGAGGAACGGATAGCCGTGATAGGCGAAGATCACCGGCCGGTCGGTTGTGAACAGACTATCGAAGGCCTCGTCGGTGAATCCGTGCGGATGCGTAGAGTGAGACTGTAGCGTCATCAGGTCGACCACATTGACCACACGGATGCGCAGGTCGGGAAGCGCCGTGCGCAACAGGTCGACGGCGGCCAGCGTTTCGAGGGTCGGCACATCGCCGACGCACGCCATCACCAGGTCTGGTTCCTTCCCCTCATCATTGGAGGCCCACTCCCATATGCCGGCACCGGCAAGGCAATGGGTCTCGGCCGCCTCAGCGGAAAGCCATTGCGGTTGAGGCTGCTTGCCAGCCGTGATCACGTTGATGCGGTTCCAGGTCCGTAGGCTGTGGTCGGTAACCCACAACAGGCTGTTGGCATCCGGTGGAAAATAGAGACGGACGATGTCGGCCTTCTTGTTGGCAACGAAATCGGCGAAACCGGGGTCCTGGTGGCTGAAGCCGTTGTGATCCTGACGCCAGACATGCGAGGTCAACAGATAGTTCAGCGAAGCCACCGGCTTGCGCCAAGGCAGCTCTGCCGAGGTCTTGAGCCATTTCGCGTGCTGATTGACCATCGAATCCACGATGTGGATGAACGCCTCGTAGCAGGAGAACAGCCCGTGGCGCCCGGTCAGCAGGTAGCCTTCGAGCCACCCCTGGCAGAGGTGCTCTGAAAGAACCTCCATGACGCGGCCCTGTCGGGCGAGGTTCGTATCATAGGACTCTATGGCCTCCATCCACACGCGGTTCGTTTCCTCGAACACCGCGTCCAACCGGTTCGAGGCCGTTTCGTCCGGCCCCATGAGGCGGAAATTGCGCGCCTCCTCGTTGAGGCGGATAACCTCCCGGAGATAGCGGCCCATCGCCCGCGTTGCCTCGCCCGTCGTCGCGCCCGGCCGGTCGATGTCCAGCGCCAGATCCTTCCAGTCGGGCAGGGCAAGCTCTTTCCGCAGCAGGCCGCCATTGGCATGCGGCAGTGCGCCCATCCGCTTTTCGCCGCGCGGCGCCAGCGCCTGCAACTCCGGCCGCAGAGTGCCGTTTGCGTCGAACAACTCTTCCGCATGGTAGCTGCGCATCCAGTCTTCGAGGATGCGGCGGTGTGCGGCGTCGCCCCGAGCGTTGGAGACCGGTACCTGGTGCGAGCGCCAGAAACCCTCCACCTTCTTGCTGTCGACCTCGCGCGGGCCGGTCCACCCTTTGGGACTGCGCAGCACGATCATCGGCCAGCGCGGGCGCTCGATGTCACTGGCGGCGGAACGCGCCGCACGTTGAATGTCGCGGATGCGGCCGAAACAAGCGTCGAGGGTTTCCGCCATCGCCTCATGCATGGGCATTGGCTCATGCCCTTCGACGAAGACCGGCTCATAGCCATAGCCGGTGAACAGAGCGCGCAGTTCGTCATCCGACATCCGGGCGAGCAGGGTCGGATTGGCGATCTTGTAGCCGTTGAGGTGCAGGATCGGCAGCACCGCGCCGTCGAGCGCGGGATTGAGGAACTTGTTCGAATGCCAGGCGGCCGCCAGCGGTCCGGTCTCCGCCTCGCCGTCGCCGATCACGGAGGCGACGACAAGGTCGGGGTTGTCGAAGGCTGCGCCGAAGGCATGCACCAGCGCATAGCCGAGTTCCCCACCTTCATGGATCGAGCCGGGCGTCTCGGGCGCCACATGGCTCGGCACGCCGCCGGGAAACGAAAACTGGCGGAACAGCTTGCGCATGCCCGCCTCGTCCAGCGTGATCCCCGGATAGATCTCGCTATAGGTTCCCTCCAGCCAGGTGTTCGCCACCATGGCCGGACCGCCATGGCCGGGCCCGCAGACATAGAGCACGTCGCAATCGCGTTCGCGGATGATCCGGTTGAGATGCGCGTAGATGAAATTGAGTCCCGGCGTGGTACCCCAGTGGCCGAGCAGGCGCGGCTTGACGTGCTCGGCCGCAAGCGGCTCGCGCAGCATGGGATTGTCGAGCAGGTAGATTTGTCCGACCGACACATAGTTGGCCGCACGCCAATAGCGGTCGATGGCTTCCAGTTCGGTCTGTCGGACAGTCATTCTGTTTTCCTCTCGTTTCGTGCGGGCCGCGCCACTTGCCGCAACAGGGGCACGCCGGGAGGCTGCGAGATGTCCGTCCGGGACATCTAGGCACCCGTGGCTGTCGGCCGTCGCGGGTGCGTGTCCAGGTCGATCCTGCCATCGGCGCGCGATGGTGTCGTGACGTGTGCCGGTGGGCAATACGTGGATCAACGAGTGTCGGCGGGGTTTGGATCCACTCCCTTGGTCGATCTGCCTCCTATGTAGACGCGGTCGGGGAAGACGCCGGGGTCTCTGCGGACGCGCCGGACGGGCCGGCGGCGCTCAGGCGAGGCGGCGCGTGAAGGCGACGGCCACCATGGCCAGAAGAAGAAGCGCACCGAGGGCAGCGAACGTATCCGAGAAGCTCATGATCAGCGATTGCTGCGCCACTAGCTGGCCCAACAGGATCTCTCCCTGATGATAGGCGCGGTTGGGGTCGGGTACCCCGTGCTGCAGGAAATAGTGCTGCATGCGGTCGAGGAACTCGCGCACGCTTTCGCCATAGGGCGTGACCGACTGGCCGATAATGTTGGAATGGAACTGCTCGCGCTTGGTGATCAGCGTCGCCAGCGCTGCTGTGCCGATGGCACCGCCCAGGCTGCGCATCATGTTGAACAGTCCGGACGCCTGCCCCGACAGGGCCGGCGGCATGCCGATCATGGTGATGCTGGCGAGCGGGGAAAGCACGATCGCCTGCCCGACGGCACGCACGATGTTGGTCATCATCAACTGGTCGCCGCCGACATTGTAGCTGAGATGCGTGTTCAGGAAGCAGCTCAGCGAGAAGATGGACAGACCAATGCCCACCAGCAGGCGCGCGTCGATATGCTTCATCAGCAGCGGCACGAAGGGGATGATGAGCAGCTGCGGCAGCCCGACCCAGGCGAGCACGGTGCCGATCTGCTGCGCATCATAACCCTGTACCTCGTCGAGATAGGTCGGCAGCACATAGACCGAGCCGAACAGCGCGAAACCGACGATGACATTGGCGAAGGTGCCGAGCGCGAAGTTGCGTCGGTTGAACAGCCGCAGGTTCACCGCCGGTTTCTCGACCTTCAGTTCGATGATGACGAAGATAACGAGGCAGATCGCCGAGACAATGGAGAGCTTCACAATCAGCGGCGAGCCGAACCAGTCATCCTTGTTGCCTTCGTCGAGTACGGTCTGCAGGCAGGCAAGGCCGAGCGCCATGAAGCCGATGCCCCACCAGTCGCCTTCCTTCAGCAGGTGCAGTTGCAGCGGCGCCTTCTCCAGCGTCGGGATCAGCATTCCCAGCATCACCGCACCCGGGATCAGGTTGATGAAGAAGATGTAGGGCCACCCGAACTGGTCGGTGAGCCAGCCGCCGATGGTCGGGCCGATCGCCGGTCCGAAGGTCGCCGTCATGGCGAAGATGGCGATGCCGATCGGCTGCTGCCGGTGCGGCAGCTTGGTCAGCACCATGGTGAAGGCGAGCGGGATCAGGCAGCCGGCGAAGAAACCCTGCAGGCCCCGCGTCACGATCATCTGCGTCAAGTTCGTCGCAAAGGCGCAGCCCATCGAAAAGATGAGGAACAATGTCACGCAGCTGAGAAGGAAGCGGCGGAAGCCGAAAATCCGGCTCAGATAATCGGTCAGCGGGATCATGATGATCTCGCCGATGAGGTAGGAGGTCGATATCCACGTGCCGTTGTCGGAGCCGGTGCCGATTCCGCCCTCGATATAAGGCAGCGAGGCGTTGGTGATCTGGATGTCTAGCACCGCGATCAGCGCACCAAGCATGCAGCCGATGACCGCGATCCAGGTGACGAGGCTCGCGCCCGGCTCCCGAGCCGGGGTCGAGGTGGGGGAATCGGCCATGGCACGCCCCTATTCGTTCGGCGGGATATAGGCGGCGCGCCGCATCTCGGCGGGGGTGGTATCGTCGGTGCGGATGGTGGTCTCCACCGACATGCCGGGCCGCAACTGCTCGGAGAGCGGATCGGTGCGGTCGATGTCGATGCGCACCGGGATGCGCTGCACGATCTTGGTGAAGTTGCCGGTGGCGTTGTCCGGCGGCAGTAGGGCGAATTCCTGGCCGCTGGCCGGTGCCAGGCTGGAGACGAAGCCGCGCACGTTGAGGCCGGGGAAGGTATCCACGGAGATGGCCACCGGCTGGTTGGGCTTCACGTCGGTAAGCTGGGTCTCCTTGTAGTTGGCAACGACATAGGCCGCCTGCAGCGGCACCACCGCGAGCAGCGCGGTGCCGGGCTCGACATATTGCCCGACGCGCAGCGTGCGCGCGCCGACGACGCCGTCGACGGGGGCGCGCAGTTCAGTATAGCCGAGGTTCAGCTTCGCCGTGTCGAGTGCCGCCTGGTTGTGGGCGAGCGTCGCCTTCGCTTCGGCGAGTTCTGCCGTCAGCGTCGCGACCTGCTTCTGTGCGGCATCGAGTGCGGCGGTATCCCGCGCCACCTGCGCCTGCGCCTGGCTGATCTGTGCGGTGGTCTGTTCGGCGGTCTCGACCGGCCCGTAGCCGTCCTGCGCCAGCTTCATGAAACGCTGATTGTTCTGGCGGGCAAAGGTTTGGTTCGCCTCATCGGCGACGATCTGCGCCTTGGCTTCGTCGATCAGGGCCTGCTGCTCGTCCAACTGTGCCTGGTGATCGTCGATCGACGCCTTGGCCTCGGCGACATCCGCTTCGGCCTGATCGACCGCCGCCTGATATTCGCGCGGGTCGACCACGGCGAGCAGGTCTCCCTGCTTCACCGGCTGGTTGTCGGTGACGTTGACCGTGACCAGATGCCCCGCGACCTGCGGCGCGATGGTGACGATGTCGGCCTGCACATAGGCGTCATCCGTGGACGCCTCGAAGCGCCAGAGGGTCCAGTATTCGTAGCCGGCATAGCCGAATCCACCGAGCGCCGCGCAGGCGGCCGCCACCATCAGCCCGATCTTGAGCGAGCGCCGCTGAGGCTTTTTGGACGGCGCCGGGGCTGCTTCGACGCGTTCATCGGCAATGGACTCGGCCTTCAGCGTCCTGGGGTTCGTGGCCATGTTCATGGCGGCCTCCTATGGATCTGCCGCCTCGATGCCATGGTTCGTGCACGGGGTATTTCCGATATCGACACCCGTTGCCTGGATGCATGCCGAAAGGAGCTTCCCGGCGCGGAGCTGTAAGAGATGCGCGAGGTGGTCGGGCGGGAGCGGGTATCGTGGCCCTGTCAGCACTCGACGAAATTGACGGCGAGGCCGCCGAGGCTGGTCTCCTTGTACTTCTCGCTCATGTCCATGCCGGTCTGCCGCATCGTTTCGACGGCGACGTCGAGAGGCACGAAATGCGTGCCGTCGCCCTTTAGCGCCAGCGAGGCGGCGGTGACCGCCTTTACCGCTCCTAACGCGTTGCGTTCGATACAGGGTACTTGCACGAGGCCGCCGATCGGGTCGCAGGTCATTCCGAGATGATGCTCGAGCGCGATCTCGGCCGCATTCTCGACCTGCTCGGGAGATCCACCCAGGACGGCCGCCAGTCCTGCGGCTGCCATCGCGGCGGCGGATCCCACTTCGCCCTGGCATCCGACTTCCGCGCCGGAGATCGAGGCATTCGCCTTGATGATCCCGCCAATCGCGGCTGCCGTCAGGAGAAACTCGCGGATACTCGCCTGATCCGCCTCGGTATGGAAATGTTGCCAATACCGCAGGACGGCCGGCATCACGCCGGCGGCGCCGTTGGTCGGGGCGGTGACGACCCGCCCGCCGGCGGCGTTCTCCTCGTTCACCGCCATGGCGTAGATGGACAGCCAGTCATTGGCGAGCAGTGGGTTGACGCGGTTCTGCCGGGCATCCTCCACCAGCCGGTCGTGCAGGGCGCGGGCCCGGCGCTTCACCTTCAGGCCGCCCGGCATGATGCCGCCCTGCGTGAGGCCGCGGTCGATACAATGGCTCATGGCCTGCCAGATGGCGTCGAGCCCGGCGTCGAGATCGGCGCGGGACATCCACGCCTCCTCGTTCGCGCGCTTCATCTGCGCGATCGACAGGCCGCTGGCAGCGGCCATCGCCAGCATGTCCGCCGCTGTGCAAAAGGGAAAGGGCACATCCCGCCGCTCGGCAAGCGGCGCCCGGTTGGAGCGGGCGAGGTTCAGTTCCTCGTCGGACGCGACGAAGCCGCCGCCAATCGAATAATAGATGCGCTCGAGCAGCAGGCCCCCGGTTTCGTCATATGCCCGGAAGCTCATGCCGTTGGCATGGCCCGGCAGCGGCGTGGTCTTGTCGAGCACAAGGTCGACGGCTGGATCAAATTCATAGGCCGGGTGACCGGGCGGCTGCACGCGGCGCGTCGCCGATACCTCGGCGACGACAGCCTCGACCGCGTCGGGGTCCACCGTCACCGGCGTATAGCCGGCGAGGCCGAGGATCACGGCGCGGTCGGATCCGTGCCCGATGCCGGTATGGGCCAGCGATCCGTGCAGGCGCACGCCGATGTGGGTGATGGTGTCGTCCGCCGCCCGCCGCCAGGTTTCGCCCTTCACGTCTTCCAGAAAGCGCGCAGCCGCGGTCATCGGCCCCATCGTATGAGAGCTGGAGGGGCCGATGCCGATCTTGAAGAGTTCGAAGACGGACAGGAACATGCTGTTTCTCGCCACCACCACGCGGCCCGCCGCGACGGCAAGGATGGAGTTTCTCCATACACCGCACGGGGCGAACGGCTTGGCAAGTTCCAGCGTGTCGCGGCCTTCCGCAATTCCCAGGAACGTCCGCCCGCAGACCGGCACGCCACCATGTCTGCACGGTGCCGTCAGACCCTGCCGCTGACGAGGGCGGCACACAGCGGGCGCTGGGAAACGGGTGACACATGGTGAAGGCGCCGCGGAACCGGCTGTCCCGGGCAGAGACCGGCGCCCGAGGGCTGGCGGGCGGCTGACGGAGGCCAGCGGGGTTAGTCACCGGACGCGGTCTCGAAGGCCGCTTCCGCCAGATCCGTCTCGCGCAGCAGTTTGTGCGCGATGTCGCTCGACAGGTGATGGCTGCGCACCAGGCTGACGATGGCGGCGCTTTCGGCTCGAAGGGCCAGCACGTGCAGTCGCTCCTCCTCATGCAGCGCATCGTCCTCCTCGGTGCCGCGAACTTCCGGCTGAAGCTGTGCCAGACGGTGCTGGTAATAATCGGCGACCAGGGCGACCGCCGCGAGGTGGCGGCTCGGCTCCGGTCCCTTCGGCTTTCCGGCTCGCCCCAGTGCGGCAATGGCCGCTTTGGCCGCCTCGATGCGGGCCATGCGTTCCTGCTGGTCCTGCCGAGGTTCCTGCGGCAGGGGAACCCCTTTCAACAGCCGCGGCAAACTGACATTGGCGAGGATAAGCGAACCGAGGATCACCCCGGCCGCGATGAGGATGGCAAGGTCGCGTGAGGGAAAGGCTGATCCGTCCGGCAGGAACAGCGGCAGGCTGAGAGCGCCGGCGAGCGTGACGGTGCCCCGGACGCCCGCTACCGACATGGCGAGGACCAGTCGGCCGTCGGGCAGCCTTCGGCCGTGGGCGAACTCCGTGTTGAGACGCAGCCAGATGAAGACCGAGATCCAGACCCAGACGAAACGCAGCACCGCCAGCGCGGCGATCACGGCCAGCACATAGACGGCCAGCCAGCCGAGACCCGCATGGCCGCTTTCGGCGGCGCCGGCGTCCACCCGCGCCATGATGCCGGGCAACTGCTCGCCGAGCAGCAGGAAGATGGCGCCGTTCAGCGCGAATTGCAGCGTCTCCCACACGGCGTTGCGGCGGATGCGCGTGACGGCGAGCGCTTGGCCGCTCACCTCGATCCAGCTCATCATCATACCGGCGGCCACCGCCGCCAGCACCGGCGAACAGCCGATGGCGTCGGCCAGGACATAGGCGCCGTAGGGATTGAGAAGGCTGATGAGGATTTGGGAAGAGGTGTTCTCTCCCAGGCGCGTCACCACCCAGAGCTTGACCGAGGCGATCGCCCAGCTGAAGGCGAGGCCGAGCACCACGCCGCCGACCGCCGCCCAGGCCAGCCCGCCCAATGACGGCCAGAAGGGAAAGGTGCCGGTCATCATCACCGCCACGGCAAGCCGCAGGCAGACGAGGCCGGAAGCGTCGTTGAACAGCGCCTCGCCTTCGAGAATGCGCAGGAGCCGGCGCGGGATTGGCACGCGCGTCACCATGGCGGTGGCCGCCACGACGTCCGTGGGCGACAGCACCGCCGCCAGGGCGAAGCAGACCGGCAGCGGCATGGCGGGCAGGATCGCATGCAGCATGAGCCCGACCCCGAGCACGGTGAAGAAGACGAGGCCGAATGCCAGCGACAGCACGATCGCGGCATTGTCCTGAAGGTCGCGCTTCGGCACCCGCCAGCCGTCGAGGAACAGAAGTGGCGGCAGGAACAGCAGGAAGAACAGCTCCGGCTGCAGCGTCACGCCGAAATCGGTGGTGAGGCCGATGAAGGCGCCGGCGGCGATCTGGATCAGAGGCGGCGCGATCCGCCCGCCTGTTGCGGCGGCGATCCAGTGAGTGGCGACGACCCCGACGAGAAGGACGAGGATGATCCAGAGCAGGTTCATGCGGTCTCACCGGGAGAGGTGCGAAGAAGCGACGAGGCCGGATGCGTCATCCCGAGGGAGGAGGGGTAAAGGACCGGAACGACGGTCAGGCGAACGCCGCCCAGCATGGGAGGGCGGGGCGCCGTGTTCTTCCCGATCCACCTCGCCGATGCGGATTCGACCGGCGAGGTGCACGCCGTCCGCGGCGCGGGGCTGCACGAGCGCGGGTGAGCGTCCGCAGCACCCGCGATGGCCCTGCGGTACCGTTACCGCTTTATCGTCGAGGCACTTTCCGAGGAGCCGTGTCGCCGGCCGGGGCAGAAAAGACCGCGAGCGGGTTACCCGGCGCCTCGAGCCGGAAGGCGGAGGGAAAACAATGGTGCGCTGGCAAAAAAAGGCCGCGCTGGCGCAGGCCCCGCCTTGCAACCCTTCAAGCAGGATCGCTGGTCTCGAGCGGTGTGGGGGTCAGCGACGAGCGGAGGAAGGCGCCTACGAAGACGATGCTCATCAACAGCACGATGGTCGGCGCCGGTGCGCTATCGAGAAAGAAGGACAGGTAGACCCCGAGCAGCGAGGTGCTGACGGCGATCGCGACCGACACGGCCAGCATTGCGCCGAAACTGCGGGCAAGCAGGAAGGCGATGGCTCCCGGCGCGATCAGCATGGCGATGGCAAGGATCAGCCCCACCGCCTTCAGCGCGCCGACGATGGTCAGCGAGATCAGGCAGAGCAAGCCGTAATGCAGCAGCCGGACGCGCAGCCCGACCGCCCGTGCCTGCGCGGGGTCGAAGGCGTGCAGCAGGAAGTCCTTCCACTTCACCCCGATGGCACCGGCGACCACCGCGGCGATCAGCGCGGTTTCACCGATGTCGCGCCAGGTCACTCCTAGCATGTCGCCGAAAAGAATATGGTCGAGATGCACCTCAGACTGGATCTTGACGTAGAGCACCAGCCCGGCGCCGAACATGCCGGAGAACACGATGCCCATTACCGTGTCCTGCTTGATCCGGCTATTGTCCTTCAGGAAGCCCGTTGCCACCGCGCAGAACATGCCGGCGGCGAAGGCGCCGAGCGCATAGGGCAGGCCGACGATATAGGCCAGGACTACGCCAGGAAACACCGCGTGGGAGATGGCGTCGCCCATCAGCGACCAGCCCTTGAGCACCAGGAAACAGGAGAGCAGCGCCATCGGCACGGCCACCAGCCCGGAAATGACCAGCGCATTGACCATGAACTCGAACTGGAAGGGTCCCAGCAGCATGTCGATCATGGTCACAGCCCTGCCTTGAGTGCCTGCGCGGTGCGCCGCCGCGCCGCCAGCAGGCCGTGCTTGGGCGCGAAGACGAAGGCGATGAGGAAGATCAGCGTCTGCAGCACGACGATGATGCCGCCGGTGGCACCGTCGAGGAAATAGCTCGCATAGGCGCCGACGAAGCTTGTCACCGCGCCGATGGCGACGGCGATGGTCAATAGGCGCGGAAAGCGGTCGGCGAGCAGATAGGCGGTGGCGCCTGGCGTCACCACCAGGCAGATGACGAGGAAGGCGCCCACCGTCTGCAGCGCGGCGACGGTGCAGGCCGACAGCAGGGTAAAGAACACCACCTTGAGCGCCGTGGGTTTGAGGCCGATCGACCGCGCATGTGCCTCGTCGAAGAAAACGGCCATCAGGTCCTTCCATTTCACCAGCAGGATCGCCAGCGAGACGAAGCCGATGAGCGCGAGCTGCAGCGTGTCTTCCGGGGTGATGGCGAGGATGTTGCCGAGCACGATGGTCTGGATGTTCACCGAGGTCGGCGACAGCGACACCATGAACAGTCCGAGCCCGAAGAAGGAGGAGAAGATCAGCCCGATGACGGCGTCCTCCTTCAGCTTCGTGCGCTGGTTGAGGAACAGCATCGCCGCCGCGGCGAGCCCGCCGGAGAAGAAGGCGCCGATGGCGAAGGGCAGGCCCAGCATGTAGGCGCCGGCGACGCCCGGCACGATGGCATGCGAGAGCGCATCGCCGATCAGCGACCAGCCCTTGAGCATGAGGTAGCAGGACAGGAAGGCGCAGACCGCGCCGACGAGCGCCGAGACCCACATGGCACTGCGCATATATTCATAGCCGAAGGGCTCGGCGAGCAGCTCGATCACGAAGCGTCCTCCGTGGTGCGGGGCCGGCGCTCGCCTTTCTCGCCATAGAACACCAGCGGGCGCTCGTCGTCGGTCAGCACGGCGAGCTGGCGCCGGTCGTCATCGGCATGCAATCCGGCGGCGCCGAGCACGAAATGGCGCAACACACCCCCGAACGTTTTTTCCAGATTGGCTTCTGTGAAGGTCTCGACCGTCGGCCCATAGGCGAGCACGGTGCCCTTGATCAGCACGGTCCGGTCGCAGAATTCCGGCACGCTGCCGAGATTATGGGTGGAGACGAGCATCACCCGGCCTTCGTCGCGCAGCGCCTTCAGCAGCGCGATGATCGCCCCCTCCGTCTTCACGTCGACGCCGGTGAAGGGTTCGTCGAGCAGGATGACCCGCGCATCCTGCGCCAGCGCGCGGGCAAGGAAGACGCGCTTCTTCTGTCCGCCGGAAAGCTCGCCGATCTGCCGCTTGCGGAACTCGTCCATTCCGACGCGGGTGAGCGCGTCGGTCACGGCCTGCCGGTCGGCGGCGCGGGGGATGCGCATCAGGCCCATATGGCCGTAGCGCCCCATCATCACCACGTCCTCGACCAGCACCGGAAAGTTCCAGTCGACCTCCTCCGCCTGCGGCACGTAGGAGACGAGGTTGCGCCGCAGCGCCTCGTCGACGCCGAGGCCGTGGAGCGAGATCTGGCCGGCCGCCAGGCGGACAAAGCCCATGATGGCCTTGAACAGCGTTGATTTACCCGAGCCGTTCACCCCGACCAGCGCGGTGATGGTGCCGGTCGGGATCGAGAAGCTGGCAGCCCGGAGCGCGGTGTGGCCGTTGCGATAGGTGACGGTGACATTGCTGACCTCGATGCCCACGTCGTTGCCTGCCGGTGCCACAGGTCGCGCATTCATTGCGACAATCCTTCGGCCAGTCCCTTTTCCAGCGTGCCGGTGGTTACGGCGAGCAGGTCGATATAGGTCGGCACCGGGCCGTCGGCTTCGCTCAGCGAGTCGACATAGAGCATGCCGCCATAATGCGCGCCGGTCTCGCGCGCCACCTGCCGTGCCGGCTTGTCGGAGACCGTGCTTTCGCTGAACACGGCGGGAATGTCGTTCTTGCGCACGGAATCGATGACCTTTCGCACCTGCTGCGGCGTGCCCTGCTGGTCGGCGTTGATCGGCCAGAGATAGAGCTCTTTCAGCCCGAAATCGCGGGCGAGATAGGAGAAGGCGCCCTCGCTCGATACCAGCCAGCGCTTGTCGGGGGGGACGGTGTCGAGCTTCGCCCGGATCGGCGCCACCGCCGCCTCGATCTTTGCCTTGTAGGCCGCCGCATTGGCCTCGTAGGTCGCGGCATTGGCCGGATCGTACTTCACGAAGGCGTCGCGGATGTTGTCGACATAGATCAGCGCGTTCTGCGGCGACATCCACGCATGCGGGTTGGGCTCGCCGCGATAGGGACCCTCGACGATGCCCATCGGCTCGATGCCGGCGGAAACCACGACGCCGGGCACGCCTTTGAGATTCTGGAAGAATTTTTCGAACCACAGTTCGAGGTTGAGCCCGTTCCACAGGATGAGCTGCGCGCCCTGCGCGCGCTGAATGTCGCCGGGTGTCGGCGCATAATTATGGATCTCTGCACCGGGCTTGGTGATGGACTCCACCACCGCCGCATCGCCCGCCACGTTGCGCGCCATGTCGGCAATGACGGTAAAGGTCGTGACCGCCTTGAATTTCGGCGTCGTCCCGTCCTGCGCCGAGGCACTGGCAAATCCCGCAATGCCGATGAAGCCGGCCGCCACCAGACCCGCCAGAACCACACGCCTCGATCCGTCGAGCATCACCCTCTCCTTTTGCGAATGACTTGCAGGAGCATCCTACGCAGAGTCAATGCCGGTGTGCAACTGCGAATGATTTGCATGGCAGAAGAAGAGTGCTGCCCGGACAGGTACGGGCGAGGGGGCGGGGCTGCGCGATCCGCGTCGGGCGGGCGGGGAGGGTGCAGGCGTCGGCTCGGCCTGGGCCGGGATCTTTGCCGGATGGCGCGCCTGCCCGGCGCGCCTTGACAATTTGGGATCCGCGCCACCTCGTGCCATCGATCAACGGAGAGG
Organism: Ancylobacter sp. 3268; assembly: GCF_031456575.1. Classification (NCBI taxonomy): domain Bacteria; kingdom Pseudomonadati; phylum Pseudomonadota; class Alphaproteobacteria; order Hyphomicrobiales; family Xanthobacteraceae; genus Ancylobacter; species Ancylobacter sp. 3268. The sequence continues at coordinate 41,699 of NZ_JAVDUX010000001.1, forward strand.
CCGCGATGGCAGGCAAGGGAAAGTCTATTCTGTTTTCGGAAATGACGCCGGGCGCTGACTTCGAAGTCGAGTTCAACGCCTGGTACGACACCGTGCATATTCCCGAGCGGATGGAGTGCCCCGGCTTCGTCAGCGGACAGCGCTATCATCGCCATGACGGCTCCGGCCATCTCGCCGTCTACGAGATGGACGATCTGGGCGCGATGAGCACGCCGGCCTACACCAAGGTGAAGACGCAGCCCTCCGAGCAGAGCGCGCGGATGCTGAGGAGCGTCACCGGGTTCACCCGGTATCTCGCGAACGAAACGTCGGTGTGTGCCAAGGGCGATGTCGACGCCACGCTGAACGCTCCGGTGCTCTACGTTGTCGCGTTCAACGTGCCGGCGGAGACCGCCGCGGATTTCGATAGCTGGTACGAGCAAGAGCACGTACCGCTGCTGCTGGAGGAGCCCAAATGGCTCATGGTCCGACGCCTGCGCGTCACGGACGGCGTTCCCGAAACCTACACGCACCTCGCCTTGCACTATCTTGCGGATGCCGATGCGTTGAACTCGCCCGCCCGCGCCAAGGCGCGTGGAACACCGTGGCGCGCCCGCTTTTCCCGCGAGCCCTGGTTCAAGGGAACCTATGCGGTGTTCGACCGAACCGGGCAGCGTCAGTTCGCCAAAGCCTGACGGAGGGGTGTCGGCGCCGTTGACGCCGGAACGTGGCCGCCCGTCCGCTATGGGAGAGCTGCTATGCCTGCAGCAGCGCGGTCACGTCGTCGGTCGACACCACGTCGGCGAAAGTGAGCATCATGTTGTTCAGCGTCGTGTTGTGCTCGAAATCCGTATGCGTCGCCGTGCCGTCGGAGACGAACAAGACTTTGTAATTCAGCATCATCGCATCGCGGGCCGTCGATTCGCAGCAGATATTGGTGGCGCAGCCGGTTATGATGACGGTGTTGATGTCCCGTGCGCCCAGCTGCTCATGGAGATCGGACGATCCATCGACAAAGGCCCCGAATCTGAACTTGTTGATGCGCATATCGCCGGGTTCGGTTTCGATGCCGGGGTGCAGCGCGTGGCCGGGCTGTCCCACCGTGAAGGTTGAATACATCCCTTCACGCTTGCTGGACGTCCAGAACGCATCGAACCAGTTGGACCAGCTGTTCTTGCTCTCCTCGCTGATGGAGTTCTGAATAAACACGTTGAGCGCGCTGGCCTGCCGGCAGGCCGCGCTTATCCTGTTGATGTTGGGAATGATCGCCGCCGCCGGCGCGATCTCGGCCGGCGCTCCGGGAGTCATGAAGCCGACCTGCATGTCGATGACCAGATGCGCGGTCCGCTTGGGATCGATGCTTTCGAAGAGGCGGAGACGGCCGCGCCTCTGGAGAGCGATCTGCACGATGTCGTCTTCGAGCTTCACCTTGTGCACGTGTGTCTCCACTGGCGTCGGCAGTCATTTTCAGGGTCCGATTGGTCGACCGGCGATGGCTTGCCAGCCATCGCCCGGCATTTTCAGAAGGCCCGGCCGGGAACGGCTATCGCTCGTTCGCCGGCGGAAACACCCATCTGCCGTCCTTGAATGGCAGGAAGCTGCCATCGTCCACCCCCACTTCGGTGGCGATGAGGCCGTTCAGCTTGGCGTTGAGCGAGAGGATGAGGTCGCCGTTCGCCTTGCCCTGCATGGCGAGGTTGTTCACCTCGTCCGGGTCGTTCTGCAGGTCGTAGACCTCGATATCGTTCTTCGCCGTCAGGTCCTCCCACGTCTCGGGCGTGTTGAAGCCTTGCGGCGCGAAATAGCGGGAGAAGCGATAGCGACCATCGAACACGCTGCGTATGGAGCAGCGCAGCTGGAAATCAGGCGGCTGCTTCTCCATCGCGGCGATGCGCTGGGCGAGCGGGATGGAGTTGTCGGCCTTCACGTCGAAATGGGCGGCCCACCGGGCATCCTGGTAGCTCAGCATGTTGTAGCAAAACAGCGCGCCTGGCCTCAGCGTATCCGTCTGCGCGGCGGCGGGCGCGGTGAGCAGGGATGAGAAGTCGTGCCCCGGCAGACCTTCCCCCGCCAGCTTCAGCTTCTCCGGCGCGGCGCCTGTGAGCGCGAGAAGGGTCGGCGTCAGGTCCACCTGCGAGGTCACGGCGTTGCAGGAAATGCCGCCGGGATAGGCGGGGTGGACGATCATCAGCGGCAAATGGTTCTGCTGGCGATAGGTGCAGTTGCCCTTGCCGCGCATTTGGTGATGCCCGCCCAACTCGCCATGGTCGGCGGTGAAGACGATGATGGTATCGTCCGACATGCCGTTGGCCTTGATCGCCTCCAGCACGCGATAGACCTGAAGATCGCAGTCCCGGATGCAGTTGAAATAATAGTTCTGCAGCACCCGCCAGCGGCGATCCTCGTCCGGCCACTCGCCGACGAGATAGTCCATCACCTCCTGGTAGATGTGCTGCGCCTTTGGGCGGCCGGGCGCGTCGAAGGCCTGCGTGCGGGTGGAGGGCAGGGGCACGTCCCAGGCCGCGGCGTAAAGATCATTTGCCGGCGGTCGGGCGATCGGCATGGAAGATCGCTTGCCCTGCACGGTCTGCCCCGGCAGGTCCGAATTGATGTACATGACGTCATGCGGATTGACGAAGTTGACCGCCAGATACCAGGGTTTTCCGGTCGCCCGCAGTTCCTGCCCCTTTGTGCGCAGCCAACGCGTCACGAACGCCGTGGTGGTGTCGTCGTAATTATAGCCGCCGAGCGTCGTGTCGTTGATGTCGCCGACGCCGAAGAAGTCGTCGAAACCATAGCTTTCGATGATTTCGCGATATTGCGCGAACGGTGCGTCGATTGCCTTGTCGACCTGATCGAGATTGGCGGAGAGGTGCCATTTTCCCTGATAGGCGGCATGGTAGCCGAGCTGGGCGAGGCGATGGCCGACGGTCTTCACATCCGTCGACATGTCCGGCTGCCACAGGGCGTTGGCGTTGTCGAAGATGCCGGTGTGGGGAATGTGCTGGCCGGTATAGAGCGTGGAGCGGGCCGGCGAACAGACGCAGGACGCCGCTTGGTGATTGTTGAAGGTGATGCCGTTGGCCTTGATCCATTCGCGCCCGGGCACCGGAAACGGCCACGCGTCGAAGAAATGCTCCTGATCCACCAGGATGAACAGGATGTTGTAGCCGCCGGGTGGCGCGTCGGGCGCCTTGATGGGGGACGGCGAACGGGACGGCATGGCGCCGGCGTCCGCCACTGTCGGCAGCAGGCTTGCTCCCATCAGCGCGGCACCGGAGGTGAACAACTCCCGCCGCGAAGCAACAAGCTTACCTTCAGGCTTATCTTTCACGATATCCCCCCAAATAGAAATTTCAGGAATTATTAGATTTGAGCAGTGTGTTTCACAAGAGAAATAGCCGGAAAAAGCCTCTCTTCTGGACGCATAGATGTGAAGCGGCTCTCTCGACGCGGCCAGCGCCATCGGAAAATTTAATTTCGAAACTGAATTATTTTTCAGAAGAAGTAATTGTCCCGTATCACGCTGCGGGAGGCCTCTTCTCAGCGATCTCGCGCCGCTGTAGGTTGCGAAAGCTCAGCGCGCCAACGTTCAATCCCTGGAGCCGTCGTGAAAAAAATCGCCCTTGAGGAGCATTTCATCACGCCGGGTCTCGAGCCTCACATGCGGGCGGCGATGCCGAAACTGTCTCCGGAGAGTGCCGACCATCTTTGCCAGCTCATGCTGGATTTCGGCGAGCGCCGGCTTGCGGCCATGGACGCCGCCGGTGTCGATATCGCCGTCCTGTCCATTTCCGGCCCGGGGGTGCAGGCCGAGCCGGATGCGGCGATGGCGGTAAGGCTCGCCCGTGACGCCAATGACAGGCTTGCGGCGGAAGTCGCCAAGCAGCCCGCCCGGTATCGTGGCTTCGCCCATCTGCCGATGCAGGACGTGCCCGCGGCCATCGCGGAGCTGGAGCGTTGCGTATCCGAACTCGGCTTCGTCGGCTCGATGGTGAACGGCCACACCCACGGGGTCTATCTCGATGATCCCGCATATGATCCGTTCTGGGAGCGCCTGCAGGCGCTCGACGTGCCGCTGTACCTGCACCCGACCGATTCCTTCGTGCTGCCCTATGTGCTCGAAGGTGCGCCGGAGCTGCTGAAGCCGACCTGGGAGTGGAATTTCGAGACCTCCTCCCACTTCCTGCGGCTGCTTTTCGCCGGCGTGTTCGACCGTTTTCCCAGGCTCAAGATCATTCTCGGGCATATGGGTGAAACCATGCCCTACCATCTGTGGCGCTTCGACAGCCGGGCCGCGCTCATCATCGGCAAGCGCCCGCTCCGGGAAGTGCCGTCCTTCTATCTGAGGCGAAACCTGTTCGTGACGACGTCCGGCCAGTTCGACAACGTCCCGTTGACCGCGGCGCTCTCCGCCCTCGGCAGCGACCATGTGCTGTTTTCCATCGACTATCCGTACGAGGATTCCGCTGCGGCCGGTCGCTTCTTCGACGCCGCGCCAATCGACGACGCGACGCGCGGGAAAGTGGCTCGCCTCAATGCCCTCTCGGTCATGAATATCAGGGTATGAGTCGACGCAGGCGGTCCGCTCGCTTCCGCCCGATCACGATGTCGGCCGAGGGAGAGAGTTCGTGTGGATGCTCGCGCTCAGGGCTTGCGGGCCTCAGTCGGCCGCGAGCGACATGCCCAGCCGCACTTCGTGCTCGATCAGCTTCCAGATCTCGTCGACCAGCTGCACGAAGGCCAGGCTGCGCTTGACCTCCAGATCGCGCGGGCGCGGCAGGTCGATCGGGATCTCGGCGCGAATCTGGCCGGGCCGGGCGCTGAAGACCACCACCCGGTCGGAGAGAAACACGGCTTCGTCGATCTGGTGGGTGATCAGGACGACGGTCTTCTTCTGGCGTCCCCAGATGTTCAACAGCTCGGCCTGCATGATCTCGCGCGTCTGGGCGTCGAGAGCGGCGAAGGGTTCGTCGAGCAGCAGGATGCGCGGATCCACCGCCAGCGCCCGGGCGACGTTGACACGCTGGCGCATGCCGCCGGAAAGCTGGTGCGGATAGTGGTGCTCGAAGCCGCGCAGGCCGGCGAGCTCGATGAAGCCCTGGGCGATCGCCTCCCGCTCGCCGCGCGCCATGCCGCCGATGGCGAGGCCATAGCCGACATTCTCGATCACCGTCTTCCAGGGCAGCAGCGAATCGTTCTGGAACACCATGGCCCGGTCCGGACCGGGCCGGGAGACCGCGCCGCTGCCGACGGCGATGGTGCCCGAGCTTGCGGGCATCAGTCCGTCGATGATGCGCAGCAGCGTGGATTTGCCGCTGCCGCTCGCTCCGACGATGGAGACGAACTCGCCGTCCTTCACCGTCAGATTGATGTCGCGCAGGGCCTCGACGCTCGGCTTGCCGGCGCGCAGGAAGGTCTTGTTCACGCCGCGTATGTGGAGGGTGGCGTCGTCGGTCATGCGGTCCTCGGTGAGGCAGGGCGTAACGGAAGCGGGACGGCTGGCGGTCATTCCTGCCTCCAGGGGGCGAGACGGCGTTCGATCGCCTCGAACACCAAGCTGCCGATCAACCCCATGGCGCCGAGCAGCATGACATAGGCGAGCAGCGTCGCGGTATCGAAGGTCTGGCCGGCGGCAAGGATGGCGAAGCCGAAACCGGCAAAGGAGCCGAAGAACTCCGCCACCACGATGCCCACCAGCGCCCGCGCCCAGGCGACGCGGATGCCGCTGACGATGAAGGGCAGCGCATAGGGCAGGGTGACGGTGGTGAAGATCTGCCATTTGCTGGCGTTGAACGAGCGCGCGGCATCGATGAGGCCGCGATCGGTGGAGCGCAGGCCGGTCTCAGTGGTCACCAGCACCGGGAAGACCGCGATCAGCACCACCAGCACGAATTTCGAGGCGAAGCCGAGGCCGAGCCAGGCAATGACCAGCGGCGCGAGCGCCACGATCGGTACCGAGTAGAGGGCGGTGAGCATCGGGCCGGCCGTCAGCGACATCAGCCGGCTGGACGACAGCAGCAGCCCGCCGGCGATGCCGACCGCCACCGCGACGGGGAAGGAGGCGCCGACGGCGAGGCAGGTGGCGAGGCCGTTCGTCCACACCGCGCCCGAGCGGACTTCGCGGATCAGCGCTTCGAACACCTCCTGCGGCGGCACCAGCAGCAGCCGGTTGGTGACGAGGGTCGCGGTGAGGAGCTCCCACACGGCCAGCACGAAGGCGATAGAGAGCAGCACCCGCACCAGCGTGGCGCTGCGGGTTTCGCGTTCGAGAAAGGCATATGTTCTCTGCCAGAAGGTCATGTAAAGCTCCTGCCGGCGCCGGCCTGCGGTTCGAAATGGCCCTCGCGGGCGCGATGCCGGATCACTTCGGGTGTCATGGTGTCGAGGTGCAGCAATGGCAGCAGCGCGTTCGCGGCCCGATAGTCGCGCCCGGTCGCCGCGCCGGCGAGTGCGATGGTTGCACCGTGCACCGGCGTCATCACGCCGGCGCCCCGGGCGAGCTCGGCGGCGAAGACGAGGCCATAGCTGAGATCCTGCGCCAGATAGCGGTGGTCGATGCTGCGGGGCCCTTTGGGGCCGCGGCCATGGGCGTGGAGATGGGCGTTCATTTCCGCCATCGAGCCGAGCGGAATGCGGAAGGACCGCTGGAAGTGCTCGTTGACGCCGTGGATGGTGGCGCCATAGGACGATGCGACAGCCAGCCGCTCGGCATCGAGCGCTTCCATCAGCCGGCCGATCGAGCCCGTGGTCTGCTCATAGGGTGCCCAGCTTTCGCCGTGCTCGATGCGCGACAAATTGAGCAGGCAGACCGGCACGTGGAAAACCGGATTGGCGTTGGACAGCAGGGCGATGGCCAGCGCGTCCGGACGGGCCTCGACGTGCGTGCCCGTCAGCTCCCCGCATAGGGCCAGCGCCGATGCTTCGAGCCGCGAGGGCATCACCGCCGCTTCGATGTGCGGGCGCAGCGTGCGGATATCGACGGCAAGCGGTCCGGTCTTTTGGGCGGTGGCGACCGTCGTGTTCCAGGAAACGATCGGCAGCTCGACCCCCCGCGCGGCAAGCAGTTCGGAGAGGTAAACGGCGCTCATCGAATGCGCCGCGCCGATGAGAAACGGCATGCCGGGTGCCAGCAGCGGCGCGACGGCACGCATCACCGGTACATGGCCGCCGGCATCGACGGCAAGCAGCACCGCATCGGCACCGTCGATCGCGTCGGCGAGATCGCTGCTGGCGGCAATCTCCCATGCGCCGGCGAGGGCACCGGTGGAGATCAGGCGAGGGCGCTGCGGCAGGCCCGCAGTGCCGGTACCGGAGGGCGACCAGATGATCGGCGCATGCCCGCGCGAAGCGAAGAGAGCGGCGCTGGCGAGACCCATCGCTCCGGAGCCGAGGATGGCGATCTTCATGAGCCGTGAACCTCCGCGGGGAAGAGGCGGCTGAGATCGTCGAGCCCCTCTATGCCTCGCAGCCTGGCGAGCAGGTCGGAGGCGATGGCCGGCGACATGAAGGGTGCGACATTGCGCCTGAACTTGGCGTCGAGCAGCTCATCCGGCATCGGACGCATCGGTTTGCCGGTCGATGCCGCCTGGAAATACGAGACCTCGCGGCCATCGGCGGTGGTGAGCGTCACCCGCGTGGCTTCGGTGCCGTTGCGGGCCTCCTCCTCGTCGTCGAACAGGTCGGCACCCACCATCTCTACCTTCGCCATTTCCCGATGAATGGCGGGGTCGGCGACGGTTTCCGCCGTCAGCAGGTCGGCGGTGAACCGCCCATGCGCAAGGATGCAGCCGAGCGCGAAAGGCATGGAGAACTGCGCCTGCGTGACATTGGCGGGGATCGGGAAAGCGAGGTTGCGCAGTATATGACCGGTCACCTCGCAGCGCACGCGCGCCACCTCGCCGACCTCGATATGGTGCTGCTGCAACAACGCCTCCAGCGCCTCGGCTGCCGCCTGCACCGAGGAGCAGGCCGGGTAAAGCTTGAAGGAGGTGCCGGGCGGCTCGAAGCTGCCGAGCCGCGCAAGCGGCGGGCTCGACCACTGGCCGCCATTGATCACCTCGATCAGGCCGCGCGGGCCTTCAAAGGCGTCGAGCGGGCCTTCCGCGCCGTCGCGGGCGAGCAGGGCGGCGCGCAGGCCAGTCTCGCCGGCGCGGGCGCACAGGACCGGCTTCATGTCCGAGCCGACGGCGATGCGCAGTCCGCCGGCCTGCACTGCGGCGATGGCGAGGGCATGGGCGGTGCGCTCGGCATCGAGCCCGATCAGCCGCGCCACCGCCGCCGCGGCGCCGATCGGGCCGAGCACCGCACTGTTGAACCAGCCCTTGTAGAACAGGCTGTCGCGATCCTTACGGTAGGGGGGCTCGGACAGGCACTCGGCGAGGGTCCGTATGAGTTCCGCACCGATGGCGAAGGCGCCGACGAGCGCCGCGCCGCTCGCCCTCGTCTCTTCGCCCATGGCGATCAGCGCCGGATAGAGTGCCGCCGGGGCGAACACCATGCCGATGTTGAAATTGGCATCGAAGTCGAGCACGTGCGCCGCGGTGGCGTTGATCCGCGCTGCCGCCGCCGCCACCAGGCGCTCGCCGCCGGCGTCCAGCACCAGCGCGGCGCCGGCTCGGGCCTCGGCGCGGGTTTGCTCCCGCACCACCCGCGCCAGCGGCAGCGTCGAGCCGGCAAAGGCGGTGCCGACAATGTCGACAAGGGCCCGGCTGGCGGAGAGGTGGGCGCTCGCGGGCAGCGCCGCTGCCGGCAGATCGGCGACGAAGGCGCCGAGCGTCTCGGCGATGCGTGCCGTTTCGGGAGGCTGCATGCTCATGCCCGGGCCGTGGCCTGATGCCGCGCCGTCGCCTGCCGGCCGAAGCCCTTCTCGCCCATGACCTCGCCGTCGCGGTAGACGGAACGCCCGCGCACCAGCGTGTGCACCGGCTTGCCGGTCACCTTGCGGCCGGCATAGGGGCTCCAGCCGGTCAGGCTCAGCACGTCGGCGTCGCGGATCTCATACTCGTTATCGAGGTCGACCAGCACCAGGTCGGCATGGTTGCCGGGTACGATGCCGCCCTTCTTCTCCAGGCCGAACAGCCGTGCCGGCGCGGCCGAGCAGGCGTCGACCACCCGCTCCAGCGTGATCTTGCCTTCGCGCGCCGCGGTGAGGAACATCGAGAGGTAGAACTGGGTCGAGGGCGTGCCGGTGTGGGCTTTCCAGCCGTCGGTCCAGCCGATCTCCTTCTCCTCCCGCAGATGCGGAGCGTGGTCGGTGGCGACGATGTCGATGGTGCCGTCGTTCAATCCTTCCCACAGGCCCGGCACGTTCTTCTCCGGCACCCAATAGGACAGGGCATAGGAACCCAGGCGTTGGATCGACGACCAGTCGCAGCCAAGGAACAGCGCCCACGGATTGATCTCGCAGGTGACCTTCTGGCCCGCCGCCTTGGCCTTGCGGATGAGGTCGACGCTGCCGGCGGTCTGGGTGTGCAATATGTGCAGGTGGCAGCCGGCCGCCTTCTGCAGGCGCAGCAGCGTGGCGATGGCAGTCTCCCAGATCACGCCGTCATGGGCGGCATAGGCCTTGGCATAGGCGAGGGCGTCACGTTCGCCGCGGGCCCAGAACTCCTGCTCGATCACGTCCATCAGCGCCTGGTCGTGCGGATGCACCATCAGCGGCACGTTCACCGCGGCGCAGGCCTGCATGATCTCGAGGATCCGGCCATGATCGTGCACGCCGATGCCCGGCATGTGCGGGTAGTTCCGGCCGGTATCGACGACCATGAAGAACTTGAAGGCGGCGATGCCCTCCTGCGCCATCGACGGCACCTCGTCGAGGATGGTCGGCGCCGGGTTGAAGTTCCAGTCCACCACGGCGTCGGTTTCGTAGATGGCGAACTGCTTCTTCAAAAGGTCCAGCGTGTTCGGCGGCGGGGTGACGTTGGGCATCGCGACCGAGGTGGTCACGCCGCCGGCCGCGCATTGCCGCGTCGAGGTGAGGATGGTGTCCTTGTATTCGAAGCCGGGGAGGGAGCCCTGCCGATGATGCGAATGCATGTCGATGATCCCCGGCAGCACCGCGAGGCCGGCGGCGTCGATGGTCTCGGCGGTGGCCGGTTCGGTGCCGGGCTCGTAGAGGCCGGCGATCAGGTCGTCCTTGATGCCGATCGATCCTTGGAAGCGACCGCCGGGGGTCATGACGAGGCCGTTCACGATGAGGCGGTCCATGGAAGCAATCCTTTGCACTGACGGGTTGGTCACGCCGCCTCGATGCGGCGGGTCTGCAGGGTGGCGAGCACCTCGGCGACATAGTCGCGGCCGAGGTCGCGGGTGATGAAGACGATGCGCGAGCGGCGCGGCCCTTCCGGCCAGGAGGGCAGCTCGACGGGCGGGTGGAACAGCTTCTGCACCGCCTGCACCACGATCGGCCGGTCGCGTCCGGCGACGTCGACGATGCCCTTCACCCTCAGCAGGTCCTTGCCATGGGCGATCACCAGCGCGTCGAGCCAGTGCGCGACATGCTCCCAGTGCAGCGGCTCGTCGAAGCTGAGGCAGAACGAGCCGATCCGGTCGCTGTGCCGGTTGCGGTCGTGATGATGGTGCCCGTGCCCGTGCTCATGCCCGTGGTCCTCATAGGCGTCGGCATTCAGCCAGGCGAGCACGTCGGCGGCCTTGGTGGCGGGGTCGTACAGGCCGGTGCCGGCGACCAGCGTGGCATCGGGCGTGCGGCCGAGGCCGGCATGGATGAGCCGGGCGCCGGGGTTGAGGCCGGTCAGCCGCTCGATCAGCCGCTCTGCCGCCGGGGCGATGTCGGATTTGGTGACGACGATATGGTCGGCGACGGCTACCTGCTTGGCGGCCTCGTGATGGTTGTCGAGCGTGGCGAGCCCCTGCACGCCGTCGACGGCGGTGACCACCCGGTCGAGCCGGTAGGTGCCGGCCACCGGGAAGGTCATCAGGGCCTGGATGACAGGTCCGGGATCGGCGAGCCCGGTCGTCTCGATGATCACGCGGTCGAAGGGGCGGATCTCGCCCCGCTGCCGCTTCTCGTGGAGCTCGCGCAGCGTATCGACGAGATCGCCGCGCACCGTGCAGCACAGGCAGCCGGTCGACAGCTCGATCGTGTTGTCGGCGCTTGCGGCGATGAGGGCGTGATCGATGCCGACCTCGCCGAACTCGTTGACGATCACCGCGGCGCTCGACAGCTCCGGGCTGGCCAGCCAGGCATTGAGTAGCGTGGTCTTGCCGCTGCCGAGAAAGCCGGTGAGCAGGCTCGTGGGGATGCGTTCAGCGGGCATCGGTCCGTTCCGTCCGTCCGGGCATGGGGAAGCGTCGGCGGGAATCGCTCCCCGCTGTCGGTTCGGTTAAAGCGAGCGCGTGCGGCGCTACTTCCCGGCGAGGAAGCTCGGATCGTAGTAGCGCGAGAGCTCGAATTCCTTGGCGCTGTCGGGTTCGGCGCCAACTGCCTTGGAAATCATGATCAGGTTGGTGAGGCTCGCCGCCGAAACTCCGAGCCCGGTCCCGATCGCCTTCTGCTGCTCGACGATGAAGGCGTAGGAATCGGCGCAGATCGCCGGATCCACCTTGGTGTAGGCGGCGAGGATGGCGATCGCCCTCTCCTTGTTGGCAGGGTCGTAGATCCAGTTCGCCGCGTCGCGCGTCGCCTGGGTCACCGCCGTCGCCGCCTTGGGATTCTTGGCCGCCCACTCGGTATTGAGGATCAGCGGGGTCTGGAGATAGGGATCGGTATAGTCGTCGAGCACCTTCATCCCGTCCTTCTGGGCGATGGTGTCGAAGGGGGCGATGAGCAGGGCGCCGACCACCTGGCCATTGCCGAGCGCCACGACGCGATCCTTGGAATTGGCCATCGCCACCAGCTGCAGGCTCCGGGCGTCGCCGCCGCCCTGCTGGATCAGGTAGCGCAGCAGGTTGGCCGTGCCGCCCTTGACCCCGCCGGCGGTCACCGGCTTACCGCTCATCTGGGCGATGTTGGCGATGTCCTTGCCGCCGACCAGGCGCAGGATGGACTTGGTGAGGATGCCGCCGGAAATGACGATCGGCGCCCCCTGGTCGATGGCGCGGATGGCGAGATCCGCCACCGAGACGCCCGCCTCGACCGAGCCGGTGGACACGGCCTGCAACAGCGCCGGGCTGCCGGCGGCGACGAGTTCCTTCACCTCGATGCCGTGCTTGGCATAGAAGCCCTGGTCCTTGGCGATGGCATGCAGCCACAGCAGCGCGCTCGGCGCCAGGATCGCCATGCGCACCTCGGTCTTTTCCTGAGCCCGTGCGGCCGGTGCCGAGAGGATGAGCGCGGATGCCAGCAAACAGCCGGCTGCCCGCAGAAATGCTTTCATCGTTCGTCCTCGCTGCTGGACGGCCGTTCTGCCGCCTCCTCTGGATGCCGTTTCGTTGAACGGCGTGCAGATAGGGCCATATTGCGATGACGAGATCAACGAATTTTGCCAATATGTGTCAATTTAATCATTTTGCAAAATTGCTGCATATTTTGTAAGCGGTCGGAATCCCTTCTCCGCCGCGGATCCAGTAATGAGCCGACAGAGCCATATCCTCTCCATCCTCCAGCTTTTCGATACCGGCATGTCGGTGTGGACCGTGGAGGAGATCGCCAAGGCGCTCGGCGTTTCCGTCCGCACGGCCTACAGGACGGTGAGGGAGCTGACGCAGGGCGGGTTTCTCGATCCGGTCTCCGGCGCCGGCTATGTGCTCGGGCCGGCTTTCATCCGCTTCGATCGGGTGCTGCGGCAGAGCGATCCGCTCATCCGCATTGCCACGCCGGCGATGGAGCGGGTGCTTGAGGAAACCAGCCAGGAAGCGGTGGTCATCCTCTGCCGTCGCTTCAAGGACTGCGTGATGAGTGTGCACATGGTGGAGGGGCGGGAGCCGCATCTGCCCGCGAGCTATGAGCGGGGGGCGGCGATGCCGCTTTTCCTCGGCGCGCCGGCCAAGGTCATTCTGGCCTTTCTGCCGGATCGGGTGTTGCGCGGGCTGTATCTGCGCAACGATGCCGAACTGCGCCTGTCCGGCATCGATTCCTGGGCGAACTTCAAGGAGCAGCTCAAGCCGGTGCGAAAGGCCGGCTATGCGATGACGCAGGCGGAAATCGGCGAAGGCCGGCTCGGCATCGCGGCGCCCATCACGCGTGAGGGGCTGGTCGTCGCCAGCCTCAGTCTGGTGCTGTCGGTGCGCAACGGCAGGCCGGATGCCGAGCGGATCGCTCACTTCGCCGGGAGCGTCCGCCGTGCGGCCTCTGCGGTTTCAGCGGCACTTGATGTTTCCGAGCCGGGAGCGGCACCCCGGTAAAGCCCATTCGCTTCGTTCGGATGGCGCGAGAACTGGATGCGCGGCGAGGGCAAACGGCGAGCGTGTCAATCGAGGCGCGGCAAGCGCCCCGTTGCTTCCGGGAGCCTCCTCTGGGACTGCCTTCCTGTCGATGCGGCCGACATGAATGCTGACTATCCGCTGCTGCATGGCCAGCCGTCGTGTGCCGTGAGGACCTGACGGTAGACGCGACCCGCGGCGGCCGAGGATTGTTCAAGACGTCCCCAGGCTGATGGGGGGCGCGGTGTCGTCCCGTGATTGTTTCAGGCCGCCTGTGGGCAGGTCTTCTCCCTCTGCGCCAGGCAAAGACCCGGGTAGCCATGTTGCCAAGGCACCGCGACCTTCCTCGGTCAGCGCGTAGACGCCACGCTCCGAGCGCTCGAACCAGCCATAGACATTCCGGCGCAGGATCTTCTGGGCGTCGGGTAAAGAGTGTTTGAGATCGCGCGGCCGCTGCGGCGCCAGTACCATCGCCGCGGCGCAGGCGAGTGCCTGCTGGCGATAGGCGGTCATGATCGGCTTGCGCGTGCCGCCACCGGCAGCCGGGTCGCCCTGCCGCCGCTTATGCTCCTCCACCACTCGCGAGCGCCGGCGGGTATTCTTGCGCGGCAGGGGCGCTGTCGGAGACACCAGGATCTCCACCTGCCCGAAGGTCGAAACGCCGAGAAGCCCGAAGCCGAGATGCCGGCACAGATTGCGGTATCTTGGATCGCCCTCGCGGCCCTTGCCCTTGGCCGAGAGCCGCGCGGCCAGCCAGATCTCGTCGCCGACGCTCATCCGGTCGACGCCTTGCAGGACGAGCTCGAGATTGAAGGTCAGCTTCAGCTCGCCAATGACCACCACGGAAGGGTCATCATGCCGAAGACCAACAAGATCGCACGATCCGATTTCACCCTTGACGGTATAACCCAGCTCTTCGAGGAAGCGTTTTACGGGTTCGTAGAGAGACGTTTCCAAATCGGTCCTCCGCGGCGCTATTGCTTGTCGAAGTGAGCGAGAGGCCGACATGGCCGCATTGCCATATGTGGTCCTTCGGCCACGAGCCGGGCCGGTTGCCATTCCTTTCGACGAAGACGCCGCCGGCGGCTTTGACGACCCCATTGAATACAAATGATCGTTGGCTCTTGTGCCGCTATCCGTCGAGCCCGCTCGCGAGCCTCTGACCACCCTGGAGATCAAACGAGAGTCAGAATATCGAGCAACCGTTAAGGTCTCGCTAGCACACCCGGCGAAGCGTCTGGCTTGCTTGGCCATCAGATGTTCGATGCGACGGGTCACCGGAAGCTGAGTTCCGGCGATGAGAATCGCCAGAAGGTGGTTCAGAGAACCTGTTCCAACTCATCGAACCATAGGTCGGTTGCGACGGCGAACAGGCCCACGAGCAGCGCGCCCTGAATGACGTAAGCCGGATTGGAGCCGGATAACCCTTCGATGATCGGCGAGCCGAGCGTCAGCGCCCCGACCGTCGACCCAATCGCCGCGGTGCCGATGTTGAGGATTACCGAGGTCCGCACCCCTGAGAGAATTACCGGTGCGGCAAGGGGTAGTTCCACCCTAAGAAGCCGGCCCTGCGGCGACAATCCGATGCCGTCGGCGGCATCGATCGGCGCCTTGGGAAGGGTGGTGAGGCCAGCGATTGTCGCTCCTATTACTGGCAGCAGACCATAGGCGATGAGCGCGATGACGGTTGGAGCGCCGCCATAGCCGACGGCCGGCACCGCGAGAGCCAGCACGGCCGTCGGCGGGAATGTTTGGCCGATGGCGGCGAGCGTGTCGACGGGTCCGGCAAAGTCGCGCCCGATGGGACGGGTGACAAAGATGCCTATGCCTATGCCGAGGATGATCACGACGAGGCTCGCCATGCCCACCAGTGCGGCGTGCGAAACTGCAAGGTCGAGAAAGGTCGCGCGGGTGTAGAGAGGCCGCGGAAGTTCCGGGAACAGCCATCTGAAAATCGGCGTGCTGTGCGGCAACAAGGCGAGGACGCCGACGAAGATCAGACTCACCAGCACTGCTGGACGCTTCGCCATCTCGACGACATCTCGCACGGTTCGAGCGGCATAGATGCGCGCCATCATGCCTGCCTTCCGTTCCGCAAGGCGATGTCGGCCAGCGCGAGGGTTCCGTATCGATCCGCTGCGCGGTCGTACACCGGTAGGCGGTGAGCGCCCGTCGTCACCATACGCTCCAGGGCAATGTCCAAGGTCACGTCGGCATCGATGGGAGTACCGCCGATAGACTCACCGAAATCGGTGCGTTCACGCACGCGGGTGACCTGCAGCAGGCGCAGGCCACGCTGGGGGCCGCCGACAAAGGCTTCCACGAAGGCATTGGCTGGTCGCGCGAGCAGATCGTGTGGCGAGCCGTGCTGGATCAGCCTGCCGCCGTCCAGCACCGCTATCAGCGAGGCGAGGCGGATTGCCTCGTCGATATCGTGAGTGACGATGACGATCGTTTTCCCGGTCCGGGCCTGAATGTCGAGGAGAGCCAGCTGCAGACCATCGCGCGTGACGGGATCGAGGGCGCCGAATGGCTCGTCCATCAGCAAGAGATCGGGATCGGCGGCGAGCGCTCGAGCGACGCCGACGCGCTGCTGCTGGCCACCGGAGAGTTCGTGTGGTCGGCGGTCGCGATAGGAGGCGGGATCGAGCCCGACGAGATCGAGCAGTTCGTCGATGCGACGCTCGATCCGGTCGCGCTTCCATCCCAGGAGATTCGGAACCGTGGCTATGTTGCGGGCGACGTTCCAGTGAGGGAACAGGCCAACCGATTGAATCACATAACCAATATGTCGGCGTAGCGCGACCGGAGCAAGACTTGCCGCGTCGGTGCCGTCGATCAGTACACGCCCCTCGTCCGGTTCGATGAGGCGATTGATGAGACGCAGTGTGGTGGTTTTTCCCCCACCGGACGCGCCGACCAACGCGCAGATCGAGCCGGTGGGCACGGTGAGTGAAAGTTGATCGACCGAGACCGCATTGCCATATCGTTTGGTGAGGCGATCAAGCACGATCATGCAGATGCTCCTGTCGTCACGGCCGCAGCAAGGCTTCGCAAGAGGAGATCGGCGGCGAGCGCCAGAGCGATGGCCGACAGCGCGCCGAGCAGGATGAGGTCGGTGGCCGTTTGCCCGAGGCCCTGGAAAATGAACGCACCGAGCCCGCCGGCGCCGATGAGTGCGGCAACCACGGCGAGGCCCGTGAGTTGCACCACGACGAGACGCAGCGATGTGACAAGTATTGGCAAGGCGAGGGGTATGGAGACACGCCAGAGTATCTGGCGCTCGTCAAAGCCCATGCCGCGCGCGGCATCCAGGACGCCGGGCGGCGTGGACGCCAGCCCGGTGAATACCCCGCGCGCCACCGGCAACAGGCCGTAAAGCGTGAGCGCGATGATGGCGGGGGCTGCGCCGATCCCGCCAATGCCCAGCGTGCGCAGCGTGGGAAACCAACCCGACAGGGCACTGAGAGGACCGATAAGCAGGCCGAAGATCGCGATGGACGGAACGGTCTGAATAAGATTCAGGATCGCGAACAGTGCCTTGCGCCACTTCGGGCGGCGAAACGTGATGTAGCCGAGCAGGCTGCCGATCGGCAGCGCCCCTGCCAGCGCGCCGCCGACGAGCACGAGATGCCGTACCACTTCCGAGCTGTAAGCTTCCCGGCGGTTGGCGAGCTCGCGGGCAAGCGACAGGTCCGAGAGGGCGCCGGAAGCGGCGAGCAAGGCGATGGCTCCCCCCACTATCGCCACGACGATCATCTGAACGAACATGTTTCGTGTGAGGCGGGTCGCCGCATCGGCAAGTGCAAAGCCGGAACCGGCGGCCACAATCCAGAAAGCCGCTCCTAACGAGGTGCGGGCAACGGGTCCGCTTGCCTGAGCGACGAGGCTGGCCGCGTGACCGGCCGCCGCGACCGTTGCGACCAGCGTGACCGCGGCGATCACGGCGGTGAGCCGGTCACGCCATGCACCGACGCGGAGCACCGCCGAAACGCCGAGCCCAATGATCAGCGCAACGAGGATGGCGGTGACCTCGGGCTCCACTGCCGACCACAGGACGACCGGCCTGCCGCTGAGAATGCGATTGGGCGCGACCGACACAAAGCCCAGACCCATCACCGCCGCCGCCATGCCGCCGACGATCAGCACCAGCAGCGGGTTGGAGCGGCCGGCGCCGCTTCTGAGCTGCGGTGCAGCGGCCTGCGGTGCCGATATGACCGACAAGCCGCTTTCCGATGTCACTTCAGCAGGCCCTTTTCGGTGAGCCAGGTCTTGGCGACCGACCGGGCATCCTGCCCTTCGATCTGCACTTTTGCATTCAGAGACTGCAAGGTCTCGAGCGACAACGCCCCAAAGGCCGGCGCCAGGATCGTTGCGATCTCGGGATGCGCCTCCAGCACGGCAGCGCGCACGACAGGCGCGGGCTCATACACCGCCTGAACACCCTTGGTATCCGTGAGCACCTTCAGGTCGAGCGCGGCTATGCCGCCATCCGTGCCATAGACCATGGCGGCGTTGACGCCGGATGTGCCTTCGGCCGCGGCCTTGATGGTGGCGGCAGTGTCGCCGCCGGAGAGCACCAGAAGCTGATCCTGGCCGAGCTTGAATCCGTAGGCGCTCTGAAAGGCGGGCAACGCTGCCGCGCTCTCGACGAATTCAGCCGAACCTGCAAGCTTCACCTTGCCCCCACCGGCTACCCATTTGCCGAAATCGTCCAGCGTCGCGAGATTGTTGGCTTTGGCGACGTCCCCCCGAACCGCAATGGCCCAGGTGTTGTTGGCCGGAGCGGGCTGCAGCCAGACGAGCTTGTTCGCAGCGTCGAGCGCCTTTGCCTTCGCATAGGCGGTATCGGCCTTCTTCCAAGCCGGATCGGAATCGACGTTGAAGAAAAAGCCAGCGTTTCCAGTATACTCCGGATAGATGTCGATCTCGCCTTCGAGAAGCGCGGTGCGCACGATCTTGGTCGGTCCGAGCGAGATGCGTTCCTTTACATCGATGCCCTTTTGCTCCAGCAGCAGGGCGATGACATTGCCAAGGATCGCGCCCTCGGTGTCGATCTTCGAGCCAACGGTCACGCTGTCGGCGGCGTTGGCCACTTCGACGGCGAACAATCCGATACCCGTGGCGAGCGCGGCCACTGCGAGAATGCGCCTGAAACTCATTGCAATGCTCCCTCACATGCGCGGACCGACAAGTCTGCGCCTTGCAGACATATCACTACTAATTTTATAGACAATTGCCTTTTCTGGCTTAGCGCGCCAATGGCATGCATGTGGAACCTCCTGATAGCCGGGATGTTCGCTACGGTCGCTCTCGGACCCTCTGCCGGATCCACAGCGGCCGAACCTCACATGTGCTGACCGGTATTGGCGCATTCGCGCGAACAGGGGCACAACTCCGAAGGGCCGGATTCGTTCGCAAAAGCCGATGCCGGCAGGCCCCGCCTGATCCCAGCCAGGCCATGCAGGGCAAAAATTCCGCGCGCTATCGCTCATGGAAACCGGCTATATGCTTACCGGCAGTGACGTGCGCGCATGCGGGGAAAGATGAGCGTTGCCGAGATGACAGCCGCCCGGTGGCGTCTCGCTTTCCCCCTTGATCTCGGCTGGCGCAACATCGTCTTTGCCATCCGGACCGCGGTGGCTGCCGTCGTCGCCCTCGCCATCGCCTATTGGCTGGAGCTGCAGGACCCGCAATGGGCGGTGCTGACGGTCTATCTCCTGGCGCAGCCGACGGCGGGAGCCGCATTGGCGAAGGGGGTTTACCGTGTCGTCGGTACGCTGCTGGGGGCGAGCGTCGGCCTCGTCATCCTCGCCCTCTATTCGCAGGCGCCTGTGCCGCTCGTCGGGTCGATCGCCCTTTGGCTGGCGCTGTGCTTTTTTATCGGCGCGCAGATGCGCAACTATACAGCCTATGGCTTCCTGCTCGCCGGCTATACCGCGCTGCTGGTCGGGCTGCAGGGGGCGGCCGATCCGACACAGGCATGGCATCTTGCTTTCGACCGGACGGCGGAAATCATCATCGGCATCGCCTGCATAACGGCGGTGAGCGTGCTTGTCTTCCCGCGTTACGCCGGGGTCATGCTGCGCGAGCAACTCGCGGGTTTGTTTGGCCAGCTCAGCCATTACGGCGCCATCGCGATGCGACCGGCGACGCCGTTCGCAACCTTTGCGGCGCTCCGCCGGACGATGGTCGAGGCGGTGGTCAAGTTCGATGCCTTGCGCTCCTATGCGGTCTTCGAAGCGCCGGACATGCGCGCCGATGATGCCACGTTGAAGCGCATGGTGCGCGAGTTCCTGCGGGTGCTCGCTATCGCACGCGGTCTCTATGTGCGTCTTGAGGACTTTCAGGCGGAGGATGCCGCGCCGATCGTCGCGCGGCTGCGGCCGGTCATGGCAGCGACCGCTGCCTTGCTCGATCGCATCGCCGCGGATGTCCACGCCTTCGAGGACCCACGGCGCATCCGCCTGGAGCTGCTCGCCGCCCGAAGCGCGCTGAGGGCGGCCACGCGCGATCTGGAGGCCATGGCCGGCCGGGTGCCGTTCGAACCGCTGGCGGAAGGGGTGCTTATCCTGCGCCGGGCAGGGGACCTGCTGCGCGGATTGTCGATGGTGATGGTGAGCGAGGCGGCCAGCCTGCGCTGGCACCTGCGCGCCGCCATTCGGCCGGAAGAGCAGGCGCCGGTGGTTCCCGCCGCCTCGAACAGGGAAGCGCTGCTGCTTGCGGTGCGCTCCGTGCTCGCGCTGGTGCTGATGTCGGTTCTGTGGGCCGCGACGGAGTGGACCGATGGCTTCAATGCCGTTTCGGGCCTTGCCATCATTCTGTTCTTCGCCGTCAATCAGGACCAGCCGGGCAAGCTTGGCTTCACGTTTCTGCTGTGGTCAGCAATCGGGATCGTGGCCGCCTATGCGGCGATGGTCTTCGTCCTGCCATGGATCGAGGGCTACGAGGCGCTGGCGCTCTTCCTCATCGTGGCGTTGCTGCCGGCCGGATTGATGGCGGGAACGCCGCAATATGCCTGGTCCGGCATCGCCTTCGGCGGCTTCTTCGTCTCGGAGATCGGCACGAGCAACGTGTTTCAGCCCGATGAGCTCTCCTTCGTCAATTCTGCCTTCAGCCTGTTGTTCGGCATGGGAATGTGTCTGGTTCTGCTCAACCTCTTTCCGATCAACTCGCTTGCCACCCGCGAGCGGGTGTGGACCCGCACGATGGCAAGCCTCCTTCCCGCAGCGGCGCGCGGCCAGCGCCACGAAAGGGTGGTGGTCGGGGAAATCGTTGCCATGCTCGCCGCCTTGCTGCCGCGCCTGTCGCTTGACCGGCGCGGTGAGGAGGACTTTCTGCGCGGAACGCTGGGCGCGGCCTCGACCGGCCTCGAGTTGGGCCGGCTCAACCGATTGCGGCGCGATGCCGACCTCTCCAGTGACGCATCCGCACTTATCGCCCGCTTTCTGGCCCAGTTCGCCGCCGAGTTGGAGAGCCTTCCCAAGGCCGGTGACGCCATCGCATCGAGGGTCGCCGAGGCGCAGTCCACCGTGCATGCCGCTCTTGCCGCGCTCGCGACCTTGCCGCTTGAACCCGGATCGGTGGCCGCCGCGCTAAATGTGCGTGCCGGTGCCTCGCTGCGTTTCGTCGCCGACCGCTTCGACATCGACCGGGCGTTCCTGGTCCGCTCCTTCGGCGAGGCCTGAGATGCCGACGAGCGGTCTCACCTTGTACGCGCCCGAACTCTTCGGATTTTACCTGCCGCCGGTGCTGCTGTGGGCGCTGATCGCCCTGGTGCCGTTTCTGATACTGCGATGGCTGCTGGCGCGGACAGGGTTCTACCGCTTCGTGTGGCATAGGCCGCTCTTCGACGTGGCCCTCTATGTGATCCTGTTCGGCGGCGTCATATTCGGTGTGCCGGCGGTGTTGGGAGGGGCAGGATGGCTTTGATGCGGACCGCGTTGCGCATCGGCGTCACGTTGATCGCGGTGGGCGCGGCCGTGTTCGTGGGCTGGCGGCTTTGGCAGTTCTATACGCTGGCGCCATGGACGCGCGATGCCCGCATCCTTGCCAATGTGGTTGAGATCGCGCCCGATGTTTCCGGCCTCATCAGCGGGGTGAATGTCGTCGACAATCAGCAGGTCCGGCGCGGCGACGTGCTGTTCGTCATCGATCAGGACCGGTTCAAGGTGGCGGTGCAGCAGGCGCAGGCCGAAGTGGCGATGAAGACGCAGGCCCTGCGTCTCGCCCGCGATACGGCCAATCGCAACACCAGCCTGGAGCGGGAGGACAGCGCGGCGATTTCATCGCAGGCCGCCGAGGATACCACCGTCTCGGCGGCCGAGGCCGCGGCCGAGTTGCAGGCGGCCCAGGCATCGCTGGCAACCGCGCAGATCAATCTCGAACGCAGCACCGTGCGCGCGCCCGTCGACGGCTACATCACCAATTTCAATGTGAATGTCGGCGATTATGCCACGGTCGGCCAGGGCGTGTTGGCGCTTGTCGATAGCGGATCGTTCTATGTCTACGCCTACTTCATGGAGACCAAGCTGCCGGCGGTCCAGGACGGCGCCCGGGCGCGCGTGGAGCTCATGGCCGGGGGAGTGATCATCGAGGGCGTGGTGGAGGGAATCAGCCGCGCGATCGCTAATAACGGCGAAGGCAGCGGTCTCCTGGCGCAGGTAAATCCGAATTTCGACTGGATTCGCCTCGCCCAGCGCATTCCGGTCCGCATCAAGCTTGGCGAACTGCCGGCCGGCGTCCGGCTCGCCGCGGGGATGTCGGCGACCGTCGTTGTCCTGCCGCAGAAACCGTAGTTCCGCCGAAGCTAGGCGGGGAGGGCGAGGAGCGATCGGTAGCCGGTCCACAAGATCTGGACCCCGATACACAGCAGGATGAAAGCCGACAGCCGCACCACGACATTGGTGCCGTTCTTTCCCAGCATCGCGATGACGCGCTCGCCAAAGCGGTAGCAAACATAGATCGTGAGCGCCGTCGCCACGATTCCGGCAATGACGGCGGCGAGGAACGGCGCGTTCGCAATGCCATATTCTCCTCCGGGACGCTGACTGCCCAAGGCTATGGCCACGGAGATCGTGCCCGGTCCCACGGTAAGCGGCATGGTCAGAGGGTAGAAGGAATCGACATCCGTATGGTGATCGAGGGAGGAGCGCTGTGTTTCAGACACGACACCTGTCTGGAGCAGCTTCCACGCAAAAGCCACGACGACCAGCCCGCCGGCCACGCGGACAATCGGAAGCGTAATGCCGAAGAACACCAAAATATGGGATCCGACGAACATCGACCCGGCGATCAGGAGCACGCTGTTGATGGCGACGCCGCGTGCCAGGGCATTGCGTTCGGCCTCAGTGCAGGAGGATGTGAGGCCCAGGAAGATCGGTGCGCCGCCGATCGGGTTGATGATCGGGAAGAGCGCCGCATAGACGAGCAGGAAGACGCTGGTGACGTTGTGCATAGACGGGGTCCGATGAAGTGTGAACCGTAGAGCCAAAGTCTTGACGGGGAAACAATCCTGATCGTCACAGTCGATGCGTTATCTCGACGATGGCGTCATCGGATCCGGATGGGCAAGGCGGTCTGTCGAGAGAGCCGGCTTTACGATCGCTTCCGGTTGAGATCGGAGAGCGCAAGGTTTTTCCTGGGTTCCGCTGGAGGAGCCGTGATCCGGAGGGCCGATCGCTGCCGCCTCGCTGCCGCATCACCGGTGGCCCCGTTAAGCCAGACGATCTTTCTGTAGCGGTCCCTGCTTATCGCCGTCCTTCTTATGACGGTCTCGATCACGCGGGGCGTCGGTCAGCGCCCACCGGCGACACCCCGGCGGGTGGCTGCCGCCGATGCTGCCTTGAAAGGGCCTACGCTTCGGACGGGCCCCGCGGGATGCCGGGATTTGACGGCTTTCCGGTGATCAGTCGCGCCGCCCGCTGGCGCGTCAGGTAGTTCCACAGCCAGTTCATCGCCACGGCGAAGCGGTTGCGGGCACCGACGAGAAAATAAACGTGCACGACCCCCCAGAAGGCCCAGCCGAGGAACCCGGTGAGCTCCAGCTTCCCGAGCTTCACCACGGCGGCGTTCCGGCCGATGGTGGCCAGGTCGCCGGCATGGCGATAGCGGAACCGCGCCGGTGCCGGGCGGCCGCCGACCCGGGCGGCGATCACCGCGGCCACATGGTCGCCCATCTGCTTGGCGGCAGGAGCGATGCCGGGCACCGGGCCGAGCTCCGGCGGCAGGGCCGCGGTATCGCCGACGACGAAAATCTCCGCCGCCCCGGCGACGGTGAGATCGGCATCGACGCGGCAGCGCCCGGCGCGGTCGGTCTCGGCCCCGAGCCACTGTCCCGCCGCCGAGGCGCGCACCCCCGCCGCCCAGATCTTGGTGGAGGAGATGATCCGCTCGCCGCCGGCCAGCTCGACATGATCGCCGCTGCACGCCACGACCGGCCGGCCGGTGAACACCTCGACACCCATGGCTTCCAGCCGCCGGTGGGTATAGGCGGAGAGCTTGGGCGGAAACACCGGCAGCAGCCGCTCGCCGGCTTCGATCAAGAGGATGCGCGCGGTGCGCGGGTCGATATGCTTGAAGTCGGGGGTGAGGGAATGGCGCGCCACCTCGGCGACGGCACCGGCGAGCTCGACCCCGGTCGGCCCGCCGCCAATGATCACGAAGGTGAGCAGCTTGCGGCGCGTCGCCTCGTCCTGCGTCGCCTCGGCGCGCTCGAACGCGACGAGGATCTCGCGGCGCAGCTGCGTCGCATCCTCGATATCCTTGAGCCCCGGCGCAAACGGCGCCCAGTCGTCATGGCCGAAATAGGAGTGGGTGGCGCCCGTCGCCAGCACCAGGAAATCATAGGGAATGGCTCCCTGATCGGTGAGCAGCGTGCGCGCCGCGCGGTCCACGCCCTCCACCTGGGCCATCAGCATGGTAACATTGTCCTGCCGCGACAGGATATGTCGCACCGGCCAGGCAATATCGGCCGGGGACAGTACGGCTGTCGCCACCTGATAGAGCAGAGGCTGGAAGCAGTGGTAGTTATGCCGGTCGACCAGCGTGATGTCGACGGGAGAAGCCGCGAGCCCTCGTGCCACCTGCAGCCCGCCGAAGCCGGCGCCGGCTATGACGACTTTCGGACGGGTCCGTTGCACCGGATCTACCATGTTCCCGATCCTGTCTTTTTCAATATGTGCCGCCCCTGCCGACCCCAGCTTTCAACCGGGTACCGACGGAAAGCTTTCACATTAGCCTGCCGTCTGTTCGCCAGAAAGGACGCGCCGCCGCCGACCCATCCGGCCCGGGAGCGCCGGCCACGAAGCGGCCGGAAGCTGGACAGCGGTGCAAGGGGGAGGGCGCTCTCCGGGAGATAAGACCAGAAAGCGCCATCGTCATCTTCACCGACAATCGATACGATTTTCAGGGCTCCGAGTCGGAGCGGCGGGGCGCATCATGAAAAGTCGGTCGGTATCACTCGGCATAGCGCGGGTGAGGGCGCGCAAACTTGTGGCGATCGGTCTCGGCGTCGGTGGCATTGCTCAGGCCGCGCAGGCCGAAGTTCTGCACCCTGCGACGCCAACCACCTATCAGACGCTGAATTTCGGAACCAGCGGCACGTTCCTCACCGGCATTCGCGGCGCCAATATCGTCGGCAACTACACCATTCCCGGCGCGGGAGAGACCGGCGGTCTCTATTACAACATGGCGACGCAGACCTGGTCGCCGATGCCGCAAGCCACCGCGAACGGCGCCAACTTTCCCGGCGCCATCGGTTCCTCGCCCTATGGACCGAGTTTCGGCAATCCGGGCGGTATCCTGCGAGTTGTCGGCAGCTACAAGACGGCGGCCTCGTCGCCCTACGATCGGAGCTACCTCTACGATGCCGCCCGCCCGGCGGAGCAGCAGATCACCCCCCTGGCCTATCCGGGCGCGGGCACGCTCTACACCATCGCGCACAGCACCTTCGGCAACAAGGTGATCGGCAACTACGACACGAGGCTGGCGACCGGCAACGCCTTCATCTACGACATCGACACCGGCACCTACACCACCAACAATATCCCCGGCGCCATCAGCACCACGGCCTACGGCATCTATGGCGACAAGATCGCCGGCGGCTACGGCCAGATAAAGGTCGGCGACGGCATCCACGCCGAGCATGGCTACATTTTCGACCAGGCCACCGGCACCTACACGACCTATGACCATCCGGGCGCGGTGGCGACGCATTTCGAGGGGATCACCGGTGCCGGCCGCTCGGGGGAATACAACCTCGTCGCCAACTGGGTGACCGCCGACGGCAAGGTGCATCCGGCGGTGATGCATATCGACGCACTGGGCATCGCGACCTGGCACGAGATCGACATTCCCGGCGCGGTGGTGTCGTCCAATTCCGCCTATGGCGACAAGGTCGTCGGCATCTATGTCGACAGCAACGGCGTCAACGGCTACCTCGCCACGATCCCCGGCATCTACAACCCGATCCGCAACACCGGCACGCTGACATCGAGCGCCGAGAACGCGGCGGCGCTGTCCGGCCGCAAGGGCGACGACATCGTCAACAGCGGCACGGTGCAGGTCACCGGCAATGGCGGCATCGGCCTGCGCGGCGAGACCTATGGCGTGCTGACCAATACCGGCACCGTCAACGCCAGCGGCATCGCCGGCGCGGCGGTGGAGATGCACGGGCTCTACGGCACCCTGGTCAATTACGGCACCCTGCACACCGCCTTCGTCGCCGACGCCCTGCGCACCGGGCCGGACAGCTACGGCACGGTGATCGTCAATATGGGCGTCATGGACGGCCGGCTGGCGGCGACGGCGGGCCCGGCAAAGCGATTCGAGAACAGCGGCTGGCTGGGCGTCAGCGGCACCGGGCCGCCGATCACCCACCTGCTCAGCGCCACCTTCGTGCAGACGGCGGCCGGCACCTATGCCGCGCGCATCACCGACACCGGCCCGGACGTGCTGGAGATCACCGGCACGGCGCGGCTGGCCGGCACGCTGCAGACGTCCTTCCAGACCACGAGCTTCACCCCGGCCACCACGCTGCTCGCGGCGACGCAGGGCATCACCGGCGCCTTCGACAGCTTCGTCACGGACGGCCTGCCGGCACTGTTCGATGCGAGCCTGAACTACGCGCCGAACACCGTGACGGTGAACGTCGCCTCCGATCTCGCCGGGCTGCCGAACGTCACGCCCAACCAGCGTGCCGTCGGCGCCGCGATCGACGGCGTCATCAACACCACCACCAACGGCAAGCTGACCAGCCTGCCGGACGCGCTGGCGCCGCTCTACGGCCTCTCCTCCGAACAATTGCCGGGTGCGCTCGGTGCGCTCTCCGGCGAAGCCTATGCCAGCGAGCAGTCGGTTCTGGCCGGCGACGCGCTCTACACCCGGGAGGCCGTGCTCGGCCGCCTGCGGCAGGGAGCCTATGGCGACCAGGCCGGGCCGACCGCCGCTCTGGGCTATGGCGGACCGGCCCTCGCCTATGCCGCCCCCGCGGCCGGCGTGCCCTTCCCGACCAAGGCGCCGGCCATCCCGGCGCCGGCCTTCAACGGCACGGTCTGGGCGCAGGCCTTTGGCGGCTGGTCCGACTATGATGGCGGTTCCACCGCGGCTAATGTCGACGAGACCATTGGCGGCATTCTCTCCGGCGCCGACGTCAAGATCGATACCTGGCGGCTTGGCGCCGCGGTAGGCTACACGCATTCCAGCGCGGATATCGACGCTCTCGCCAGTTCTTCCGACAGCGACAGCCTTGTCCTGGCACTCTATGCCGGCACCAGTTCCGGCCCGTGGAACCTGCGGCTCGGCGCCAGCTACGCCTTCAGCTGGATCGAAGCGGAGCGCACCATCGCCTACCCCGACTATGCCGAACAGGCGAGGGCCGACTATGATGGCGGCACCGCGCAAGTGTTCGGCGAAGTCGGCTACGGCTTCGCGCTCCAGCAACTGGCGCTCGAGCCGTTTGCCGGTCTCGCCTATGTTCATGTCGATGGCGATGCCTTCACCGAGACCGGGGCCTCCGCCGGTCTGGCGGGTTCGTCCAGTTCGATGGGCGTCGGCTATTCCTCGCTCGGGCTGCGAGTGGCGACAGCGATGGAGCTTTCCGGCGGAACCACGCTGAGGCCGCATGCGTCGGTCGCCTGGCAATATGCCTTTGGCGACCTCACGCCGGAGGCTCAGATGGCCTTTCTCAGCGTACCCAGCGCAAACTTCACGGTGACCGGCCTGCCGCTCGCCGAGAACGCCGCTTTGGTCGAGATCGGCGCCGATCTTCAGCTCAACCAACAGGCGCGGATCGGGCTGTCCTATGTCGGCCAGTTCGCCGACAACGTGACGACCAATGCGCTGCAGGCAAATCTGACCTGGCGCTTCTAGGGCACCGGACCCGCGGCGGGTAGGCGCCGCGGCTTCAGCGAGCGCTCAGGCGTGGGTGCCGATGACGTGGCTTGGCCATCTCCGTGCCAAGGCCGCCTCGCGCCAACGCTGCCTCGACGCAAAGCTGCCCCGATCGAAAGATCGGGGCAGCTGCCGATGACCGTATCTTTATCTGGAACTAGCGTTGGCCGCCTTTGTGGCCCGCATCGCGCGCCCGATCCTTGTCATTGGCGACATTGCCGGAATGCTCTCGCTGGCCGCCCTGCTGGCGCCCGTCGCCGGCAGACTGGGTATGCTGCTGGCCGCCCTGAGAGTGTTCGCCACCCTTGCGGCCGGCTTCGCTGGCGCGTTCACGGTCATTGGCAAAGTTGCCGGAACCGCCACGATGTTGCGTGTTCGCCATATCGAATTCTCCTGCGTGTCGCCCCCCAGCTGAACCAACGGATGAGGCCGCAGGCTGTTCCGCGGTAAAATCGGCAGACGGGTTCTTGAGCGATGCGTCTGTCATTCTCCGGATGCGCTCCCGACGCCGGCGGCGGGACCGAAGTCCATGGCGATGGTCTTCCCGGCCGCTCGATTGTGTTGCCGGGGATCAGAACCGGATGCCGCATCAGGCGTTTGCTCCAACAGGCATGGCTGCAACAGGCATGGCTGCAACGGCCTCGGTGCGGTGCCGGGAGGCCGGGCGATCGGAACAATGGGGAACATCACCATGGATCTTCTTTCGCCTTCCGATATCGAGGCTCTGTCGCGCCTGCTCGCCGCGGTCGGGTGCGGGATGCTGGTGGGGCTGAACCGCGACCTGCGGGGCAAGCCCACCGGCATGCGTACGCTGGGCCTTGTGAGCCTCGGGGCCGCGCTGATCTCGTTGACCGCGATGGGAGTGGACGGGATCGAGGGACACCCGGACGCCACCAGCCGCGTGGTGCAGGGTATCATCCAGGGCGTGCTGACCGGCATCGGTTTCCTCGGCGCCGGCGTGGTGCTGCGAAATCATCGCGAGCTGGAAATCCATGGTTTGACCACGGCCGCCGCGGTTTGGGTGACGGCGGCGTTGGGCGTCGCCTGCGCGCTGGCGTCTTGGCATCTGATCGTCATGTCGCTGGTCGTCACCCTCGTACTGCTGGCTCTGGTGCGGCCACTGGAACGGCGGATGGAGTCGAGGGCGGCGCATCGTCAGGGAGGCCAACCGGCGGTGTCCGACACCGGACCCGACGACAGGCGCGGGGATGGCGGCTGAATGCGGCCCGGCTCCTGCTGGGCCATCGATCGAACCGGACGCCTTGAAAGTCACAGCCTGTAAAAAAGGGACGGCCCGCACAAGGCCGCCCTGCTGGGCGCCTGCTGCGGACCGCAAGTTGTCTCTGCCCAGGCCGGAGCCGGCCTGGAATTCCGTCTAGAGCCGATGGCGCTCGCGCTCGCGGATCACTTCGTCGGTGGTGTAGGCCGGGGCATCGGGGTCGAAGCGTGACCAGCCCTCGTCGCGATAGACCCGCTCGCGGGCCGTGAGATCGACGGCGGCTTCGTCGTCCAGGATGGCCTGGGCCTCGGCGACCTGGTCGTCATCGACCTTCGCCGATACCACCGTGCCGCCACGGCGGACGCCTTCGGCGTAGAGATGCGCATCGCGCTCCGGCACGCCTTCCGAGGTCATCGCGCCGACCAGCCCGCCCACGGCGCCGCCTGCCGCGGCACCGGCAACCGCCCCGAGGCCGGTTGCGGCCAGCCAGCCCGCCGCCACCACCGGGCCGACGCCGGGAATCGCCATCACCCCGAGGCCGGCGAGCAATCCCCCGGCGCCGCCGAGCACCGCGCCGATGCCCGCACCGGACGCCGCGCCTTCGCCGGCGTTGCTCTCGTCGTCGCGTTCGACGACGCGCTGGCCGTACCAGTCGCCGGAGTTATTGGCGACGATGCTGATGCTCGCCCGGTCGATACCGAGAGCCTGCAGCTTGTTCACCGCCGTGAGGGCATCGTCATAATTGTCAAACAGACCAGAAACGGTAGCCATGTGCTGTCCTCCCTTGGTTGGGACGTGAGAACTCAGTTGGGAAAGACGTTGCCCTGATAGTCCAAGGCGACGTCATGGGAGGCGCCGGCTTTCATTGCTTTTCCGCGCCACACGCCGTCCTTGTCTTTCGCCAGCCCGGAAATGTTCGAGAAGCCCTTCGCCTCGATGCGAGACTTCGCCTGTGCTTCGGTGAAGCTGTTGGCGCCCTTGGCCGGTTCGGCCGGGCGAGGCGCTTCCGGAGTAGTCACCGCCGGGGTTGCGGGATCGGGATTTGCCGTTTGAGCGAGCGCTGGCGAAGACAAGGCAATAGCGATCGCGGCGATGATGACGCGGTTCATGTTAACCATCCATTTGCTCAGAGGGTGTGCAGATTGAACGCCATATGAGCAGGATGGTTCCGGCTGGTAACCCACAGGCGAGAGGGGCAACCTGGTCCGGCACCGGCTTGCCGGCATCATATGACCGTTGCCGGTGCGCTTGGCCGCAGTGAGCGTGGAACGGCAGCAGCGCGGGCATGGTTCATGATGCGCTCGCGCGAATTTCGTAAGCCGACTTGCTAGTCCGCAGATGGGTCGGCCTTCTCGAGAAGTGGCGGCGTCACCGGGGACGTTGCGATCCCCGCTCCAGCCGAATCCGATCATGAGCTAGGCGCAGGCAGCTTGACGGTGTCCGGCATGGTCGCGACGGCGCGGGGCGTTGGAGCCACGCAAGCGCGGCGGCCGGCGGAACAGACATTCCAGAACGTGTTCCTGCCCCCGGCATTTTGCGACCGACGTCGTCGACCAGCCGCGTCGTGGAAGGCCGGGCGCAGCCCGGAGGAGGCCACGATCAGGGGCGATCGTCGCCTTCGAGCAGGGAAACGTTTTCGCCTGGCGAGGCTATGCCAGAAAGGTTTCCGGGATCGGCGTCCATGTCGCTCCCACAGCCCGGAATTGCGGGATATGGCCGAGGCTGCGTATCAATGCGCTGTCCGGACCGAGCGCCTGCTGCCACTCCCGCGCCTCGGTGAGGATCACGCCGATACCGACCACCTCGCCGCCGGCGCTGCGTACCAGCTCGAGCGAGCCCTTCAGGCTGGATCCGGAAGCGACGACATCATCGACGACCACAACCCGCCGGCCGGCAAGCAGCGGTATCATGCGGCGATCGAGCAGGAGGCGCTGCTCGCCCTTGGAGGTGATCGACGATATCCGCTGGACCAGCGCGTCCTGCAGGTGAACCTTGGGCGACTTCTGCAGGATGACATACTGGTCGAGGCCGAGGGCGCGGCTGACCTCGATGGCAATCGGAATGCCGAGCGTGGCGGCTCCGACCACCACGTCGGGCCCAAGCGGCCTCAGCTTCTCCGCCAGACGCTCGCCCACGTACGCGCCAAATTTCACGCCGAGATCAATCACCATCATCAGGGAAATGGCGAAGTCCAGTTTGATCGGCACGATCGGCAGATCGACATGAAGACCATCGACATTGGCGGACCATGTCGGGCCTCTGGTGACGGGTGACGCGCTTGCTGGGGTCATTCTGCTGTTCCGTTTGCCGTCCCGCGGGGCGGCGGGCCGGGTGGGGGAGATGACATCCTAGTGTGCCGGCAGCGGAAACCGGACGGAGATGGAGGTGCCGCCCTTCCGTGGGAGCCATTGTAGCTCGCCGCCGAGGACCCCGACCATGGACCGCACGATACGCGTGCCAAGCCCGGTGCCTTTCGCGCCGCCGGTGCCATCCCAGCCGACGCCATCATCTTCGACCGCCAGTTCCGCCGCCTGGTTGTCTGCCTCGGTGCGGAGAGACACCCGCACTTCGCCATTTTGACCGTCCGGATAGGCGTATTTGAAGGCGTTGGTCACCAATTCCGTCACCAGCACACCGATGGCCACGGCGCGGTCGGTGGGGACGGTGAGAGGCTGGGCAGCGAGCTGCAGCTGCGAAAAGCTGCCGGCCTGGCGCATCGAGGACCTGAGATCATCCGCCAGCCCCAGCAGATATTCGTCCAAGGCGACGAAACGAACATCCGACGAAGTGTAGAGGCGGCGATGCACGCCGGCGATCGCCATGATGCGAGCCTGGGTTTCCGCCAGCGCCGCACGGCAGGCCTTGTCCTCGATTGAGTTCGACTGCAGGCGCACCAGGGAGACCACCATGGCCAGGCTGTTGGCGACGCGGTGGTTCACCTCCGACAGCAACGCCTCGGCACGGTCGCGCGCCTCGCGTACCTCCTGCTCGGCGCGCTCCTTGGCCCGCCGCAACCGAGCCGTCTCGATCGCCTGATCGATGGCGCTGGTGAGCAGCTCGATGAACTCGATCTCGATCGTCTTCGGCACGTAGTCGATGGCGCCGGCCTTGAGCGCCTGCACCGCGACCGTGGTTTCCGCCGAGGCGGTTACATAGACGACGGGAGGGGCATCGGCTTGCTGGCGCAGGGCGGCGAGCACGTCGAGGCCGGTGCCGGTCGGCAGAAAATGATCCAGCGCCACCACATGAACGTCGTTCTCATCGACGAGGCGCAGGCCGTCGGCCGCATCGCCGGCGAGCATGACCTCATAGCCCCGGCGCGTCAGGGCCTTTTGGACCAAGCGCGCCATGCCGGGATCGTCATCGATATAAAGGACACGGCGAATGCTGGAGGGCATGAATCAGGTGGTCTCGGGGACTTGCATCACAGAAAAGAACAACCCGAGCTGGCGGATCGCATTGGCGAATCCGTCATAGTTGACCGGCTTGGTGATGTACACATTGGCGCCGAGATCATAACAGCGCTGAATCTCGCGCGCGTCGTCGGTCGTCGTCAGCACGACTACCGGGGTAAGCCGGGTGTGCGGGTTGGCTTTCACCTTCTCGAGGATTTCGATGCCGGTCATGTCCGGCAGGTTGAGATCGAGCAGGATGAGTAGCGAGCGCCCGCTGCTGACGTTTCCGGAGCCGTCGGGACCGAAAAGGAAAGCCAGCGCTTCGGTGCCGTTCGTGAACGGTACAATCTGGTTGTTGACCCCCGCACGTCGGATGTTCTTCTCGATGAGGCGGGCATGGCCTTCATCGTCCTCGATCATGATGATGGTCACGGACTTCGCATTGTCACTCACGCTGCCATACTCCGGGTAGTGGCCCGCAGCTGCGCGGGCAGGACCAGGGTGAATACGCTGCCTTGTCCAAAAGTAGAGTTAAGTGTGATGTCGCCGCCAAGGTTCCGCGCAATGGCGCGAATGTGGGGAAGCCCGATGCCTTCGCCCGGCTGATCCTGCTGGCCGGAGCGGCGGAACAGCTCGAAGACGCGCTCGTGATCGCGGGCCTCGATGCCGCGGCCGTTGTCCTCGATCGTGATATGCACCAATCCCCCTGGCCGCGCGGTGGCCCGAACCTTAATCCGCAAAGGCACGTCGCGACGTCGGTACTTCACCGCATTGTCGAGCAGGTTGCCGACGATCTGCTCAAGCGCGAGCCGGTCGGAAACGAGGTTCGGCACCCGCACGTCGACCGATACCTCGCCCGCGGCATCCGCGACCTGATGCGCGACGGCCGCCACCGCGCTCTCCAGCAGCGCCGACAGATTGATCGGCTCCGGTTTCAGGACGCGCCGGCCCTCGCGCGACAGCTTGAGAATGGCGTTGATGAGGCCATCCATCTTGCGGGTAGAGGAGCGGATGAAACCCAATGCTTCCGGCAGATCCTCCTGCGCCGCCAGTCTGGCCGCCTCATATTCCGGCCCTGTCTCGCGCTCGCCGGCGTTGGCGACGAAGGTCTGCAGCGTGGTGACGCCTTGCTCCAACTCGGCGGTAAAGCCCATGATATTGACGAGCGGCGCGCGCAGGTCATGGGTCACGATGTAGGCGAAACGCTGGATTTCCTCATTGGCGCGGCCGAGTTCGGCGGTGCGCTCGCGTACCCGTTCCTCAAGACTGACGTTGAGCGCCTCGACCTCCTGCCGGGCCACCGCCAGCTGGCGCAGGTAGCTCAGAATGGTAAGCAGGCCGGCAAGGGTGATCGCTACCACGATGATGCCGCCAATGACCGACACCCACCACAGCGCATCCGCGCTCTCGGCCTGGGCGCGGCCGAGCCGGCCGAGCCGGTCTTCCGCCGCGGTGACGACCTCCTGAAGGATAAGCCGCGCCTGATCCATCAGGTCTTTACCGCGATCGGTGCCGACGATCTCGATCGCCGCCTGCCGCTGGCCCTGCTGGGCAAGATCGACGGTCTCGCGCAGTTCATCGAGGCGGGCATTGATGATGCCGGTCAATTGCTCGATGCGCGGGTGCAATTCGGGCATCGCCTCCGCCGCCTTGGCCAGCCGGTTCATATAGCCTGCGAGATTGGCGAGGGCGTCGTTATAGGGTTGCAGGTAGTCCGGATTGTCGGTGATCAGAAACCCGCGTTGCCCGGTCTCGGCGTCCTGCAGCCGCGACCGCAGGTCGACGCCCGCCGCTCGCAGGCGCCGCAACTCCGTGACCTCGGTCACATAGTCCTGCGTTCTCTGCACGAGCCATACATTTGTGACGACCACGCCGGCGAGCGCGATGAGGCCGAGCAGCAGGAGGGACAACGTTCGAAGGATAAAGGAACTGCGTGAGAGCGGCATGAATATTCCAGCAATGGCGGCGCGATCCGAGCCGAGACGATAGGCGAGCCGTGGAGATTCAGCCAGAGACGATCGATGCCGTCCGGTCTGTGCTCCGGCCGGGACCATGGCGCGATGGCCCCTGACGGGCGGCGCCTGAGCGAATCTGCCAGCCGCCTCGCGCGGGGAACCTCGCGATTCTCCGGCGGTTCTCTTGCTAGTGCCGCGTTTCGCCATTCGGCTCGTTGCGGCCATGCTCGTGAAGCCATGCTCGTGAAGCCATGCTCGTGAAGCCATGCCCGTGAACCCGTGTCCTCACCGGCCAATGCCTGGGAGCCCGTCATGACCCTCACCGTCATCCAGCATGTGCTGACCCGATTGCAGGAGATCGGTATTTCCGACGTTTTCGGCGTGCCCGGCGACTTCGCCTTTCCGGTCAACGACGCGATCTGCCGGCAGTCGGGCATGCGATGGATCGGCTGCGCCAACGAGCTGAATGCCGCCTATGCCGCCGATGGCTATGCCCGCATCAAGGGCGTGGCGGCGCTGAGCACGACCTATGGCGTCGGCGAACTCAGTGCCTTGGCGGGGGTTGCCGGGGCCTATGCCGAGCACCTGCCGATCTTCCATCTGGTGGGCACGCCGCGCATGGCAGTGCAGCGCGCCCGCGCCATCGTGCATCACACCCTGGGCACGGGTGAATATGACTTGTTCCGCCGGATGAGCGAGCCGGTGGTGTGCGCCCATGCGGTGATGACGCCGCAGAACGTCGCCTACGAGACCGAAAGGCTGATCGCTGAGGCCCTTTATCATCTGCGGCCGGTCTACATGGCCTTCCCCGCCGACCTCGCCAACCAGCCGGTGGTGAGCCGTGCCAGCCCGCTTCCGCTCCCGCAGAGCGCTCCCACGCAGCTGGCGGCGGCAACCCGCGCCGTCGTCGCCGCGCTGGATGGTGCCGAGACGGCCTGCCTGCTGCCGGGCCTTATTGTCGCGAGGCTCGGCGCTGGCGACCGGTTGCAGCGGCTGGTCGAAGCGTCGGGTCTGCCCTTCGCCACCATGTTCCACGACAAGACCGTGCTGGACGAGCAGCAGCCGGCCTATGCGGGCATGTATGACGGCGCGCTGATGAACAAGGACGTGCAATCCTTTGTCGAAGGCCGCGACCGCATCGTCACCGTCGGCACACTGATGACGGACTTCAATACCGGCTCCTTCACCGCGAATCTCGATCCGAAGCGCACCATCGCCATCGACCATCACAGTGTCAGCGTCGATGGCCACACCTATCCCAGCGTCGAGCTGGCGGATGTCCTGGATGCGCTGACCCTGGCGCTGGCCAGGCGCGACTGGCCCCGCATCGGCGCCGGCTCCCTGGGGCCGGTGACGGGCGGGGGCGACGCGCCGATCACCGCCGAGGCGCTCTATCCACGCTGGGCGGAGTTCATCCGGCCGGGGGACATCGTCGTTGCCGAGACCGGCACCGCCTCGATGGGCCTCGGCTTCGCCCGGATGCCCTCGGGCGCGAATTTCTACAACCAGACGCTCTGGGGCGCGATCGGCTGGGCGACGCCGGCGGCGGTCGGCACCGCGCTTGCCGATCCAACGCGCCGCACCGTGCTCATCACCGGCGAAGGCTCGCACCAGCTCACCGCGCAGGAACTGGGGCTCTTCGGGCAACTGGGGCTGAAGCCGGTCATCTTCGTGCTCAACAATGACGGCTACCTGATCGAGCGGCTGCTCTGCAAGGATCCGGAGATCAGCTACAACGACATCGCTCGCTGGCGCTACACGGAGCTGCCGCATGCTTTTGGCTGCGATGGCTGGACCGTGGCCCGTGTGACCACCTGCGCCGAATTCGATGCCGCGCTGATCGCCGCTGCCGAGGCGAATTCGGGGGCGTATATCGAGGTTGTCACCGGACGCTACGAGGCTTCTCCGCTCTCGCTCAAGCTGAGCGAGAAGATGAAGCAGGCGGCCGAGAGCTGAAGGTTGTGCCGATGAAGGGGCGCCCGTTACGGCGGGGGCCGCGGCCGATCTTCCGCGCTGCCGACTTGGCGGGTCCAAAAATCCGTTCCCCGCAAGTCCGTCTGGGTTCGGGCTCTCGGCCGATCGGTGCCCGCTGACGCGCGGGGCTAGCGCCTTATGCACGCGCCCAGCGCATAGCGGGTGTCGGTAGGCTGCCCGATGCAGAGGGAGCCCCATGCCCTGCCAGCGTCGGGCGGATCGGAGCTTCACAACAATGCATGGGTCGGATCGTAACCATGCATTCGGCGAGGGTCGTCCAGTTGGATCCCCGCGTGGTCAGCGCATCGCATTTCCCACCTTATAGGCTGTGCCGGCGGTTCTTATCCCGCTTCAGGGACCACCGCCTCCGGTTGATGCAACGCAAAAACTGCCTGGGGCGCTGGGTCATCTGCTGAAAAATCGCGGATTGTTTGATTGATAAAATCTATCAATCGTGTGGGGCGACTTGCCGCAGGGGGCGGCTTCTCAACGCACTTCAATTCCGAATCATTCCACTTTCAATCTGCTCCTCTCAAAAACTTGTCCGTTGAAAAATATTAGCTTCATGCCTAACTCTGTCTCCGACAGCCGAGCGAGCGCGTCGCGCGGGATTATCTGGCATTTTGTATAATGATTGAAGATGTCGATTAACGATACGTCACACACGCTCAAGAAGTCGCACGCGGCCGGGGGGTGGGGCGCTCTTCGCAGCTGCGGCAAACACCTGCTCGCCAGCGGTGCCGCGCTGACGGGTGCCAAGACCCTGCTCAAGGCGAACCAGCCGGACGGCTTCGATTGCCCCGGCTGCGCCTGGGGGGATCCCGAGCATGGCTCGTCATTCGAGTTCTGCGAAAATGGTGTGAAGGCGGTGGCCTGGGAGGCGACCGACCGACGGGCGACGCCGGCGTTCTTTGCCGCCCATACGGTGAGCGAGCTGCGCGGCTGGAGCGACTACGAGCTGGAGAACCAGGGGCGCCTGACCGAGCCGATGGTCTATGACCGCTCTACCGACCGCTATCGCCCGGTGTCGTGGGAGGACGCCTTTGCCGGCATCGCCGCCGAGCTGAAGGCGCTCGCCGATCCCAACGAGGCGGAATTCTACACGTCGGGCCGCGCCAGCAACGAGGCAGCGTTTCTCTACCAGCTGTTCGTGCGCATGTTCGGCACCAACAACTTTCCGGATTGCTCGAACATGTGCCACGAGGCCAGCGGCCTCGGCCTCACGCAATCGGTCGGCGTCGGGAAGGGCACGGTGCTGCTCGAGGATTTCGAGCATGCCGATGCCATCATCGTCATCGGCCAGAATCCCGGCACGAACCATCCCCGCATGCTCGGGGATCTGCGCCGTGCCGCCATGCGCGGTGCGAGGGTCGCGGTGCTCAATCCGGTGCGCGAGCGTGGGCTCGAGCGCTTCGCCGACCCTCAGGACAAGATCGAGATGCTGCGCGGCGGCGCGACCTCGATCGCCAGCCACTACTTCCGGCCGAAGCTCGGCGGCGACATGGCGGCGATCCGCGGCACGGCCAAGGTGGTGTTCGCCCGCGATGCCGAGCGGTGCGCCGGTGGCCATGCCAGCCTGCTCGATCTCGAATTCATCGCCCATCACACGGTGGGGCTCGACGACTGGCGCGCCGAGGTGGAGGCTACCTCCTGGGACGTCATCGAGGACCAGTCGGGCCTCACCCGCGCCGAGATCGAAAGCCTCGCCGACGTCTATCTCGGTGCCGAGCGGGTAATTGCCACCTGGGCGATGGGCGTCACCCAGCACCGCCACTCGGTGGCGACGGTGCGCGAGATTGCCAACCTGCTGCTGCTGCGCGGCCATGTCGGGCGAGCGGGCGCCGGCCTGTGTCCGGTGCGCGGCCATTCCAACGTGCAGGGCGACCGCACCGTCGGCATCAACGAGAACGCGCCGGAGTGGTTCATCGCCGCCCTGGAGCAGGAGTTCGATCTCACCCTGCCGCGCGAGCCGGGCCACAACGTGCTGCACGCCATCCATGCGCTGGTGGAGGGCCGCTCGAAGGCCTTTATCGGCCTCGGCGGCAATTTCGTGCGGGCAACGCCGGACACCGGTCTTGTCCATGCGGCGCTGACCCGGTGCCGGCTCACCGTGCAGATCGCCACCAAGCCCAACCATAGCCATCTGGCGCCGGGCAAAGTGGCCTATCTGCTGCCGTGCCTCGGCCGGACCGAGATCGACCGCAATTCCAGGCGTCGTCCGCAGATCGTCACGGTCGAGGATTCGATGAGCATGGTGCACGGCTCGGGCGGCATCAATCGCCCGGCCGCGCCCACCCTGCGTTCGGAAGTGCAGATCATCGCCGGCATCGCCGCGGCGACGGTCGGCTCGGACAAGGTACGCTGGCTGGCGATGGCTGACGATTACGACCTCGTCCGCGACCACATCTCGCGGGTGATTCCCGGCTTCGAGGACTTCAATGTCCGGGTGCGCAAGCCGCGCGGCTTCCATCTGCGCAACGCCGCTGCCGAGCGTGAGTGGAACACGGCTTCCGGCCGGGCGGAGTTCTCGGCGGCGCCGCTGCCGCGCCAGGTGGAGCACCAGCAGGCGCGCAGCCAGCCGGGCACCTTCGTGCTGCAGACCTTCCGCAGCCACGACCAGTACAACACTACGGTGTATGGGCTCGATGACCGCTATCGCGGTGTCTATGGCGAGCGGCGGGTGGTGTTTGCCCATCCTGACGACATTGCCGCGCTCGGTGCGCTGCCGAATGCGCGGGTGGATGTCATCGGCTCGGACGAGGATGGCCATACACGGGTGGCGGAGGATTTCCGCCTCGTCGCCTACGACCTGCCGCGGGGCTGTGTCGCGGGCTACTATCCCGAACTCAATGCGGTCGTGCCGTTCACCAAGGCCGGGGAGGGCAGCGACACCCCGCTGTCCAAATCGGTGATGGTGACGTTCCGTGCGAGGGCGGCATGAGCGCGGCGTTCGCCGATCCATTCATGAAAGAGGTGACGGCGCTGGTGGCGGAGCAGCCGGAACTCTCGCCGCTCGACGCCGGGGTTCTGATAGCGCTGGTGCATGGGGTGGCGAGCGATACCCGCAGCTTCGCCCGCCTGTTCGGCATCGCCCATGCGCTGGTGCTGCGCGCCGCCAGCGAACTGGAAGACCGCTTCGGCCTTGTCGCCACCGACCATCTTCGCGTGAAGACGCAGCGGCGGCGGCTGGTTCTGACCGAGGCCGGGCATTTGCTGCTCTCGCCCAGATAGCGAGTCCCATACGCGTTCCGATGCGTGTTCCCGCAGCGGAACCGATCGTGCCTCCCAAGCGTTCAAGGGCGCTCATCCGGCTCGACATCGACGACATATTCGATGTGGCGACGCCCTCCGGCGCCATTGCGGATGTGGACCTCGACGCCGAAGACCTGACGGATCATCCCGGGGGTGAGCACATTTTCGGGCGGGCCGGACGCCACCAGCTTGCCGGCGTGCAGCACACCGATCTGATCGCAGAACAGCGACGCCAGATTGAGATCGTGCAGGGCGACGATGCAGGTCAGTCCCAGGCGGCGGATCAGCCGCAGAATGGAGAGCTGATGCTGGATGTCGAGATGATTGGTCGGCTCGTCGAGGATCAGTTCGCGCGGATCCTGGGCGAGGGCACGGGCGATATGGACGCGCTGGCGCTCGCCGCCCGACAGCGTGTGCCAGGGCTGGTCGTGGCGCTCGGCGAGGCCGACCCGCTCCAGCGCGGCACTGACGGCATGCTCGTCCGCCTCCGTCCATGACGTGAAGGCGGCGCGGTGCGGGGTGCGCCCGAGGCGTACCACATCGCACACGGTGAGCTGGATATCGGTCGTTGCCTGCTGCTCGACAAAGGCCAGGCGCCGCGCCAGTTCGCGTCGCGGCAGCGTGGCGATGTCGCGCCCATCGAGCGTCACCACCCCGCTGGCCACGCCGCGCAGGCGGCAAAGCAGACGCAACAGGCTGGATTTGCCGGAACCATTGGGTCCGATCAGGCCGAGGATGCGGTTGGGTGCCGCCGACAGCGTGATGCCGTCGACGATCATCCGCCCGCCCGCACTCCAGCGGGCATCATGGGTGGCGAGCGTCATGCCGGCCGCCGCGCGCGATAGAGGATCACGGCGAAGGCCGGGGCGCCGAACAGGGCGGTGACGATGCCGATGGGCAGGATCTGCTGCGGCACCAGAATGCGCGACAGGATGTCGGCCAGGATCATGAAGATGCCGCCGATAACCAGGCAGGCCGGCAGCAGGCGCGCATGACCCGGCCCGACCAGGAAGCGCGCGGCATGGGGGATGACAAGCCCGACGAAGCCGATCGTGCCGACGATGGCGACCATGGTGGCCGTGAGCAGCGCGGTGGTCGCCAGCAGCACCAGCCGCACGCGGGTGACGGCGACGCCGAGCGCTTGCGCCGCGTCGGCGCCGAAGGCGAAGGCATCGAGCGCCTTGGCGTGCACCAGGCAGACGACGAAGCCGATCAGCGCGACGGGCGTCGCCACACATAGGTCCGGCCAGCGGACGCCGCCGAAATTGCCGAGCAGCCAGAACATCACCCCGCGCGCCTGCTCGGCGCTGGCGAGCGTGGTGACGATGGTGGCGGTGGCCGCGTTGAAGAGCTGGGAGCCGGCGACGCCCGCCAGGATCACCCTGTCGCTGGCGCCACCCGCGCCGGTCGCCAGTAGAGCCACGACCGCCAGCGCCGCCACTGCGCCGAGGAAGGCGCCACCGGACAGGCCGAGCGTAGCGCTGCCGAAGCCGAGGACCATCACGCAGACCGCCCCGGTCGAGGCCCCGGCCGACACGCCGAGAATATAGGGTTCGGCCAATGGGTTGCGCAGCAGCGCCTGGAGGATTGCCCCCGAAACCGCGAGGGCGCCGCCGCACAGCGCCGCCATGACGGCCCGGCTCAGGCGGTAGTCGAAGATCACCCCCTGCTGGATGGCGCTGACCGGCAGGCCGAGGTCGAACAGGCCGTTGCCGAGCGCCCGAAAGGCGACCGGCAGCGGGATCGCCATCTCTCCCACGCTCACCGCCAGAGCGACGGCAAAGATGAGCGCGGCGAGCGCGAGGGCGGCGACGCCGATCCGCGCCGCCCAGTTCGGTCCGATGACGGCGTGGCTCAATTGGTGAGGCCGAATGTGTGGACCGCCGTCGCTATCGATTCGATGCCGTCGATCGCATCGACGCCCGGCCGGGTTGCACCGACGTCGACCACCACGATCCTGCCGTTACGCACCGCCGACAGCTTGCTGGCGACCGGATCGGTGTTCAGGAAGTTCAGCTTGGCGTCGATGTCGTCGGCCGGAAAGCGGCGGCGGTCCATCTTCACGATGACAAGCACGTCGGGATCGCTGGCCGCGATGCTCTCCCAGCCGACCAAGGGCCATTCCTCCTCGGTGGTGATCACGTTGCGTGCCCCGAGCTTCGACAGGATGTAGGCCGGGACGCCGTTCTTGCCGGCCATGAAGGCGTCGCCCTTGATGTCCTTGCTGGAGAACCAGACGGCCATCGACACGTTCTTCGCCTCCAGCCCGGCGACGGAGCGCACGGCGGCGGCCTCGCGCCGCTGCAGGCCGGCAACCAGCGCCTCGGCCCGATCCGCCACGTCGAAGATCGCGCCATATTCGCGGATGTTCCGATATAGCAGCTCGATCGAATAGATCTGCGTGCGCACGCCGTCGCCGGCGCCTGTATTGTCCTTGCCGACGCAATCGGTCGGCGAGACATAGACCGGCACCTTCACCCCGTCGAAGCGGTCGCGCTTGCCGACGATACCGTTCGGGCCGATGTGCCACTCATACATGGCGACGACGAGGTCGGGTTCCTGCGCCACGACCGCCTCGAAGCTCGGATCGTTGTCGGCCAAGCGCTTCACCTTGGCGTTCGCCGCTTCATACGGCTTGGCCACCGGGCTGAACCAGACAGCGGTTCCCACGAGGCGGTCGCCGAGGCCGAGAGCGTAGAGGATTTCCGTCTGCGCCTGGCCGAGGCTGACGACGCGCTGCGGCGCGTGGTCGATCACGACCTTCGCCCCGCAATTCTCCAGCGTGAGCGGGTAGTGCGTCGGATCGGCCTTCGCCGCGTCGGCGATGCCGACGCCGATCACAGCACCAAGCGCCAGAGCGAGGCTGCCGCCGCACCGCCCGAGGGCGTTACCCAGGAATTTCTTGAACATGTGTCACCGCTTCCCAAAAAGGAAGACGGGAAGCGCGAGGGAACCGGCGCATTCAGCGGAACCCCGCTGCCGACCGGCAACCTTCGGAGCACCCCGCCCGAAAGATGGTTGGCGATCAGGGCAGGTCTCCTGGCTTGCGGGTCGACGCTGGCTCCGCCCGGCCTTCCCGACGCAGCACGAGGCTTGGCGTCAGTGGACGATGGGCAGAGGGCTCGCCGCTTACAGTTGCGGGGGCAGCTTCGGATTTGGCACGGATGCCTCACCGAATTCCCTCTTAGCTTCAGGCGCGAACACCTGAAGAACCTTGATCGGTGGCGACCATAGCCGGCTTCGCCGCAACGTCAAGAACGCCGTTGGCTCCTGACGGGATCGCCGGGGGCTGGTGGAACCCCTTGGCCGGCGCTGGTCTCGTCGACGGGACGTTCTGTCGAGGCACGAAGCGGCGCGTCAGGCCGCCTCGTGCTTCTCCATCCTCAAAGCGCGAGTTCGCGGCGCAGCACTTCCAGCCGCTCCATGGCCACCACGCCATCGGCAATGGTCGGCGCCGCGGTCTCGGCTCCGGCAAGCGCGGGCACGACATCGGCAAGCAGCGCGTGATAGCCCTTCGGGTCTTCATTCGCCGCCGCGGTGAAGTTGGGCTTCCAGGTGAGCGAATCCACGTCATCGGCGAGTGTCGCATTGGGATCGGCCACCTTGAAGGGCGGGTTGCGATGCCAGCGGATCTCGATCACGTCCTCGACCTCGATGCGCTGGTGATCGCCCATCAGCTCGATCCGTTCCACCGGTGTGCCGCGTGACTGTATCGTACCCATGGCGATGTTGCCGATGGCGCCGCATTCGAACTCGAAACCGACGTGGAACAGCACTCGACCGGGGGTCTTCTCCACCTTGCGGGCCGAGATCGTCTTCACCGGCGAGACCAGGAAGGAGACGAGGTCCATGTAGTGCACGCAATGATGCAGGAAAAAGCCGGTGTAATCGACATTGCCGACGAAATAGCCGGGAGCCGTCATGTAGTAGCCTGTGAGCCCGAGCACATCGCCGAAGCGCCCCGAACGCACGATATTGGCGGCCATCTTGTTGCCGATCGAATAGCGCTTCATGAAACCGACCAGCAGCGGTTTTCTGGCCTTTTCGGAAGCCGCGAGCAGTTCGCGCGCCCCCGCTGCGGAGCCGGATGGCGGCTTCTCCATGAATACGCCGAGCCCGCGCTCCAGCGCCTTCTTGCCGAAGGCGAGATGCTGGTCTGGACCGACGGCCATGCCCACCGCATCGATGCCGGGCATCGACAGGAGGGTGTCGACGTCGTCGGTGAGGTTCGACACGCCGAATTGCCGGCCGGCATCGGCGAGGCGGGGGCCATCGATGTCGCACAGCGCCACCAGCTTGACGTCGTGGCGCACGAGTTGCGGCAGCAGCATCTGGGTGGCGTGGATGCCGCAGCCGATCCAACCGATATTCAAGGTCATCGACGGTATTCCGTGAGAGTGATGTGGGACTTCATGAAAGCGACGCTGGCCGAGAGACGGTCGCTCTCGTCCTCGTGCGGGGCGCGCCACTGCGCGAAAGGCACGCCGAAGCGGTCGTCGCGGCGGCGGAAGGGTTCGAGCGAGATCGGGCCGGCATAGCCGATCTCGTGCAGCGCACGGCACACTGCCACCCAATCGGTGGCGCCGGTGCCGGGGAAGCCGCGATGGTTTTCATTGGCCTGGAAATGCACGACGCGGCCGGCGGCGAGGCGGATCGCCTCCGGGATGGAGCTCTCTTCCATGTGCATGTGGAAGGTATCGAGCATCAGTTGGATCGCCGGATGGTCGACCGCGTCGAGCAGCTCGATCGCCTGTTGGGTGGTGCACAGCACGTCGCTCTCGAAGCGGTTCAGCGGCTCGACGGCGAGTAGCACGCCGTGCTTCGCCGCATAGTCGCCGGCTTCGCGCAGGCCATCGACGCAGCGCTGCTTGCGGGCGAGACGTTCGTCCTCCGGCACGGGCTGCGGCGGCCGGCCGGCGAATACCAGCGGATTGCCGGTCAGCGGGCCGCCCACGATCTTGGCGCCCAGCGCCACGGCCTGATCGACGGTGTACTTCAGGTAGTCGATGCCGGCCCGGTGCGCGTCGGCCTCGGCGGAAGAAAGGTTGCGCTGGAGATTGACGCGCGCGGCGAGCACCACGTCGAGCCCGGCGTCGTCGAGCGCCTTGCGGGCGACGGTCGCGTCGATTTCGCCGATCTCGGGCACCAGCAGCTCGACGAAGTCGTAGCCGTGCTCGCGCATGCGGGCAAAGAGAGGAA
Organism: Ancylobacter sp. 3268; assembly: GCF_031456575.1. Taxonomy (NCBI): domain Bacteria; kingdom Pseudomonadati; phylum Pseudomonadota; class Alphaproteobacteria; order Hyphomicrobiales; family Xanthobacteraceae; genus Ancylobacter; species Ancylobacter sp. 3268. Next base: position 86,389 of record NZ_JAVDUX010000001.1, read on the forward strand.
AATGCTCGGCCGTGAACGGCCGCGCATATTGCATGGAAATCAACCCGACCGGGTTCATGGACACGTCCTCAGTGAAGGCCCGCACCGCCTGATTGCGGCGGCGGGCATGTGGGTTCAGCCCTTCACGGCGCCCTGGGTCATGCCGCCGATGAGGTGGCGCTGGACGAACAGGAAGAGCAAGGTGGCGGGGAGGGCGCCGACGACCGCACCGGCGGCGAGCAGGCCCCATTCGATCTGGTATTCGCCGATCAGCGTCTGGATGGCGACGGTGACCGGCCGCACGTTCCGCCCGCCCAGCGTCAGCGCGTAGAGATATTCGTTCCAGGCGGTGATGAAGATGTAGATGCCGGTCGAGATGATGCCCGGGACCATCAGCGGCAGCACGATGCGCCGCAGCGTGGTGAGCCGCGAGCAGCCATCGGTCATCGCCGCCTCGTCGAGGCTCTTCGGGATGGCACCGACATAGCTGGTCAGCATCCACACCGCGAAAGGAATGGCGACGGTCGAATTGGCAAGGATCAGGCCCACATGAGTGTCGAGCAGGCCGAAGCGGCGCATGAGGACGAACAGCGGCAGGATCAGCAGCACCACCGGGAACATGTTGATGAGCAGGAATTGCAGCATCAGCAGCCGCCGACCTGGGAAGCGGAAGCGCGAGAACGCGTACGCCGCGGTCACCGCCACCAAGAGGCCGAGCAGCATGGTGCCGACGGCGATGATGAGACTGTGCAGCATGTTCATCAGGAACGAGGTCTGTTCGATCAGCCGCCAGTAATTGTCGAGGCTCCAGCCTGCCGGCGACAGCGAGACGCCGCTGGATGTGATCAATGCCGACGGAGTCAGCGAGGTCAGGATCATCCAGGCGAAGGGCGCCATGGCGAACAGCACGATCAGCGCCACCGGCAGGTCGGTGGTGAGGATGCGGCGCAGCGTCGAGGGTTTGGTCATTTCTCCACCTCGCGCATGGTGCGGGCCAGATAGACGGCAACGAAGCTGCCGAGCAGGATGGTGAAGGTCACGGCGATGGCGGTGCCGTAGCCGAAATCGAGGTTCTGCCGGGCCTTGATGAAGGCGTAGAGCGGCAGGGTGTGGGTGGAATAGCCGGGGCCGCCACCGGTCATCACGAAGATGACGTCCATCGAATTCGCCACCCAGATCACCCTGAGCAGGCCGGCGGTGGCGAGCACCGGCATGATGCCGGGCAGGGTGATGTGCAGGAACTGCCGCCAGGGCGAGGCGCCGTCGAGCGATGCCGCCTCATACTGGCTCTTCGGGATGCCCTGAAGGCCGGCGAGGATCATCACCGCGAAGAAGGGGAAGCCCTGCCAGGTCAGCGTGGCGATCACTGCATAGAGAGCGAGGTGCGGATCTGCTAGCCACGGCACGGCGCCCTGCACCACCGAAAGGTAGATGAGGAGGTCGTTGAGCACACCGGTGTTGGGATCGTAGATCCAGCGCCACATCAGCGCGATCACGACGCTCGGCAGCGCCCAGGGGATGATGATCAGCGCGCGGGCGAGGCCGCGCCAAGGAAACTCGCGGTTGAGCAGGATGGCGGTGATAAGGCCGAGCCCCATCTGCAGCGGCACGGTGAGGCCGATCCAGATGACCGTGTTCCACAGGGCCGTCCAGAAGACCGGATCCTGCAACAGCTTGATGTAATTGCCGAAGCCGACGAAGCGGCTGGCGTTGGGCCGGAACAGGATGAGGTCGTAGAAGCTGGTGGCCACCGCCTGCAGCATGGGCAGGAAGACGATGACGGCGGTCACCACGACCGCCGGCGCCAGCAGCCAATAGGGAGTGAGATGCGCCCGGCGCCAGAAAGAGCCCGATCTTTCGGCGGCGCGCGTGGTGGTGACGATCGACATGCTGCATTCCGTGGCTGTCGCGCGTGGGGAGAGGTTCCGGCCGGAGGCCGGAACCCGATGGCGTCGCAGGCATCGGCGCAGGGCCGAGCCCGGCGGTGTCACTGCGCGACGAGTGCGTTCAGTTCTTCCATCATCTGCTGCGAGGTGATCTGGCCGGTCAGCGCCCGCTGCATGGCGGTCTGCCAGGCGGTGTTCACGAACTCCGAGGTGGCGGCGTTCTGCGGCAGCACATGCGCGAAGGGCAGGGAGTCGACGGTGGCGTCGACAAAGCGGCGCTCATGCAGCTTCCAGTCCTTGGCGCCGCTTTTGGTCACCGTCATCTGGCCGGTGGCGCTGTTGAAGGCGACGTTGTTCTCGCCCTCGGCCAGGAAGGAGATCCACTTCCACGCGGCGTCCTTGTGCGGAGAGGAGGAGAAAACCGCAAGGGATTCATCGCCATAGGAGGTCCAGCGGCCATTGCCGCATTTCGGCACCGGCACCGCCGACACCTTGTCGCCGAGCGCGGCCACCAGGTCCTTGGACGAGCCGATGTGGTGTATGGTCATTGCAGTCTTGCCGGCCTTGAAGGCGCCGATGATCTCCTGGAAACCGTCATTCGGCGCCGAGGGCGGGATCACCTTGTCCTTGCGGAACAGGTCGATCACCCACTGGTTGGCGGCGACGGCGTGCTGGTTGGTCAGCCCGCCGGGCTTCAGCGCGCCGCCCTGCGAGAATACGAAGGCGCCCCATTGGTCCCAGCCGCCCTTGCCGCCGCGCAGGCCGAAGCCATAGGTCTCCGGCGCCTTGGTGAGCTTGATCGCCGCGTCGCGGAATTCCTCGCAGGTCGTCGGCGGCTTGAGGCCGGCGGTGGCGAGCAGGTCGGTGCGGTAGTAGAGATAGAGCACGACATACTGGACCGGCAGATAATACTGCTTGCCGTCCGGCCCCTTGTTCAGCTCCAGAAGGTTGTCGAGCAGGTCGGCCTTGCCGGGCCAGGCGTCGATCCGTTCGCCCAGCGGCTCAAGCGCGCCCATCTCGACGAGGCGCGGCTGGGCGAACAGCTTCACCATCGCCGCGTCGGGTGCATTGCCGCCGATCAGCGCGGTATAGAGATTGTCGTAATAGCTGTTCCAGGGGACGTTCTCGGCGTCGATCTTGATCCCCGGATTGGCCTTTTCGAACTTCGCCACCAGTTCCGACATCGGGTTGGCCGGATTGTCGAAATGGTACCAGAAGCGAACGGTCTCAGCCCGGGCCGAGCCGATCGCCATCGATGCGGCGAAGGTCGCGGCGACGGCAAGGCCGGCCGCAAATTTCTTTAGAAGTCCCATGACGCGCTTCCTCCATTGGTTCAGGTTTTTGCTTTGCTTTTGATTGTTCGTGCGGCCTCGCCCGCGGCCTTCAGCGCTTCGCGCGCGGCAGCCAGCTCGTTCGTGTTCTGCAGGAATCCGTGGGTGACGCCGGGGACCACATCGAAAGGGTCGGCGCGCCCCAGCGCCTTCAGCCGGGCGACCAGCGACACCGTGTCGGAGAACAGCGGATCGACGCCCGCCGCCATCAGATAGAGCGGCGGCAGCGCGGCCAGAGCGGCGTCGGACGCGGCGAGCGGGCTGGCGAGGGGATCGCCCGCCAGATCGCGCCCGGCGACGTACCATGCCCAGTAACGGCCCATGCGCGCGGTGGTGAGGCCCGGCCCGTTCTCGAAGCGGCGATAGGACGGCCCGGTGAGATCGACGGTGTAATTGCCGTAGAACAGCAGGGCACCGTCCGGCAGCTGTCGTCCGGCGGCCTGCTCGTGCAGCATGGCGGCGAGGGCGAGATTGGCGCCGGCGGAATCGCCGGAGACCAAGACCGGGTCGTGCAGGCCGTCGACGGCGCCGGCGAGCACCGCCCGCATGGTGGCGACGGTATCGAGCAGGCCGGCGGGGTAGGGATGTTCCGGCGCCAGGCGATAATCCGGCAGCGCGACGCTCATCCGCGCCTCGTTCGCCAGCACGCGGGCGCAGCGCTCATGGGTCTCCGGCGAGCAGAACGCGAAGCCGCCGCCATGAACGAACAGAATGGTACCGCGCTCCGCTTCATGCGGCGTAAGGATACGCAGGCGCACATCCACCGCGCCGAGCGCCAGGTCGGCCGGAACGGTGATCTCCCGGTCGCCGGCCATCTCCGGCAGATTGACGTTCCAGCGCTGGTTGTTCTGTGCGGCGAGCGCGCGTCCCTCGGCCGCCGGCAGCAGGGTGGCGTCCGGCTGCGGGCCGGTTTCGGCGGCGACCTTGTCGAGCAAAGCCCGCATGTCGGCGGAGAGAAGGCCGGGATCGGCGGTCATTGCTGAGATCCCGGAAAGAGCTCGGGCCCGAAGTCGACGATGGTCGCGATATGGCGGCGCATGGCGGTGGTGGCGCTGGCGATATCGCCGCTGGCGATGGCGTCGATCAGGCTGCGGTGACGCTGGGCCGTCGCCTGCAAATCGCGCACGCCGCGGCTGCGGGAAATCTTGAAGCGATGGTTGTGCACCAGGCAGCGGTGCAGGATCGGATCCAGCGCCGGCAACCGGGCGTCCTGCAGGATGCGCCGGTGGAAATCGCGGTCGATCGAGGCGAGCAGGAGCTCGTCATCGGCGTCGGCGGCCTGAAGCATCTGCGCCATCATGGCGTTGAGATCGGCGATCAGCGACGGGCTCGGCGAGCGCATGACGCGCGGCAGGCCGGCCGATTCGATGTGGTCGCGCAGCCGGAACATCTCGACCGCCTCGTCCTCCGTGCAATCGGAAACCTGCGTGCCGCGATGGCCCTGGCGGCGCACCAGCCCCTCCTCCTGCAATTGCAGCAGCGCCTCACGCACCGTTCCCTGGCTGCACTGGAAATGGGCGGCAAGGTCGAGCTCGGTCAGGCCGGTGCCGGCTGGCAACGTGCCGAGCATGATGTCGCGCTTCAGCGCGTTGAACGCGGCGCTTGCCTTGGGGGGCCTGCCGCCGCCTCTGCTCGGGGACTTGGTGGAAAAATACACCATCGAACGTGCCGGTTCCGTGTTGCCTCATGGGCATATTATCATTATCGATAATGATAACGATAATTCAGTCAAGCCAAAACGGCAAGCCGAGGAGGAAAGGATGTCAGCCATAGCCCTGAAGGGTGTGCGCAAATCCTATGGCGACGTGCAGGTCATCCGCAGCATCGACATCGAGATCGGAAGCGGTGAGTTTCTGGTGCTGGTGGGGCCGTCGGGCTGCGGCAAGTCGACCTTGCTGCGCATGATTGCGGGCCTCGAGGAAATCACCGCCGGCGATCTCATCATTGCCGGCACCCGCGTGAACGCGCTGCCGCCGGCCCAGCGGGACATCGCCATGGTGTTCCAGGACTACGCGCTCTATCCGCATATGAGCGTCGAGGACAACATGTCCTTCGGCCTCAAAATGCGCGGGGCGAACGAGAACGAGGTGGGGCGGCGCGTCGGCCTGGCGGCCGATATCCTGAAGATCCGGGATTTTCTGAAGCGACGCCCCTCCCAATTGTCCGGCGGGCAGCGTCAGCGCGTCGCCATGGGCCGCGCCATCGTCCGGGAGCCGGCGGCCTTCCTGTTCGACGAGCCGCTGTCGAATCTCGATGCCGCCCTGCGGGTGGAGATGCGGCTCGAAATCGCCAAGCTGCACAACCGCATGAAGGCGACCACCGTCTATGTCACCCACGATCAGGTGGAGGCGATGACGCTCGCCGACCGCATCGTGGTGATGAATGCCGGCAATGTGGAGCAGATCGGCGCGCCGCTCGAGCTCTACCACAAGCCGGCAACGCTGTTCGTGGCCCGCTTCATCGGCAGCCCGACCATGAACACGTTGCCGGGCTCGGCGGCGGTGTCGGCGAACGGCGCGGCGCTGAAGCTCGCCCAGGGCACGATCGCGCTGCAGGAGGAGGCGTCGATTCGCGACGGGCAGCCGATCGTTCTCGGCGTGCGGCCGGAGGATCTCGCGCTATGCGGGGAGGGCGAAGCCTGGTTCGGGGGCGAGATCGCCGTCGCCGAGCGGCTGGGCAGCCAGACCTACGCCTATGTCGATATCGGCCACACCCGCATGCTGACGATCGAGTGCCCGCGCGAGGCCGAGATCCATGTCGGCGACAAGGTGCATGTGCGCGGCAACCCGGCCAAGCTGCACATCTTCGACGAGGCATCCGGCCAGCGGGTGAACTGAAGCGCCGGTGCGGCTCGCTTCCTCTCGTGTGCCGCACCTCACGTCCGACGCGAAGACCGAGGGGCAACTGACTGAATATAAAAGAAAAGGGCGCCGCAAGGCGCCCTTTGTCATTTCCGCCGGAACGGCAAGATCACTTGATCTTGCCTTCGCGGAACTCGACATGCTTCTTCGCGACCGGGTCGTACTTCTTCACGACCAGCTTGTCGGTCATCGTGCGGGAGTTCTTCTTCGTCACATAGAAGAAGCCGGTGTCGGCGCTCGACACGAGCTTGATCTTGATGGTCGTCGCCTTGGCCATGACCGGTCTCCTGGAAAGTGGCTCGCGCCCCCGCTTGCGGGGATCGCGTCGAATTCATCGGGTTCGCGCGGCAGCGATGCCGCTCGTTGGGCGTCCGTATCCGTGATCGCCGCCCAATTGTCAAGGAAGGCGTGAGATTCAGCGGTCGCGGACCAGCTGAACCGCCACCACCAGCACATAGACCAGCAGGAACGCCGCCAGCATGACCGCGAATCCATGCGGTCCCATCAGTCCCATGCCGGTACCGACGGAAATCGGGCCGACGATCAGGCCGATGGAGTACAGCATGACGAAGGCGGCATTGGCGGTTGCCAGAGCCGCGCCGTGGAATCGGGCGCCCAGCAGCGTGAGCCCGACGGTGTAGAGGCCGGCGACGATGCCGGTCATGACGAACACCGTCGCCATCATGGCGAGGCCGTCAATGGCGAGGAAGGGAATCAGCACCGCGCCGGCGAGGCCGACCAGGCCGCAGGCCAGCAGCAGCTTGCGCCGGTCCATGCGGTCGCTGATGAGACCGAGCGGGATCTGCAGGCCGACATTGCCGAGTTCGGCGATGGTGAGCAGCAGCGCCGCCTCGCCCTCGCCAAGTCCGCGCCGCAGCCCGTAGAGCGGCAGGAAGTTGACGAGGCCGGTCTCCACCGCGCCGAAGACGAAGGCGGCCAGCGTCGCCGCCGGCGCGATGCGCAGCAGGCTCAGCACGCCGCGCGAGCTTTCCTTCTCGATCACCGGCGCCTGCGAGGTGCCGATCATCACCGGGATCGAGGCAAGGGCGAAAAAGGCGGCGCCGATGACATAGGGCGCCCAGCCGCTGGTGCCGACCAGGGAGAGAATGGCCGGGCCGCCGGCGAAGCCCAGCGACAGGGTGGTCGCATAGATGCCGATGACGAGGCCGCGGCGGTCGGCGGGGGCGGCGGCGTTGATCCAGAATTCGCTGACCACGAACAGGACGCACAGCGAGGCGCCGAACAGGAAGCGCAGCGGAAACCACAGGATGAAGGCGTCGGTGACCTTGAAGGCGAGCAAGCTGGCCGCCCCGAGCGCCACCGCGCCCATCATCATCGGCCCGGCACCGTAGCGGCGCACCAGATCGGGCAGGAACGGCGCGCACAGGACGGTGGCGATGCCGCCGACGGCGGTGTTGAGCCCGATCCAGGTGCTGGAGATGCCGCGCGCGTCGAGCTCGAAGGCGAGCAGCGGGATCGACAGGGCAAGACCCAGGCCCACCACCGAAATGGCGGCGATCGCCGCCGCGAGGGAAGCGATGTTGAGGCGGGCAACGGGCAACTGGGCATGCATGGAACGCAACGGCTCTGCGAGAGGCGGGCCGTCGGCTTTAGAACATGTGCGGCGAAAACTGAATGACCTTTGTGATCACATTTGCCTTGTGTAACGGCGGACGGCTCACTCCAGCGTCTCGCGCATCATGCGGCCGTGGCGCGTCGCATAGAACGGCACCGGCAGCCACGGCTTGTTGCCGCCGGCCAGACGCGTCTCGATCTCCTCGAGGATGGCGTGGGTGATGGTCGGCACCTCCGCCCGCTTGGCATCCGCGAAACTCAGCCAGGCCAGCTCCACCAGCTCCGAATCCGGCCCGATCACATCGGGGATGCGGTGGGCGATGTTGCTCGCATCGGCCATGAAGAACCGGGTGTCGAAGCGCCGCGACAGTCGCGGCGGGGTGATGGCGCGGGCGACGAAGGTGAGGGCTTCCAGATTGGGGAAGGCGCCGGCCCGGGCGAAGGCCTCCCAGCCGGCAGGCATCGTCTCCGGCGACCCGGCCTCGTGGGAGCCGATGAGCAGACCGGTCTCCTCGCAGGTCTCGCGGATGGCGGCGAGCGCCAGCGCCCGTGCCCGGCTGAGGCTCGGGCGCACCACGCGCGCCTGCAGCCGGCGTTCGGACAGGGCGTCGAGCATGCCGTAGACCGGCACGTTGCGGTCCTGCGGATCGACGCGACCGCCCGGAAACACCAGCTTGCCCGGCATGAACTTCTGTGCCGGGTTGCGGCGGCCGAGCAGCACGCGCGGCTTGCGGCCGGCGCGATCGATCAGGATCAGCGTGGCGGCGTCGACCGGGCGGCGATAGGCATGGGCGGCGTCGGGCCGGTTGGCCGCGAAGCGGGCGGAAACGTCGAGGGCGGTCATGTGGAGCGAGCAAGTCCCTGGGGGCGGCGGCTGGGGGGCACGGGGTCGTGCTCCTCGCTGGTGGGATCGAAGCCGTGCATGCGCAGGGCCCATTGATAGCCGACCAGCGCTCCCTTCACCGGCGGCAGCAGCAGAAGGCTGAGGATCAGGGTGAGCGGCAGCCATACCGCCATATGCACCCATTGCGAGGGGTGCCAGGCGATCTCGACGGCCAGCACCGCGGGCACGATGATGTGGCCGACAATAGTGATGACCATGTAGGGAGGGGCATCGTCGGCACGATGGTGCCACAGTTCCTCGCCGCAGGCCGCGCAGCGCTCGTTCACCTTCAGATAGGAGCTGAACAGCGGACCTTCGCCGCATTTGGGACAGCGCAGGCGGAAGCCGTTCTTCATCGCCGGGCCGACGGGCCGTGCGGGCTGAAAGCTCATGCGATCCCTGCTCCTTGCTGCGCTTTCCCAGCTAACGGCGCTTGCCGACCTTGGGCGGCCCACGCCGCACGCTGCCCGCCTCGCGACGGATGCCGCGCGGCCCCTTGCGAGACGGACCGCCCCTGCCGGCCTTCACATAGTCGCCCTCGCTGAGAAGCTCAAATCGCAGCGCGCCCGCCACGGGGGCCGCCTCCACCAGCTTCACCTCCACCCGGTCGCCGAGCCGGTGCATTTCGCCGGTGCGCTCGCCGATCAGTGCGTGGCGGCTTTCGTCGTACCAGTAGTAATCCTGCCCAAGCGTCGCCGCCGGGATGAAGCCGTCGGCACCGGTGTCGTCGAGCGCGACGAAGAGGCCCGCCTTGGTGACGCCGGCGATGCGGCCCTTGAAGGTGGCGCCGATCTGCTCGGCCATGTGGTGGGCGATGAGCCGGTCGATGGTCTCGCGCTCGGCGGTCATGGCACGGCGCTCGCTGGCCGAGATGCGGGCGGCGATCTCGGCGAGCTGTTCCGGCGTGGTGTTCTCCGGCAACCCGTCCGACCCGAGGCCGAGGGCACGGATCAGCGCCCGGTGCACGATCAGGTCGGCATAGCGGCGGATCGGCGAGGTGAAATGCGCATAGCGGCGCAGATGCAGGCCGAAATGGCCATAGTTTTCGTTGGCGTATTCCGCCTGCGCCTGGCTGCGCAGGATCACCTGGTTGACCAGCGGCGCCAGTTCGGTGCCCTCGACCCGGGCGAGAATGTCGTTGAAATGCGCCGGGCGCACCGTCTCGGTCTTGGGCAGGGCGATGTCGAGCGTCTTCAGGAATTCGCGCAGCGCCGACACTTTTTCCAGCGATGGCTGGTCGTGCACCCGGTAGACGAGGGGGATGTGCTTGTCCTCCAGCGTCTCGGCGGCGGCGACATTGGCGAGGATCATGAACTCCTCGATCAGCCGGTGCGCGTCGAGCCGTTCGGGAATCACTATCCTGTCGACCGTGCCGTCCGGCTTCAGCAGAATCTTGCGCTCCGGCAGATCGAGCTCCAGCGGGTTGCGGGCGTCCCGGGCCTTCTTGACCAGCGCATAGGCGGCATAGAGCGGCTTCAGGATCGGCTCGACGATCATGTCGGTCACGTCGTCGGTCCGGCCTTCGATCGCGGCCTGCGCCTGCGCGTAGGCGAGCTTGGCGGCCGAGCGCATCATCACCCGGTGGAACGTATGGCTCTTCTTGCGGCCATTGGCGCCGATGACCAGACGCACCGCGATGGCGGGACGGTCTTCCAGCGGGCGCAACGAACACAGATCGTTGGAGATGCGTTCCGGCAGCATCGGCACGACGCGGTCGGGGAAATAGACCGAGTTGCCGCGCGCCAGCGCTTCCTTGTCGAGCCCGCTGCCGGGATGGACGTAGTGGGCGACATCGGCGATGGCGACGGTGACGATGTAGCCGCCTTCATTGGCCGGGTCCTGGTCCGGCGCGGCATGCACGGCGTCGTCATGGTCCTTGGCGTCGGGCGGATCGATGGTGACCAGCGGCAATTCGCGCCAGTCCTCGCGCCCCCGCAGCGTCGCCGGCCGCGCCTTCTCCGCCTCGGCCAGCGCCTCACGGCGGAAGACGTTGGGGATGCCGTGGGCGTGGATGGCGATGAGGCTGATCGCCTTCTCGGTGGCGAGCGAGCCGAGCCTGTCCTTCACCTTGGCCGTGGGAAGCCCATAGGCGTGGTGGCGGGTGATCTCCACCGCCACCAGATCGCCGTCCTCGGCTTCGCCCTCGGCGCCGGGCGGCACGGCAAGCTCGCGCCCCATATTGCGCTTGTCGACCGGAATGATGCGGCCGCCGGCATCCGGCCGGCTCTTGTCGGCACGGTAGATGCCGAGCACCTGTGACCGGGCCTTCTCGATCAGCTTCAGCACCCGGCCGGTGTGTCGGATGCGCCCGTCCGCCTCGGGAATCTCGTCGGTCTTCAGCAGGACCCGGTCGCCGATCGTGGGAGCCGGGCCGGCGAGGCGGCCGCGCCGCGCCAGCTTGACCAGAATGCGCGGGGCCTCGCCATGTTCCTCGCTATCCCAGTCGATGGGCTCGGCGATCAGTTCGCCGTCCTCGTCGCGCTCGACCACTTCCGCCATCACCACGGCGGGGAGGGCACCGGCCACATGCAGCTTGTTGCGCTTGCGGCCAACCAGCCCCTCGTCGGAAAGCTCGCGCAGCATGGCCTTCAGCGCGATGCGGTCGCTGCCATCCAGCCCGAAGGCGCGGGAAATCTCCCGCTTGCCGACTTCGCCGCCATGCGAGGCGATGAAGGCGGTGAGGTCTTCCTTGCTCGGCAGGCCCCGGGGGAGGCGGGGGGCGGCCGGCTTGCGGATCTTGGGCTTGATGGGCTTGCGCACGATTCTCGCGTTCCTTGAACGGTCGCGCTGACGCTAAACGTTACGCCCGGCTACGTCGACCTTTCCGCGCAATGCCTAATTTATCACTCGACCATGTTTTTCGGTTCGTGATCGCGGCGCGAGCCGGCGGACCCTTGCCAACCGATGGCGACGGAGCCAATTTGCGCCGCCATAACCCGGGGGGCCGGGAAGGAAACAACCAATGGATGCCCGCTCGACCGACCCGGAGCCGGGACAGCTCTCACACGCCGAAATCAGGACCATCCTGATCGGCGTCATGCTGGCGATGTTCCTCAGCGCACTGGAACAGACCATCGTCGCCTCGGCCTTGCCCACCATCGGCCTCGCCTTTGGCGACATGGAAAACGTGCCCTGGATCGTCACCTCCTATCTCCTGACCGGCACGGCGGTGACGCCGCTGGTCGGCAAGCTGGCGGATATTCACGGGCCGCGCCCGATCCTGCTTGGCAGCATCAGCCTCTTCATCGGCGGCTCGGTGCTGTGCGCGCTGGCGCCGAGCATGATCTGGCTGGTGCTCGGGCGTGCCGTGCAGGGATTGGGCGGCGGCGGCCTGATCGCGCTGGCCCAGACCATCATCGGCCTGATCGTGGCGCCGAAGGAGCGCGGACGCTACCAGGCGTTCTTCGCCGTGGTGTTCATCACCTCCAGCGTCGCCGGCCCGGTGCTCGGCGGGTTCTTCGCCGAGCACCTGCACTGGTCGCTGATCTTCTGGATCAACGTGCCGCTCGGCCTTGCCGCCGCCTATATGAGCGACAGCGTCCTGCACCGGCTGCCGGCGCATCATCACCCGCACCGGCTCGACATCGTCGGCGCGCTGCTGCTCTGCGCGGCGGCGATGGCGCTGATGCTGGCGCTGAGCTGGGGCGGCCAGGTCTATGCCTGGAGTTCCGCCATGGTGCTCGGCCTGCTCGCCGGCTCGCTGCTGCTGTGGTGCCTGCTCGGCCTCAGGCTCGCCACGGCGCGCGAGCCGCTGATCCCTTTGTCGATCCTGTTCAATCGCGTCGTCGGGCCGGGGGTGCTGGCGGCGGCGATGGCGATCGGCTCGATGATCGGGCTCTCGGTCGAACTGCCGTTCTATTTCGAAGGTGTGCTCGGCTTCACCGCCAGCCAGTCCGGCGGCGCGCTCATTCCCTTGCTGGCCGGCGTGGTGGTCGGCGCCACCGGCACCGGCCGGATGATGGGGCTGATGCACCACTATAAGCGCGTGCCGTTGATCGGCGTGTCGAGCGCGGTTGTCGCGCTGGCGCTGCTGGCGCTGTTCCCCCGCGACGTCAGCTTCGCCGGGCTCGCCGTGCTGATGGCGATCACCGGCGCCGGCCTCGGCACCGTGCTGCCGGTGGTGACGGTGAGCGTGCAGAACGCGGTGCCGCTGCCGCAGATCGGCACCGCGACCGGCGTGCAGAACTTCTTCCGCTCCCTGGGGGGCGTGGTGCTGGCCGCGGCGTTCGGCGCCATCGTGCTCGGCGCCTCCGGGATGACGGGGCACCAGCTGCTCGAAGGCTTCCGGCTGGGCACCGTCGATGCCGGGGCGCTGACGCAGTCGTTCCGCTTCGTCTTCGCCGCGGCGGCGTTGGCGCTCGCGATCGGCCTTGTCGGCCTGATCTTCATGGAGGAGCGGCCGTTGCGCAGCCACAGCGGGCCGGCGCCGATCGACTGATCGGCGCCTGTCGGCTTGCTCAGTCGGCCTTGGCCGCGGCCTTGCTCCGGGCCGGGGACTTGGCCTTGGTCGCCGCGCCCTTGCCTTTGGCTGGAGCTTTGGCCTTGGCGGGGGCCTTAGCCTTGGCGGGGGCCTTGCGCGCCGTGGTCTTGGCCTCCCCCGCGGCGGCCGGCTTCGCCGCCGCCTTGGCAGCGGTGCGCCGGGCCGGCTTGGCAGGCATCGAGCCGGCCTTGGCGGTGAGCAGCTCTACGGCCTGCACCATGGTGACGCTGTCGGGATCGAGGCTCTTGGGCAGCGTCGCATTGATCTTGCCGTGGTTGACGTAAGGCCCGAAGCGGCCCGGGCGCACCGTCACCGGCCCGCCAAGGGTCGGATGCTCGCCGAGCTCGCGTCCGCCGGCCGCCGCGCCGCCGCGGCGCGGACCCTTGTTCTGCTTGTCGGCGATGAGCGCGATCGCCCGATTCAGGCCGATGGCGAGAATGTCGTCGCCGGCATCGAGATTGGCGTAGGTGCGGCCATGCTGGACATAGGGGCCGAACTTGCCGATGCCGGCGAGAATCGCCACGCCGTCATCGGGATGGCGGCCGATCTCGCGCGGCAGCGCCAACAGGGCGAGCGCGGTCTCGAGGTCGACATCGGCCGGCGCGAGGCCCTTGGGCAGGCTGGAGCGCTTCGGCTTCTCGCCATCCTTGCCTTCGCCGAGCTGCAGATAAACGCCGAAGCGCCCGTCGCGCAGCGTGACCTCCAGCCCGGTGACCGGATCGGTGCCGAGCACGCGCGTGCCATTGGTTTCCGCCTCGCCGTTCTCGCCGTTCTGGGCGGCGAGCGGGCGGGTGTATTTGCACTCGGGATAGTTCGAGCAGCCGATGAAGGCCCCGAACTTGCCGACCTTCAGCGACAGGTGGCCCGTGCCGCAGGTCGGGCACAGACGCGGATCGCTGCCATCTTCCTTCGGCGGGAAGATGTGGGCGGTGAGCAGTTCGTCGAGCCGCTCGATTACCTCGGAGACGCGCAGATCCTTGGTCTCGCCCACGGCGGCCGAGAAATCGCGCCAGAAGTCGCGCAGGACCTGTTTCCAGTCGAGATCGCCAGCGGAAATCTGGTCGAGCTTTTCCTCGAGGTCGGCGGTGAAGTCGTATTCGACATAGCGGTCGAAGAAGCTTTCGAGGAAGGCGGTGACGAGCCGACCCTTGTCCTCCGGCACCAGCCGGCGCTTGTCGAGCTTCACATATTCGCGGTCGCGCAGCACCGCGAGCACCGAGGCATAGGTGGACGGCCGGCCAATGCCGAGCTCTTCCATGCGCTTGACCAGCGAGGCTTCCGAATAGCGCGGCGGCGGCTCGGTGAAGTGCTGGTCGGTGGCGATGCCCTTGTTGGCCAGCTTCTCGTTCGCCGACATGGCGGGCAGGCGACGGTTCTCGTCGTCCTCCTCCTCGTCGTCGCGGCCCTCGCGATAAAGGGTGAGGAAGCCATCGAACTTCACCACCGAGCCGGTGGCGCGCAGCTCGATGCTGCGGCCGGCGGCGGTCGCGTCGATGTCGACGGTGGTGCGCTCGAGTTCGGCGGATTCCATCTGGCTGGCGATGGTGCGCAGCCAGATCAGCTCATAGAGCTTGGCCTGGTCGCCCTCGAGATAGCGGGCGACGTCCTTCGGCCGGCGGGCAAGGTCGGTCGGGCGCACCGCCTCGTGCGCCTCCTGGGCATTCTTCGCCTTTGCGGTGTATTTGCGCGGCGCGGAGGGCACGTAGCGGTCGCCATAGTCCCGACCGATCACCGAGCGGGCGGCAGAGACCGCCTCCGGCGCCATATCGACGCCGTCGGTACGCATATAGGTGATGAGGCCGACGGTTTCGCCCCCAATATCGACGCCCTCATAGAGCCGCTGGGCGATGCGCATGGTGATGGCCGGGGCGAGGCCAAGCTTGCGGCTCGCCTCCTGCTGCAACGTCGAGGTCGTGAAGGGCGGATAAGGATGCCGGCGGGCGGGCTTGGCCTCGACCGAGCGCACCACGAAATCGGCCTTGTCCAGCGCGGCGCGGAAGGCGGCGGCCTCCTCGGCGGTACCGACATCCAGCCGGCCGATCTTCTTGCCATCGGCACCGACGAGACGGGCTTCGAACACGTCGTTGCGCGGGGTCGCCAGCTTGGCGGCGATCGACCAGTATTCCCGCCGGACGAAGGTCTCGATCTCCATCTCGCGGTCGCAGACGAGGCGCAGGGCGACCGATTGGACCCGACCCGCCGAGCGGGCGCCCGGCAGCTTGCGCCAGAGCACCGGCGACAGGGTGAAGCCTACGAGATAGTCGAGGGCGCGGCGGGCAAGGTAGGCGTCGACAAGCGCGGCATCGATCATGCGCGGGTTACGCATGGCGTCGAGCACCGCCTGCTTGGTGATGGCGTTGAACACGACGCGGGAGATCGGCTGATCCTTGAGCGCGCGCTTTTCCTTGAGGATTTCAAGCACATGCCACGAGATCGCCTCGCCTTCGCGATCCGGGTCGGTGGCGAGGATGAGCCCATCCGCCGCCTTCACCGCGCGGGCGATGTCGGCAAGGCGCTTCTGCGCCTTGGGGTCGATATCCCACAGCATACGGAAATCATGCTCAGGATCGACCGAGCCATCCTTGGCGGGCAAATCGCGGACATGACCATAGGAGGCGATCACCTCATATCCCGGTCCGAGATATTTGTTGATCGTCTTCGCCTTGGCAGGGGATTCGACGATGACGACCTGCATGCGCCCGTAACGTCCTTCGGTTCGGTGTCCAGCCCAGAAAACGGCCGGGAAAATGGGGGAGGCGGCCCAAGCTGTCAAATGGGCGGTGCGGAAGCCGCGTAGCTCCGCACAGGCGCCATAGCTAAAGGTTTTCGAATATGCACGCATAAATGGTATTATTTGGTGTATGTAATCAATGATAGAAATACCTCCAGTTTCGATGCTACGTTATCCCCTCACAGCGCATGAGAAGACCGTGACGGATAACGATTTCGACCAAACGCGAGGGCCGAACGAGACGGCCGCCTATATCGAGGCGCTTGCCGCGGAACTGGCGCGGATCGCCGCGGCGGAGCGGCTGCACATGCTGCACTATCTCCTCGAAATGGCCCGCGAGGAGGCGGCCTCCATTGCCAGTCGCTACACGTCGGCGGCTGGCGACCCCTCGCTCAGATAAGCGAGACCGTGTTGCCGGCGTGGCGCTTCAGGCGCCCGGCGAGTTCGAGTTCCAGGAGCACCACCTGTACCTCGCCGGCCGGCCGGCCGGAAAGCGCCACGAGATCGTCGATGCCGACCGGGGAGGGCCCGAGCAAGCCCAGGATGCGCAAGCGGGCGTCATCCGCGGGCTCGGCATAGCTCGCGCCCTCGCCGTCCTCCTGCGAGCCGGTCGGCGGCGCCACCCGCCCGATCAGCGGACGCAACACCTCGACGATGTCGGCGATCTCCGTCACCAGCGCCGCCCCCTGCTTGATCAGCGCATTGGCGCCGCCGGCCCGGGGATCGAGCGGCGATCCGGGCACGGCGAACACATCGCGTCCCTGCTCGCCGGCGAGGCGGGCGGTGATGAGCGAACCGGAACGCTCCGCCGCCTCGACCACCACGACGCCGAGCGACAGGCCGGAGACCAGCCGGTTGCGGCGGGGAAAATCGCGGGCGCGCGCCTCCCAGCCCATCGGCATTTCCGACAGCACCACCCCCCGTTCGGCGATGCGCGCCTGCAAGGCTTCGTTCTCGCGCGGATAGGGGCGATCATGGCCGCCGGCGACAACGGCGATGGTGCCGGTGGCGAGGCTCGCCTCATGCGCCGTGGTGTCGATGCCGCGGGCGAGGCCGGAGGCGATCACCCAGCCGGCTTCGCCGAGGCCGCGGGCCAGCCGGGCGGTCATCGTCCGCCCGGCGCCCGAGGCGTCGCGCGAGCCGACAATGGCGACCGTCGGCTCCGTCAGCAATTCCGTGCGGCCGCGCACGGCGATCAGCGGCGGGGCATCGTCGATGGCGCGCAGCGGCGGCGGATAGTCCGGCTCGCCAATGGCGATGAAACGGCCGTTCAGCCGGGCGAGGGCGGCGATCTCGTCCTCCGCCTCGGCCGGCGAGGGGATTCGCGGCGGGATCAGGCTGCCGCCGCGCCGCGCCAGCGTCGGCAGCGCCTCCAGCGCCGCGCGGGCGCCGCCGAAGCGGTTGACCAGATTGCGGAAGGCGCGCGGGCCGACATTCTCGGTGCGGATCAACCGCAGCCAATCGCGGCGCTGCTCATCGTCGAGACGCACGCCCGGGTGCGCCATGGATCAGCCTTTCGCCCCAATGCGGCCTTCCGTCCCGGCCAGCAGCCGGCGGATATTGGCGCGGTGCATGATCCACAGCATCACGGTCAGCACCGTCAGCAGCAAGGTCAGCGCCGAACTCGCCAGCACCAGCGCGGCGATCACCGTCGCGGCGGTGGCGCAGAGCGCGGCCAGCGAGGAATAGCGGAACAGCCGGGCGACACCGAGCCAGACGACCGCAAACACCACGGCCAGCGGCCAATAAAGGCCGAGCGTCACGCCGAGGAAGGTCGCGACCCCCTTGCCACCCCGGAAGCCGAGCCACACCGGAAAGAGATGGCCGAGAAAAGCTCCCAGCGCCGCGACGAGCGAGCCCTCGAAGCCGAACAGCCGCGCGGCGATCAGCACGGCCACCGTGCCCTTCAGGGCGTCGCCGAGCAGCGTGGCGGCGGCCAGGCCCTTGCGGCCGGTGCGCAGGACATTGGTGGCGCCGATGTTCCCCGAACCGATGGAGCGGATGTCCTGCGTGCCGGCGAGACGGGTGAGAATCAGGCCGAACGGGATCGAGCCCAGCAGATAGCCGAGCGCCAGGGCGAGAAGGCCCGCGAGGGGAGGCAGCGACCACGTCATGCGTCGACCTTAATGGCCGCCGTCCGCCGTGGCGATGGCCGCCACCGCGGACGGCGGTGGCAATTCACACGTATTCGTAGACGGTGCGGCCGCTGACCAGCGTGCGCACCACCCGGCCTTCGAAGCGCGATTCGTCGAAGGGGGTGTTGCGGCAGCGCGACTTGAGCGAGGCGGCATCAAGGATCCACGCCTCGTCGGGGGCGATCACGGCAATGTCCGCCGGGCTGCCGGGTCGCAGGGTGCCGGCGCCGAGGCCCAACAATTCGGCGGGGCGGGTCGACATCGAACGAATGAGCGCCATCAGTCCAACCGTTCCGCCGTTTACCAGCCGAAGTCCGGCGGCGAGCATGGTCTCCAGCCCGATGGCACCGAAGCCCGCCTCGGAGAACGGCAGGCGCTTCACCTCGACATCCTGCGGGTTGTGGTCGGAGACCACGACATCGATCAGTCCCTCGTCGAGCGCGGCGGCGAGCGCCAGCCGGTCCTCTTCCGCGCGGAGCGGCGGCGCCAGCTTGAAGAAGGTGCGGTAGCTGACCACGTCGCGCTCGTTGAGCGTCAGGTGGTTGATCGAGGCCGAGGCGGTGACGTTCAACCCCGCGTCCCTGGCGCGCCGCAGCACCTCGAGCGATTCGACGCAGGTGAGCGAGGCGGCGTGGTAGCGCCCGCCGGTCATGGCGGCGAGGCGGACATCACGCTCCAGCACGATGGCCTCGGCCGCCTTCGGGCTGCCGGCAAGGCCGAGCCGGGCGGCGAGTTCGCCCTCGTTCATCACGCCTTC
Organism: Ancylobacter sp. 3268; assembly: GCF_031456575.1. NCBI lineage: Bacteria > Pseudomonadati > Pseudomonadota > Alphaproteobacteria > Hyphomicrobiales > Xanthobacteraceae > Ancylobacter > Ancylobacter sp. 3268. The sequence continues at coordinate 105,007 of NZ_JAVDUX010000001.1, forward strand.
GCCGGTAAGATCGGCATCCTCGGTGTGATGCACGATCAGCGCGTCGAACATGCGCGAATAGGTCAGTGCCCGGCGCAGCACCTGCGCCGAGCGCACCGAGCGCGCGCCATCGGTGAAGGCGACGGCGCCGGCGGCCTGCAGCAGGCCGATCTCGGTCATTTCGCGGCCTTCCAGGCGCTTGGTGAGCGCCGCCATCGGATGGATGCGCACGATGGCGGTGTCGCGGGCGCGCCGCTGCACGAAATCGACGATCGCCGGTTCGTCGATCATCGGATCGGTGTCGGGCTGGCAGATGATGGTGGTGACGCCGCCGGCCGCCGCCGCCTGACTTGCCGAGGCAAGGGTCTCGCGGTGCTCGGCGCCGGGCTCGCCGATAAAGGCGCGCATGTCGACGAGGCCGGGGATGACGAGGCGATCGCGGCAATCCACCCGCTCGGTGCCATCCGGCAGGCCGGTTTGGGCGAGGCCGGGCGCAACGTCCTTGATGATGCCGTCGGCGATGAGGATGTCGCCTTCGATGTCGAGGTCGCGCGAGGGGTCGAGAATGCGGGCTCCGGCCAGAAGGACCGGACGGATATCAGGCATTTGGCAGGTTCCGCGACAATGCATCGAGGACGGCCATGCGGACCGCCACGCCCATTTCCACCTGTTCGCGGATCAGCGACTGCGCACCGTCGGCCACCGCCGAGTCGATCTCTACGCCGCGGTTCATCGGGCCGGGATGCATTACCAGCGCATCGGGTCTGGCGTAGCGCAGCTTCGCTTCGTCGAGGCCCCAGAAATGGAAATATTCCTTCACCGACGGCACGAAGGAACCGTTCATCCGCTCGCGTTGCAGGCGCAGCATCATCACGATGTCGACGTCGGCCAGGCCGCTTCGCATGTCGGTGTGGACCTCGACACCGAAGCGGTCGATGTCGCGCGGCAGCAGCGTGAGCGGTGCCACCACCCGTACCGTCGCGCCAAGTGCCTGCAGGAGGAGGATATTCGAGCGGGCGACCCGGGAGTGGGTGATGTCGCCGCAAATGGCGACCGTCAGCCCTTCGATGCGGCCCTTGTTGCGGCGGATGGTCAGGGCGTCGAGCAGTGCCTGGGTCGGGTGTTCATGGGCGCCGTCGCCGGCGTTCACCACCGCGCAATCGACCTTGCGCGCGAGCAGTTCCACCGCGCCGGAGGCACTGTGGCGCACGATCAGCACATCCGGGCGCATGGCGTTCAGCGTCGCGGCGGTGTCGATCAGCGTCTCACCCTTCTTGAGCGAGGAATTGGCCACCGCCATGTTCATCACATCCGCGCCGAGCCGCTTGCCGGCGAGCTCGAAGGAGGATTGCGTGCGGGTGGAAGCCTCGAAGAACAGGTTGATCTGCGTGCGGCCGCGCAGGGTCGCGCGCTTCTTCTCGACCTGCCGGTTGAGGGTGACGAACTCCTCGGCGAGGTCGAGCAGGCCGACGATCTCACCGGGATCGAGGCCTTCGATCCCGAGAAGGTGCCGGCGGGCAAGCGTGAAGGAGGCAGTCGGGTTCGATGTCATATCGAAGTCGGCTGGATAGACGCTGATGTGGTCGGCTGCAAGCGCTTATCGGCGCCTCTCCCGGAAATCCCGCCCGAACCCGCCGCCGGTTCCTAGCCCTGCCAGCCGGCCCGGTGCGCCGTGCCCGTCCTCTTGGCGTTACGCGGAGGTTGCGGTAGCAGGGATTTTATAATATTCTGATTTAAGATATATAGATAATTCATTGCAATAACATATAGTTTGCCGCAGAGACCGCCAGCGGCATGGTGATGGTCGCGAAGATCATCTGCACGGTCAGCATCTCGGCGAGCAGCGGCGCGTCGCCGCCCATCTGCCGCGCCAGCACATAGCCGTTCGGTGCCGAGGGCACGGAGGCGGCGATGGCGACCACCAGCAGATCGACCTGACGCAATCCCAGCGCAAGGCCGAGGGCGATGGCGGCGGTCGGCAGCAGGACCAGCTTGAGAAAACAGGAGAGGAAGGTTGCCGCTCGCGGGCGGTGCAGGCTGTCGAGGCGCAGGCCGGCGCCCACCACCAGCAGGCCGAGCGCCAGCGAGGAGCGGCCGAGTATATCGACGAAAGTCATCAGAACGGCGGGGATTACCACGCTGATTTCATTGAGCAATGCGCCGATGACGCAGGACCAGACATACGGGTTGCGGGCGATCTGGGCGAGCATTTTCGGCGGTTTGGCATCGGCGCGGGCGCCATGGCGGGCGAGGACGATGACCGAGAGGATGTTGAGCACCGGAATCATCACCGCCAGGCCGACGGCGGCGACCGCCAGTCCCTTCGGGCCGGCGAGCGCACTGGATACCGCCAGCCCTATATAGGAATTCCAGCGGACAGACCCCTGGAAAAGCGAAGTATAGGAAGGACTTGTCAGCGAGAGCGCCCGGCTGAGCGGCCGCCGCAGCACCATGAGCGCCCCGCTGAGACCGAGGATCGCCAGCAGGAGCGCGACGCTGACCTCCAGCACCGCCACGCCGCCGAGGTCCGCGCGGGCGATGGAGACGATGATCAGCGCGGGGAAAAGCACGAAATAAGTGAGCTTTTCCAAAGCGATCCAATGACTGGCCTCGGTGAGCAGCACCCGCTTCAACAACGCCCCGAGGGCGATGATCAGGAACACCGGCACGAGCGCGCCGAGAACGCCGGCCATGATCAGGCGCTCGCAAGGAACCGCAGGCGGTCAAGCGCGCCCTGGAGGATGAAGGCGGCGGCGTGCTGGTCCACCACCGCCGCCCGTTTGGCCCGGCTGACGTCGGCACTGAGCAGGTCCCGCTCCACGGCGGCAGTGCTAAGTCTCTCGTCCCAAAGGATAATCGGAAGCTCGGTGAGCTTGGCGAAGTTGCGGGCGAAGGCGCGGGTGGACTGGGCGCGCGGGCCTTCGCTGCCGTCCATATTCACCGGCAGGCCGAGCACGAAGCCGACTGCGCCGCGGTCGCCGGCGAGCTTCAGCACGCGGGCGGCATCCGGGGTAAACTGTTTGCGCGCAATGGTTTCCACCGCCGCGGCCAGGCGTCGGTCGGGATCGCAGCTGGCGATGCCGATGGTCTTGGTGCCGAGGTCGAGGCCGAGCAACCCGCCGCGCGGGGGCAGCTGGGCGTGGGCTTCCTCGATGCGGAGAATGGGGGCGCTCATGAGTGTTGCGCTAGCACGCCCGGACAGGGGGCGCCAGAGCGCCCGGCCGGTGCAGTGAGGCGTACGATGCGGCCGGTTTCCACCGCCGATGGCCGGTGAGGCCGAAAAGCCGGCTTGAGCGCGCCGCGCGGCACCCTATGTTCCCGGGCACCATCGGCAGCCAGAGAGATGCTCCATGAAGATCACGTGGTTCGGACATTCCGCCTTTCGCCTCGACTTCGCCGGCAAGGCGGTGCTGATCGACCCCTTCCTGTCCGGCAATCCGAGCTTCGGCTCCAGCCGCGACGTGGCGGTGCTGGGCACCAACTACGTGCTGCTGACCCATGGCCATGGCGATCATGTCGGCGACACCGTCGCCATTGCCGAGGCGACCGGGGCGACGGTGGTCGCGAATGCCGACCTCGCCTCCTGGCTCGGGCTGCAGGGGGTGAAGAAGCTGGAGATGATGAACACCGGCGGCACCATCGGCCTCGACGGCTTCTCGGTGAGCATGGTGCGGGCTGACCACTCCTCCGGCGCGCTGGCCGACAACGCCTCGGTCTATCTCGGCAATGCCAACGGGCTGATCGTGCACGCCCCCGGCGAGCCCACCGTCTGGCACATGGGCGACACCGACATCTTTTCCGACATGGCGCTGATCGCCGAGATCCACAAGCCGGAGATCGTCATCATGCCGATCGGCAACCGCTTCACCATGGGGCCGGAGACGGCGGCGCTGGCGGTGAAGCGCTTCCTGCCGGGGCTGACGATCATCCCCTGCCATTACGGCTCCTTCCCGCCGCTGGAGCCGACGGCCGATCGCTTCGTCGACTTCGTCGGCGACGAGGCAAGCGTGCATGTGCTGACGAGCGGCGAACCGAAGCCGTTCGCCAAGGGCTGAGACGCGGCGGCACGGCCGGCGAGGGAGGGGCGTCGCGCCGCGCCGCCCGCTACCCCCGTGCCCCCCCGCCGGGGCTAGGGCGGGATGGCGTGGCCGAGCGCGGCACAGGCGCGGCGTACCGCCTGCGCCTGCATGAGGAAGGCGACGGCGATGAAATCTTGCAGCGCCGCCGCCAGCGCTGGCTCGGCGAGCGCGCCGCCGCGCGAATCGGGCCGGCGCAGCAGCCCCGCCTCCTCGCCGGCGCGCAACAGGCCGAGGACATGCGAGCGGGAGACGCCGAACCGGCGGGCGAGATGGGTGATCGGCACCGGCGGCTGGTCGTGGCCGGCTTCCATCAGCGACAGCGCGATGACCATGCCGGCGTCGCGATCGGCAAAGGGCGCCAGTTCCGGCACGTCGTCGAGCAGCCGCCAGCCCTCGCGGAAGGGCTGGATCAGCGCATCGATGTAGATCGCCAGGAAATCCGGCTCGTCGATATGGGCGAGGCCGGCGGCCCCTTCCGGCACCAGGCGCGCCATCGCCGCCAGAATATGGCGCCAGCGCGCGCGGTGCAGGTCGAGCAGGCGGGCGGTGGGCGCCAGCCGCTTCAGCCGGCGGTCGCCGCCGGGAGCGGGCAGGGATTCGACGAGGCCGAGCAGCCGGAAGGCGCCCAGCATGGCGACGGCGCGGCCGGGGCTGCAGACGCGGAGGGCGGCCACCTCGGCCTTCAGCCGGCCGGCACTGAGCCCGCCGCCTCCGGCACCGGGTGGCTCGTAGTGCAGGGCGAGCACCAGCATGGAGAGGATGAAGCGCCCGCGATCGTTCAGCAGCCGATTCATCACGGCATTGCCGCGATAGGTGGCGACGATGCCGGCGGCCGCCTCCCGCGCCGCCGGCGCGAACAGCGGGTGAGCGCGCAAGGCTTCGAGCTCTGGCCGGCGTTCCGCCGCCGGGGCGCGCCACGAGGTCGGATCGAGCATGGAGGCGTATTCCGATTTTCCCACGCCTTATGGCATCGTTCCCGCCACCGCTTCAACCGGCCAGCCCGCCGCGGCCCGCGGGGCGCTGCCATCCCCGCAGCGGCCGCGCGGCCGGACGCGGTCAAAAATCGGCATTGCGCAAGGTAACCGCCGGGCGTTGAGTGCGTTCTGGGCGGAGAATCCTCCCGAAACGGGGACATGTCATGCGCTACAAGGGCTTCCGGTTTATCGTATCGCCGCCTGCGGCTGGAGCGTTCGCGGCCGGCGCGATGCTGGCCGCCGGCGCGCTGATCGCCAGCGCGTCCCCCGTCTCGGCGGCGGTGGTGTACTGCACCGGACCGGGCTACCCGCGCGGTTGCGTGGTGCGGCCCGCGCCGGCTCCCGCCGCGCGGGCCGCCATTTATTGCACCCGTCCGGGCTATCCGGTGGGATGCGTCGGCAGCCCGGCTGCCCGCGCCGTCGCCCGGCCGGGGCCGGGCGTCAATATGGGCGGGCCGGTCAATCGTCCCGGCCTGCGCTGAATCCATCTGCAACAGGAGAATTCCATGTCGATTTCCCTCACCACGCTCCGCCGGGGCGCGGCGGCCTCGCTGTGCCTCGGCGCCCTGGTTCTCGTCGCGGCGCCGGCACTGGCCGACAAGGCCGCCGCCGATGCCTGCGCCGCCGGGCTCAATGCCGACGGCAAGGCGATCTATGCCGCCTCGTTCGCGTCGATCAGCTCGGGCGGCGACGTTCGCGGCGTCGTGACCGACAAGACCCGCTCGCTGGCCATGGGCGGCAAGATCGATCGCGGCGCGGCCCGCACCAATGCCGAAGCCGCCGGCAAGTGCCTGGCGCTCGCCGGTAGTTGAGCCCCCGCGGCACGGGCGGCCGGCCGCGATGAATTCCCCGCCCCGCGGCGGCGGCGGCGCCAAGCTGCGTTGCGGGACGCGCCGCCGGCCTGCTATACGGCGCGGCAGCATTGTCACGTCGTGTCGGGAATTCGGATGTCGGTCGATCAGGCGACGGTCCGGCGGGTCGCGCATCTCGCGCGCATCGCCGTCACCGAGGAAGAAGTGGTCCATCTCCAGGGCGAGCTGAACGCCATCCTGGCCTTCGTGGACGAGCTGGCCGAGGTCGACGTCGCCGGCGTCGAGCCGATGACCAGCGTCATCCCCATGACGTTGCCGCTGCGCCAGGACACGGTGACGGACGGCTTCTATCCCGAACGGGTGCTCGCCAACGCTCCGGTGGCCGAGGACGGCTTCTTTGCCGTGCCCAAGGTGGTGGAGTGAGCGCGATGACCGAACTTACCCGCCTGACCATCACCGCCGCCCGCGAGGGGCTGGCGCAGGGCCATTTCACCGCCACCGAGCTCACCCAGGCCTATCTCGACGCCATCGCGCCCGCCGGCGACCTCAACGCCTATGTGCTGGCGACGCCGGAAAAGGCGCTGGAGATGGCCAAGGCCAGCGACGCGCGCATCGCCAGGGGCGAGGCGGGGCCGCTGGAAGGTATCCCGCTCGGGGTGAAGGACAATTACGCGGTGGATGGCGTGCGCACCACCGCCGGCTCCAACATGCTGAAGAACTTCGTGCCGCAATACGAATCCACCGTCACCTCCAAGCTGTGGGGCGACGGCGCGGTGCTGCTCGGCAAACTGAACCAGGACGAGTTCGCCATGGGCTCCTCCACCGAATCGAGCGCCTTCGGCCCGACGGTGAACCCGTGGAGGCGCGACGGGTCCGATCAGCCGCTGGTGCCCGGCGGCTCCTCCGGCGGCGTGGCGGCGGCGGTGGCGGCGCATATCTGCGCCGGCGCGGCCGGCACCGATACCGGCGGCTCGATCCGCCAGCCGGCGGCCTTCACCGGCACGGTCGGCATCAAGCCGACCTATGGCCGCTGCTCGCGCTGGGGCATCATCGCCTATGCCTCCTCGCTCGACCAGGCCGGGCCGATCGCCCGCTCGGTGAACGACGCGGCATTGCTGCTGCGCTCCATGGCCGGGCACGACCCGAAGGATTCCACCAGCGTCGACCGGCCGGTGCCGGACTATCAGCAGGCGGTGGGCGGCTCGGTGAAGGGCATGCGCATCGGCATCCCCCGCGAATACCGCGTCGACGGCATGTCCGGCGAGATCGCCAGCCTGTGGGACGAGGGTGCGCAATGGCTGCGCGACGCCGGCGCCGAGGTGGTGGACATCAGCCTGCCGCACAGCAAATACGCGCTGCCCGCCTATTACATCGTGGCGCTGGCCGAGGCCTCCTCCAACCTCGCGCGCTATGACGGCGTGCGCTATGGCGAGCGGGTGCCCGGCCGCGACATCGTCGAGATGTACGAGAAGACCCGCGCGAGCGGCTTCGGCGCCGAGGTGCGCCGGCGCATCATGATCGGCACCTATGTGCTCTCCGCCGGCTATTACGACGCCTATTACGTGCGGGCGCAGAAGGTCCGCACGCTGATCAAGCGCGACTTCGAGAACGCCTTCCATGCCGGCATCGACGCGGTGCTGGCGCCGGCGACGCCGTCGCCCGCCTTCGGCATCGGCGAGAAGTCCGGCGCCGACCCGGTGGAGATGTACCTGCAGGACGTGTTCACGGTGACGCTCAACATGGCCGGGCTGCCCGGCATCGCGGTGCCGGCGGGGCTCTCCGGCGACGGGCTGCCGCTCGGGCTGCAGCTGATCGGCCGGCCCTTCGGCGAAGAGGCGCTGTTCTCGCTCGCGCAGGTGATCGAGGACGCCGCCGGCCGCTTCGAATGCCCCGAGAAGTGGTGGCTGTGATGGCGCGCCTGCTGCCCGAGAACGAGCGCGCCCTGGCGCCCTTCCGGGCGGAGATCGACGCCCTCGACGCGCAGATGGTGGAGCTGCTCGCCAAGCGCTTCGAGGTGGTGAAGCACGTCATCGCGGTGAAGAAGGCCGAGGGGCTGGCGGCGCTGCTGCCCGAGCGGGTCGAGGACGTGGTGGAGAAGGTGACCGCCACCGCCGAGACCAAGGGCGTGCCGCCGGAACTCGCCGAGAAGCTGTGGCGGGTGCTGATCCAATGGGTGGTCGACTACGAGAACGAGCGGCTCGGCTGAGCGGCGGCGTCGCCGGTGGTTATCCGCTTTCCTCTCCCCGTTGGGGAGAGGCGGCCCGCGAAGCGGGTCGGTGAGGGGAGACAACGTTGGGAGGCCCCGAAGGCCCCTCACCAGCCCTCTCCGTCAAACTCAGCTGTTGCCAAGTTTGACGTTCCAAAGATCGAACTCGGCAATAGCCGAGTTCGAGGCGGGGAGAGGGAGTTCCGTCGCTGTTTCCGCAATTGCCGGCTGGAGACTCAGAAGGCTCTCGTGTGAGAGCCGTCTGCCGCGAAGGTCGAATGGCGGATGCGGCGTCGCCGTGCTTTGAGCGGGCGCCCGTCCGACCGGCCGGAGCCTGAACGGCGGCGCCGGGCCGCCGAGGACGTCATCCCTGTGTTTCTCCCCGAAATCATGGCGGTGGGCGCCGCCAGCTGCATCGCGCTGAGCGCCATGTTCGTCAGCGAGCTGAATGGGCGCGTCGGCCTGTTCCGCCTCACCCGCTGGCAGATGAGCGCCGCCTTCCTGATGAACGCCGCCGTCGCCACCGCGCTCGGCGGCTGGAGCAGCATCGGCGCGGCGCAGCTGGGGCTGCTGGCGGCCTCCGGGCTGTTCGGCATCGTCATCGCCAGCACCACCTATTTCGCCGCGATCTACTCCGCCGGCCCGCGCATCACCGCGCTGCTGTTCGCGCTCACCTCGCCCTTCGCGCTGGCCCTGGGCTATGTCGCGCTGGGCGAGACGATCAGCGCGCGGCAGGGGTTGGGCGTGGCGCTGGTGCTGGCGGGCGTGGCGCTGGCGGTGGGGGTGCCGCGGCGGCGGCGAGGCGAGGCTGAACGGCCGGCGCTTCCGGCGCCGGAAGGCGCGCCGCGCCCGAAGGGGCCGCGGGTCGGGCCGGCCTGGGCGGGCATCGGGCTCGGGGTGGTGACAGCACTCGGGCAGGCGCTCGGCAATCTGTTCGCCCGCCCGGTCATGGCGGCCGGTGTCGAGCCCTTCGCGGCGATGGCGGTGCGCTCCGGCCTCGCCGCGGCGTTTTTCGTGGCGCTGGCGGTGTTTCCCTTCGCGCGGCGCGACACCGCGCCGGCGACGCCGCGCAATGTGGCGACGGCGGTCGGCTCGGCCTTCTTCGGCACCGTGCTGGGCATGGCGCTGCTGATGGCGGCGCTGGCGGGCGGCAATGTCGGCGTGGTCTCGACGCTGTCCTCGATGGCGCCGGTGGCGATCCTGCCGATGGTGTGGCTGCGCTCGGGCGTCGCGCCGTCGCCGGCCGCCTGGATCGGCGCGGTGGTGGCGATCCTCGGCACGGGGCTGATGAGCATCGGTTGAGCGGGCGGCCCGGCGGGCGCTCAGCGCGGGGCGTCGATCTCCGCCTCGACCCATTGGCGGAACGTCGCGGCGTTGCGGCAGAACTCCGGCGGCGGGGCGTTCTCGGCCGCGCGGGCCAGCCAGTCGCGGCAGGCGGCGCCGGCGCGGCAGCCGAGGCAGCGCTCGGCGCCGGCGCGCAGTTCGCCGGGCGGGATCGCCGACGGATCGAGTTCGTGCAGGCCCATATGGCCGGCCATGTGCCGGAACAGCGTGAGCCTCTCGTCGATGGTGTCGATGCGCATCTTTCGCCTCCCTCACATCCGCCGGCAGCCTGCCGGACCGGGGGGCATCCGGCCTTGATCTGGCGCAAGTCGCTGCAACCGTTGCGCGACCGCCCTTTCCGGCGCACTCTCTCCCCGGAAACCCAGGGCGCGCGGGGGGCGCGCCGTGCCGTCGCCAAATGTGGGAGGCGTGGCATGGAGTGGTTGAATGCGCTGTTCCAGAACGGCCCGGCGATCATCCGGGCCGCGAGCGAGACGGGGCTCGGCATCGTCGCGCTGGTGTGCCTCATCATCGGCTGCGTCGGCGTGGTCTTTCTCGCCCGCACCCACAGCACCCATCCGTGGATCGGGTTCTTCACCTTCGCGCTGTTCCTGCTCGGCTCGCTGAGCCTGGCGGTGGTGGCGCTCTATACCGGCGCCAAGCGGCCGCTGGCGCTGGCCGATGCCCGCGTGATCAGCTTCAAGACCCCCTATTACAACGAGCAGACCAAGACGGTGCGACTGCTCGACGCCAGCGTGATCAATCTCGGCGACAAGGTGTGGCGCGAATTTCAGGAACGGCCGGACGGCAATGCGGAGTATTACCACCTCGTGAAGACCATCGAGCCGGACCGCATGCTGTTCATGCGCCGGCCCGGCCCGAATGGCGAGGAGGACCCGACAGAGCTGATCGTCGACCTCAGCCACAACGTGGTCTGCTGGCGCGACGGGTCGGATTCGCCGAACCTGCAATGCCCCTACGCGCTGATCTCGGTGCAGTGAGGGCGAGGGCTGCCGGCGGGGCTCCGAGGCTCCCGCCGCTCTCACCTTTCGACGCCCGAGCCGCGCTTGGGCCGCAAAGGATAGGGGCTTGTCGCGAGATGTCCCTCAGACCGAGGTGCGGAATCTTCGGCAGGGGACCCCGGTCAGCTTGATGGTCAGGACCGCATTTGGCGGACTTGCGCTGCCCAAATTCCACCCGGTGCGCAGCGTAAGTCGTTAGTATGGCAAGTGAACTGGTAACTCTCGTAACTACTCATCCCAGCGATCTCCCGACCTTCAAGAAGGAACTGCAAGACGCCTTTGCGGTGGCCGTCGTCGATGAGTTTGGAGCTCTGCCGGACGGGCCAATCCCATCCGACAAGAATCTGGAAGCCGCAATCGAAGCGCCCGGTGCTGTGGTTCTCCGCATCCTATCCGATGGTCGGAAGGTCGGCGGTGCCGTCCTGACCCTCGACATGAAAACCAATCACAACTCGCTCGATCTGTTCTTCATCAAGGTGGGCGAGCATGGCCGCGGTCTGGGCCATGAAGCGTGGCTGGCGATCGAGCGACGTTATCCAGAGACGGTCACGTGGCAGACGCATACCCCCTATTTCGAGAAGCGAAACATCCACTTTTACGTAAACAAGTGCGGCTTCAAAATCATAGAGTTCTTCAACCGGTACCATTCTGACCCGCACCAGCCGGCGGGCCAGGACGACTTACCGGGGGATGGTGACGCATTTCAGTTCGAGAAGATCATGAAGTAGCCGCAGTGGAGGCTGCGACCCTAGCTGGAGCGACCGCTTCCCTCCTGGCCGCCGCGCTGCTCGCAGAAGCGGAGGCGGTGGCCGAAGGGGTGGGGGGCCTCCATCCGCCGGCCTCAGGGCAGGGCCTCGACGCCCGACCGCATATTGGGGTTCCCCCGTGCGGGCAGTTCGGCCTTGTAGGCGGCCGGCGCCATCGCCGCGCTATGAGCATCAAGGACTGAAAACGCTCCTCCTGCAACTCGGCCAGCGCAGGAAGGCGTCCTTCGTCCTCGGCAGATCGGTACGGATGTTGATGTCCCTCCGCGCGCGCCGCCGCCGCGGCGGCTGTTCCGGTTGCCTTCCACACTGTCATGGGAGTAGTCAGGCTCCCACACGACCGCGCTGCGACGAGGCCCTCACATGAACATGCACACCCGCCCCGCCGACCCGAAGAAGCTGATCAAGGGCGCGACCGGCGATTGGGAAGTCGTCATCGGCATGGAGATCCATGCGCAGGTGACCTCCAACTCCAAGCTGTTCTCCGGCGCCTCCACCGAATTCGGCGGCGAGCCCAACTCGCATGTCTCGCTGGTCGACGCCGCGATGCCCGGCATGCTGCCGGTGATCAACGAGGAATGCGTCAAGCAGGCGGTGCGCACCGGCCTCGGGCTCAAGGCGCAGATCCACCTGAAATCGGTGTTCGACCGCAAGAACTACTTCTATCCCGACCTGCCGCAGGGCTACCAGATCAGCCAGTACAAGAGCCCGATCGTCGGCGAGGGCGTGGTGCTGGTCGACACCTCCGAGGGGCAGATCGAGGTCGGCATCGAGCGGCTGCATCTGGAGCAGGATGCCGGCAAGTCGATCCACGACCTGTCGCCGACCCAGTCGCTGGTCGACCTCAACCGCTCCGGCGTCGCGCTGATGGAGATCGTCTCCAAGCCGGACCTGCGCTCGTCGGAAGAGGCCAAGGCCTATGTGACCAAGCTGCGCACCATCCTACGCTATCTCGGCACCTGCGACGGCGACATGGAGAAGGGCAATCTGCGCGCCGACGTCAACGTTTCTGTACGCCGGCCGGGCTCCGATTTCGGCACGCGCTGCGAGATCAAGAACGTCAACTCCATCCGCTTCATCGGCCAGGCGGTTGAGGTCGAGGCGCGCCGGCAGATCGGCATCCTCGAGGATGGCGGGGTGATCGAGCAGGAGACGCGGCTGTTCGACCCCGGCCGCGGCGAGACGCGCTCCATGCGCTCCAAGGAAGAGGCGCACGACTATCGCTACTTCCCCGATCCGGACCTGCTGCCGCTGGAGTTCTCCCAGGGCTTCGTCGACGCGCTCGCCGCGCATCTGCCGGAACTGCCGGACGAGAAGAAGGCGCGCTTCGTGCGCGATTACGGGCTCTCGGCCTATGACGCCGACGTGCTGGTCGCGGAGAAGGCCACCGCCGATTATTACGAGGAGGCCGCGAAGGGCCGCGACGCCAAGGCGGCGGCGAACTTCGTCATCAACGAGCTGTTCGGCCGGCTGAACAAGGAAGGCCGGAGCATCGAGACCTCGCCGGTCTCCGCCGCGCAGATCGGCGCCATCGTCGACCTGATCGCCGACGGCACCATCTCCGGCAAGATCGCCAAGGACCTGTTCGAGATCGTGTTCACCGAGGCAGGAAACGGACCTTTGGACCCGCGCGCGGTGGTCGAAGAGCGCGGCCTGAAGCAGGTGACCGACACCGGCGCGATCGAGGCGGCGGTGGACGCGATCATCGCCGCCAACCCGGACAAGGTGGCGCAGGTGATCGCCAAGCCGACCATGCTCGGCTGGTTCGTCGGCCAGGTGATGAAGCAGACCGGCGGCAAGGCCAATCCGCAGGCGGTGAACGACCTGCTCAAGGGCAAGCTCGGCATCTGAGGCGGGCCGGGCGGCCGTGACCGCCGCGCCGCCGGGCGGCGAAGGGAAGGGCGCGCGGGGGAGGGCGCCGTTCCCTTCGCGAGCTCCGTCGGGGAAAGCGTCAGGCGCCCTTCACGCAGCTCGACAGGAACGCCTTGCGGTTCATGTCGTTGAGCTTGCCGCCCTTCTCGCCGGTCTTCCATTCCTTCTCGCAGGCCTTGAGCTTGGAGGTCTGCGCGACCTTGATCGGCTTGGCGGACGGGGTGGAGGCGGTCTGCGCCGGGGCATAGGCGCTGGCGGCGGGCGCCGGCGCCGTGCCGGCGGGGGCGGGGCTGGCGGCAAAGGCCGCGGCGGAGGTGACGACGAAGGCGGCGGTGGCGATTCCGGTGGCGAGGCGACGACCGGTGAAACGGGTGCGGTTCATGTCCTGATCCTCCATGGCGTCCGTCATCAGCGGCGGACGGTCGACAGGATAGCTCCGGCCCGATGTCGCAAATTCGGCCCGGCCAAGCAGAATTCGTGTCATTACATGAATGTAATCGACGAATACTTCCGCAGAGGCATCCCAATTCGTGGCGTTGCGGAAGGGGTGGCCGGCGGCGGCGTGGGTTTGCGCCATCAAACGCCCGCCATGCCGGTGTCTTCGGCACTGGCGGCACCCGGCGCGGCCCCGCTTGCAAGCCGGCTCGCGCGGCCCTAGTTCTGTTGGCGAGACGCCCAAAAGGGGGCGGGACTGTGGAGGGCCGCGTGCCCATGGCCGAACTTCAGACGAACCCGATCAAGCTCTATTACTGGCCGACGCCGAACGGCTGGAAGATCAGCATCATGCTGGAAGAGTGCGGGTTGCCCTATGAGGTCATCCCGGTGAACATCGCCAAGGGCGACCAGTTCAAGCCCGAATTCCTGGCGATCTCGCCCAACAACAAGATTCCCGCCATCGTCGATCCGCAGGGACCGGACGGTGCGCCGATCTCGGTGTTCGAGTCGGGGGCGATCCTGCAATATCTCGGCCGCAAGACCGGGCTGTTCTATCCCGCCACCGAGCGCGGACGGGTCGAGGTCGACCAGTGGCTGTTCTGGCAGATGGCCGGGCTGGGGCCGATGGCCGGGCAGACGCACCATTTCCGCATCTATGCGCCGGAGAAGCTGCCCTACGCCATCGACCGCTACACCAACGAGACCCACCGGCTGTACGGGGTGATGAACAAGCGCCTCGGCGACCGCGACTATCTCGCCGGCGACTATTCCATCGCCGACATCGCCTGCCTCGGCTGGGCGAAGCTGTGGGAGCGGCAGGGCCAGAACATCGAGGAATTCCCCAACCTCAAGGCCTGGCTGGCCCGCATGCTGGCCCGCCCGGCGGTGAAGCGCGGCCTCTCGGTGAACGCCGAGGACCGCAACAAGACCGACCTCGCCACCGACAAGGAAGCGCAGAAGGTGCTGTTCGGCCAGCGTGCCCGCTGACGCACCCGCAGCGGCGGATTCGGCCGTCTGCCGCCGGGGCCGGGCGAGCCGAGGTGCGTTCCGTTTTCGCACCGGATGATCTAACCTGCGGCCTGACGTGGCGTCACCCGAGGGGCGGGCGATGACGGACATGGACCCGGTCGGCGGCAGTCACGCCGCGATCTCCGACGATTATACCGAGGGAATCGTCGGCTCCATCGCCGCCGAGGCGGTGCGGCGCGCGGTGGTGGTCGCCTGGATGGCGGTGCTGCTCGGCCTTCTCGTGCAGCTGCTGATGCTCGCGCTCAATCTCGGCCTCGGCACCGGCTGGCCGGGCGTGGCGGTGCTCGGCGACGTGGCCCAGGGGGTGAGCTGGGCGGTGCTGGTGTGCATCGGCCTCGCCGTGGGCACGGTGGCCGGGCGCGACCGCGCGCTGGTGATGGGGCTGCTGGGGCTGGTCTCCGGCCCCGTGGCCTGGGGGATCGCCAAGGGCGCGCAGCGCACGGTGCAATCGGCGATGGACCTCGCCCCGGCGGGGATCGACCTGTTCTTCTATCTCGTCTGTGCCATCAAGGGCATTGAATATGCCGCTCTCGGCGCCGTGCTGGGTTATCTGTCGCAGCACGAGGTGACCCGTATCCGCAGCTATTTCCTGCTCGGCGTGGCGGTGGGCGTGCTGGCCGCCGGGGCGATGACCGGGCTGAACCTGTGGCGGGCGGCGCAACTCGGCACGGCGGTGACTCCGGCCCGGCTGATCGGCACGGCGGTGAACGAGTTCGTGTTCCCGATCGGCTGCGCGCTGGTGATCTGCATGGCGCTGAGGATGAAGCGGCTGGTCGGGCTGCGTTAGGGCGAGGGGGGCGCCGGCCGGCTCGTCGGTCGTCTCCCCGCCGAGGCGCGGAGCGTGTTGCCGCCGGCGCCCGCTCCGAGGACCGGCCTCACCTCCATGCCCGCCGGCGCGGCGGTTTGGACTTCCTGCGCGCGCATGGCGTGGGACGGGGCGGGCGAAAATGCTGTTGGGCCTTGACCAGACCCGTCGCGATACCTAGACAGGTCGCCGTCGCGGGGTGTGCTTCGTTGTTGAGGCGGGCAAGCTCGGCCGACCGGAGACGTGGCCGAGAGGCTGAAGGCACTCGTTTGCTAAATGAGCAGACCCCTAAAAGGGTCTCGAGGGTTCGAATCCCTCCGTCTCCGCCATTTCAACTCCATTTCCGCGATGGCGTCCGCTGTTGCTGCCGAATGCCGCCGGGCGTTGGGGGCGCTTGACGGCACGCCGAATGCCGATTGCCGGCATCCGGAGGTGGGATCAAACGACGGGCGTCGTTTCCGCGCCAGCCACCTCGCTGGACTGCGGGCGTTCGACCCGCGCTTCCTGCCATAAGCGCTCGAGTGGCGAGATAAGCCGGGCCGACAGCAGGCGCCGCGTGTAGGGATCGCGAACCTGCGCCAGGTTGAGGTCTTCGGGCCCACAATTCTCCACAATGCGCCCCCTGTGCATGACCAGCACCTCGTCGGAAATCCAGCGCACCGCGTCGAGGTCGTGGCCGACGAAGAGCATGGCGAAGCCGCGCTCCCCCTGCAGCCGCTTCAACAGTTCAAGGATCTGCACCTTCACCGTCATGTCGAGTGCCGAGATCACTTCGTCGCAAATCAGCACCTCGGGGTCACACAGCAGGGCGCGGGCAATGCAGGCGCGCTGGCGCTGGCCGCCGGAGAGCTGGTGCGGGTAGCGCGCGGCGTGTTCGGCATCGAGGCCGACTTCGCGCAGGCCCCGGGTAATGCGGCCAGCACGCGCGGGCGCCGGAACGCCCGCCAGAGCCAACGGCTCCGCCAGCGCCCGGCCGATGGTCAGCCGCGGATTGAGCGCGCCATAGGGATTTTGGAACACCATCTGGCAGCGGCGGCGCAGCGCGTTCGGCAGAGGCTTTCCGCCGGGCCCGATTACATGGCCAAGCAGGCGGATGCTCCCCGTGGAGGGCGTGCGCAGCCCGGCAAGAGCGGCCGCGAGCGTGCTCTTGCCGGACCCGGATTCACCGAGCAGACCGACGGTGCGGCGGGCCACGAGGAACAGCGAGGCATCCTGCACGGCGCGGAACGTGCTGCCGAACAGGCGGCGCGCGGTATAGTCGATACTCACATTCTCGGCTGTCGCCACGACATGGCGCAGCGGAATAGGCGATGCCGTCACGGCGTCGAACAGCCGCCCGGAACCGACGAGACGCGCTGTGTAGGGATGGCGCGGCTGGGCGATGATCTGCGCCGCCGGGCCGTCTTCGACGATGCGCCCGTGCTGCATCACCGCAATGGTGTGGCCGAGCGCGGCGGCAACCGCGAGGTCATGGGTGATGATCAGCAAGGCGAGGCGGCGGCTCGTCTGCAGCCGCGCCAGCAAGGCCACGATGTCGGCCTGCACGCAGGCGTCGAGCGCGCTGGTCGGCTCATCGGCGATCAGGAGGTCCGGCTCGCCGGCCAGCGCCATCGCGATCATCACGCGCTGCTGCTGCCCGCCGGATAGCTGGTGCGGGTAGCGCCGGGCGAGTGCCGCCGGATCGGGCAGCTCCACCTCGGCGAGGCCGTCCTCGATCCGCCGGCGCCGTTCGGAGGGAGACGTAATGCCGGCGCGCCGGAGCGTCTCGTCGATCTGGGCCGCCACCCGCATGAACGGATTGAGACAAGCCATCGGATCCTGGAACACCATGGCGATGCGCCGTCCGCGCAGCGCCCGCCAGCCGTGCTCGTCGCGCGGCGCGAGGGGGCGGCCCTCTATAGTGAGACGGGTCGCCGGATCGACGACGAGCTCCTCGGGCAGCAGGCCGAGCAAGGACAAGGCGGTGAGCGATTTGCCGGAGCCGGATTCGCCGATGATGGCGAGCGTGCGCCCGGCCTCGATGTCGAGCGAGACGCCGTCCACCAGGCGCCGTCCGCCCGCGCTGACAATGAGGTTGCGC
Source organism: Ancylobacter sp. 3268 (assembly GCF_031456575.1). Classification (NCBI taxonomy): domain Bacteria; kingdom Pseudomonadati; phylum Pseudomonadota; class Alphaproteobacteria; order Hyphomicrobiales; family Xanthobacteraceae; genus Ancylobacter; species Ancylobacter sp. 3268. The sequence goes on from NZ_JAVDUX010000001.1 coordinate 122,387, forward strand.
AGGGAAAGAAGAGGCCCGGTCATGACGTCATCCTCGGGTCGATCAGGCGATGGAGGAGATCGGTGGCGGCATTGATCACCACCAGCGCGACGGCGATGACAAGGATCGCCGCCTGGATGACCGGGTAGTCGCGGCCATGGATCGCGTTGAGCAGCAGGCTGCCGACGCCCGGCAGGCCAAACAGTACCTCCATGGTCAGCGTGCCCGCCACGAGGCTGGTCAGCACGAGCCCGGACAGCGCGAGCATGACCGGCACGGCGGTCGGCAGCAGATGGCGCAGGGCGATGCGCCAGGGCGCCAGCCCCTTGGCGCGGGCAGTGCGCACATGGGCGGAGGTCGCCGCCTCGCGCAGCTCCTCGTGCAGCGGCTTGACGATCACCCCGGCACTGTCGATGCCGATGATGATGACCGGCAGGTTCATCGAGCCGAGGACCGGCAACCAGCCGAGCCAGACGGAAAACACCAGGATGCCGATCACGCCGACGCAGAAAGTCGGCAGGGCGATGGACCAGACGCTGAAGAGGTTGACCAGTTCCCGGAGAACGCGATTGCCGGTGGTCACCGCCCCGACCGCAAGGGCGAGGGCAAGGCCGAGACCGAGAGCGAAGCTGAGCGCGGCGAAGAGCAGCGTGGTCGGCAGGGCGGTGCCGAGCATGCCCGACACCGGGCGGCCGAAGCGGATGGAGTCGCCGAAATCGCCCTTAAGCGCCCGCCAGCTCCAGGCGACGAGCTGCTCGGGGACGCTTCGATCCAGCCCGAGCTCATGGCGCAACGCGACCTGCTGGGCGGCGGTGAGATCGCCCTCGAGGCCCTTCACGTCGACGGCGTCGCCGGGAACCAGCCGGGCGAGCAGGAACACGACGACGACGATGCCGGTCGCCTGCACCAGCATCCGCGCCAGCGCGATGGCAAAGGGCGAAAGACGGTGGAGAACGGTTTTCATAGCGCGGCCTCGTCCGCGGCGCGCAGCGGATCGAGCCTGCGGCGCACCGCATCGCCGATCATCGACAGCGACAGGGTCAGCGCCACGATGGCGAGCACCGGCGCCAGAATGGCATGCGGGGACGTCTCGATGTAATGGCTGGCATCGGCCACCATGCGGCCCCAGGTCGGCTGATCCGGCGAGGAGCCGAGGCCGAGGAAGCTGAGCACCGATTCCGTCACCACGCAGCGCGGCAGCAGGATCGCGGCCTGGGTTATGAGGCCGCCGACAAGGTTTGGCGCGATGTGCAGGCGCAGCACGTGCAGTCGTCCGCCCCCGAACAGCCGTGCGGCCGTGACATAGTCCTTCACCGCCTCGCGGTGGAAGGTGGCACGGGCGACATAGGCGAAGAAGGGGGCAAAGGCGATGCCGAGCGCGATCATCACCGGCTGCGCCCCGGCGCCCAGCGCCACGATGAGCAGCAGCGCCAGCAGGACGTCCGGCATGGCGCGCACGAGATCGATCAGCGCGAACATCGCCGTCTCCGCGGCCCGCCCGAAGGACAGCGCGACGAGGCCGAGACCGGCGCCGAGGATGAAGGCAACCAGCGCCCCGCCGAAGCCGACCACCAGCGTGGTGCGGGCGCCCATGACGAGACGGGAGAACACGTCCCGCCCCATATGGTCGGTGCCCAGCCAGTGCTCCGCGCCGGGAGGCTGGTTCAGCGCCAGCAGGTCCTGGTCGAGCGGATCGAACGGGGTGATCAGCGGCGCGGCGAGGGCGAGCGCGATGATCGCCGCCAGCACCAGCGCCGCGATCACGGTGCGCGGGGAAAGCCCCCGTCGCACCGCTCCGCCCACCTCGGAGGGGAGCGCGAGGCTCACGACCGGCCCGCGAGCCAGGTCTGGGCCACGCCGCCATCCACCCGGTTGGGCGACCAGGTGAAGCCGGGCTCATAGCCCTCGACGCCCTTGCGGATGACGATCTGGTCGGCATCCATGCCGAGCGCGACGACATAGTAGTTGTCCATCACCATCTTCCAGGCGTCGAGATAGTGCTGGCGGCGGGTGGCGAGGTCGGTTTCGGCCACAGCCTTCTTCACCAGCGCGTCGAAGGCCGAATCCTGGATGCCGCCCCACAGCACCGGGTTCGGCCCGTCGCTCATCAGCCGCACATAGCGCAGGAAGATGTCGGCGCGCGGACCTGAGCTCATGCAGTTCATGTCCCAGTCATACTGACCGAGCCGCTTCTGCGTGCCGATGTCGTCGAGCGCGACGTGGTTCACGTTGAAGCCGAGCTTGCGCACCATCTGCACCACCACCTGCGGGTAGCTTTCCTGCCAGGAGACGAACTCGATGGTTTCCTTGCTGGGATCGACGCCCGCTTCCTTCAGCAGCGCCTTGGCCTTGCCGAGGTCCGCCTTGGCATGCGGGTCGGCCTTGAACAGCGCGTCATCGAAATACAGATTGCCGGGGCCGACCATCTGGTTGGAGACCACGCCGGTGCCCGCCGAGGCGAAGTTGATGAATGCCGCCTTGTCGATCGCGTAGGCGAGCGCCTGGCGCACGCGCACATCGTTGAAGGGCGGGCGCGGCTTGCGGTTGTTGAAGGCGACGAAGTACCAGCCGGCATCCTTCAGCTGGGAGACGCGCAGGTTGGGATCCTTGGCGAGCTGCTTGGCGATGTCCGCCGGCACGCTGGCAATGTCGATCTCGCCGGCGCGCAGGGCGAGCTGACGGTCCGCACCGTCGCGCAGATCCGCCTCTATGGCGCTGAGATAGGGCATGCCGCCGCGCCAATAGGCGGGGCTGGCCGGCGCGGTCAGCTTCACCTTGGGCTGCCACGTGCCGAAAGTGAACGGGCCGGTGCCGATCGGGGTGGTGATGGTGTCGTCCCAACCCGGGGATTTCGGCGAGAGAATCCAGAGTTCGGACATCAGGTTCACCAGCGGCGCATAGGGCTCGTGCATGGCGATGACCACGGTGCGGGCGTCCTGGGCGGTCACGGTTTCCACCAGCTTCATCGCCGAGGCGAGCCAACCGCCCTTTACCTTGTCCTTGACGCGGATGATGTTGGCGACGACGTCGTCGGCGCCCATCACGTCGCCATTGTGGAACGTCACGCCCTCGCGCAGCGTGAAGGTGTAGGTCTTGCCATCCGGCGAGACGGCGAAGCTCTCGGCAAGGAAGGGCGCCGCCGCGCCGTCGTCACCGATCGAGGTCAGGGCTTCGGCATAGATCTGCTGCACCGCGATCGAGCCGGTGTGTCGGTGCGGGTCTGCGGTGTCGAGACCAAGCGTCGCGTAGCGCAGCACGCCGCCGCGCGTGGGGTCGGCGGCGGCAAGCGCGCTCCGCGGCTGGAAGGGTACAAGCCCGCCGGCAAGGCCAACAGCGGCGGTGCCGGCAAGGAAGGTGCGGCGGCTGAGACTGAGCGAGGTCATCGGCGGTTCTCCGAAACGGGGATCTGAAGGGAGAAGGGGGCGGCGGCTAAACGCGGCGCGGCCTCCTGCAGGGGCCTGCCGTCGAGATCGTTTGCCGGCAGTCCGAGATGGGCGAGCAGCGTGGGCGCGATGTCGACCACGGCGGCCGGGGCGGGCGGCGCGCCGGTGCTGAAGCCGGGCCCGTCGATGACGAGCACCGGCGACTGTTCATGGATATTCAGCCCGCCATGCTGGCCGAAGCCGAGCCGGTCGGGCTTGCCGCCCTGGGGTTTGACCGCGAGACAAGAGCCGGGAATGCCGAACGCGTTGGGAGCGTCGTCGCCCCTCATGGACACGGCGAAGGCGAGGGCGCCGACCGGGGCCTGTCCGACCTTTCCGAGCTCGTCGCCGCCGAACACCGCGCCGGCCCAGGGGCGGCTGCGCAAGAAATCGTCCAGCCGGTCGTGCCGACGGCTATGGTCGGGATGCAGGTAAACCAGCGCCGAGGTGCCGTTGGCGGCGACGACGACATCATCGGAGTGGAGTTCAGCCTTGAGGCCGGCGGCGACCAGTTCGTCCTCGATGTCGATGACGCCGACAATCGTCTCATGGCCATGGTCGGACCCGGCGATCAGCAGCACCTCGTCGCCCTGCTCCCGCAATGCTTCCACGGCGGCGATGACGCGCCCGAGATTGGCGTCGGCGGCCTTGAGCACGGCCAGATGAGGCGGCGAGCCCAGCGGCGTTTCGTGCTGGATATGGTCCGGCTCGCCCATCCACAGCACCGCCAGCGCCGGGCCACCGGGCGCCAGCGCTTCGGCGATGAAGCGGGTCGTCATGGCCGCATCGCCGGCCGCGTCCAGCGTGACATCGAGGCCGTCGGCGAGGGGCGCCCGCCCGGGGCCGAAGGAGCCGGCGCGGTGGAACACCTGGCCGTGGCCGTCCGGATCATGGGCATAGGCGGCGCCGGGCGAGACATTGTTGAAGATCATCGCCCCGCCCCGCCTCGCGACCCGCTCGGCAAGGGTGGGCATGGCGAGGGAGTGGCCGGTGACGCGGCGCTTATGCTGCAGAAAGCCGGGATGTCCGACATCGTGGCGCACCAGCCGGCCGTCCTCGACCAGCACCATGGAATTGCCCTGCAGGCCGTGCCGCGCCGGCCAGCAGCCGGTCGCCAGCGTCGAGGACACTACCCGCGTCGCGGACGGAAAGGCGGAGCGATAGCTGGGAAAGAACGTGCCGCGCTCCCGCAGCGCCGCCAGATGCGGCATGCGCTCGGCATCGACGAAATCGCGACGCAGGCCGTCGAGGATGACGAGAACGGCGCGGCGCATCGCTCAGCCCACCCTGTTCAGCGCGAAGTCGAAAATGTCGAAGTTGCGCAGGCGGCGGTTCTCGTCCGACTTCGCCACCGGGTGCGACAGCAGAAACGGCACCCGCTGTTCCGACAGGCCGCCATGGGAGCGCAGCCGCTCGCCGGCAAGCTGGCTGATGTCGTGGTCGGTCGCACAGGCGCCGAGCGCGACGCCGGCGTCGCCGACAGCGATGAAATCCGCCTCACGGTCCTCGGGCATCTCGAAGCGGGCGGCAGCCTCCGCGCCTCTCAGGACCAGCGCGACACCCGGCTGGCCGGCGAGGAGGTCCTGCACCGCCCGGTGGGACACGCTGCCATCCAGCACATGAACCCGCACGAAGCCGCCGAGGGCGCCGTGATGGCGCACGAACGGGTCGGTGATCGGGCAGATCACCCGTGTCGTCCCCTTGCCGAAGGCGGCGTCGAGCACGTCGCCGAGATAGGTCACGTGCGGCACGCCGTCGGGCCGGGACATGTCGGTCATGCCGTGATCGGCGGTAATGCCGACAACGGCGCCGAGCTCGATCAGCCGCGCCACCCGGGCATCCACCGCCGCCATGAAGGCCAGGGCTTCCGGGGCGTCCGGCGCGTGCTTGTGCTGCACATAATCGGAGAGCGAGAGATAGAGCACGTCGGCACGGCCGGCCTCGATCAGCCGGATGCCGGCATCGAGCACGAAGAGCGACAGCTCGGCGGAGTACTGGTCGGGCTTGTCGAGGCCGACGAAGCCAGCGGCATCGGCAATGCCGTGCTCCTCGTCGGTGGTGCCCTGCGCGCATTCGGCGGAGAAGGCGATGCCGTCGAGCCCGAAGGCCAGCGCCTTGCGCAGCTTGTCCTTGGCGGTGACCACGGCCACCTTGCTGCCGATCTCGGCGAGGCCGGCCAGGATGGTGGGCGCGCGCATCATGGCGGCATCGAGCATCATCACCGTCTCGCCGGTGGTGAGGTCGAGATAGAAATTGCCGGCGACGCCGTGAACCGCCGGCGGCGCGCCGCAGACGATCGACACGTTGTTCGGGTTGGTGAAGGTCGGCATGACGGCATCGGCGAGGGCGAAATGCCCGCGGCTGCGCATGGCGTCGAGCGCCGGGGTGACGCCGGCCTGTGCGGCGGTCTCGATATAGGTCGGATCGCAGCCGTCGAAGCAGATCACCACGGTCGTGCGCTGCGGCCTGTGGTATTGCCGTCCATTCACGACGATGCGGTCGCGCGGCGCGTGGGCGCCGGTCGTCATCATATTCATTTTACGCATTCCGTTATTAAATTGTCACACGCGAAAGCTATTATTTCTGTTTTGTTATTTCAAACTCTCGTCTCTATTGCCGTTATTATTTACTATCATCTGTGTGAGTAAAGCGATATTAGTTCTGTCATCGTGTGAGAATTTGGAACAGGCGCATGCGGCGTAGTCTTCCGCCTTTGAAAGCAGTCGTGGCGTTCGAGGCGGTGGCGCGTAGCGGCAGTGTAACCGCGGCGGCGGCGGAGCTCGGTGTCACCCACAGCGCCGTCAGCAAGCAGGTCGCGGTGCTGGAGGCCTGGCTCGGCACACCGCTGTTCGAAAGCAACCGGCGCCACATGACGGCGACGCCGGCGGGATTGCGGCTCGCCTCGACCACCGGCGCGGCGCTCGACCTCCTCGCATCGGCGGTGGACAGCTTCATGCCGGTGGACGTCGCGGAGGTTCTGGACGTCATCGCCCCGGCGACCTTTGCCATGCGTTGGCTCATTCCGCGCCTGCCGGCCTTCGAAGCGGAGTTCCGCCGGGTCGACGTCCGCGTGCGGCCGATCCACACCGGCGAGGAGTGGCGCGACATTCCGTTCGATGTGGTGATCCGGCGCGGAGAGGCCCTGCAAAGCGACCTGCGCAGCGCAACCTTGCTGCGCGAGGAGATCGGCCTGTTGGCGCGGCCGGAGGTTGCCGCAACCCTGAGACAGCCGGCGGATCTCGCCGGCGTGGCGCTGCTGGAGGCCACCACCCGGCCCGGAGAACTGGCGCGATGGCTGGTCGCGGCCGATATGTCGGTCGATCGCGCCGTCGAGGCTTCAAGCTTCGGCCATTTCTACATCGCGCTGGAAGCCTGCCTCGCCGGCCAGGGGGCGCTTGCCGCGCCGATCGAGGTGGTCGCGGACCTGCTGGCGCGCGGCGAACTCGTCGAGCCGTTCCGGGGCATCCGTGTCGCAGGCCCCAATTACCGGCTCGGATATGCACCTGCCGGCGCCCGCGCCGCGCTTGCCGCCTCCTTCGCCGAATGGGCCGTGCGTACGGCGGCGAGCGATCCAGGACCGCCAGCGCAATAACGGGTTTCGCGAACCCCATTGTCTTCTTTGCCTCCGCTCGCGCCAATGCTGGCGGCGGCACGAATGTTTCGCCGGTGTTGACGCCCGGATCACCGGGCGGGTGTTTGGACCGGGTGTAACCGGCGTCCCGGACCATGACGCTCAATGATTGATCTGATAATCTGAGTAGACATGATCGGGTTGATTAGGTCTGCTTCTCAATGGTTCCGGTCCGGCTGGATAGTTTTGATGTGTTCGTCGCGATCGTCCGCTGCGGCGGTTTCCGCGCCGCGGCCCTTGAGCGCGGCGTCTCTTCATCGGCGCTGAGCCAGACCATGAATGCCTTGGAGGAGGCTCTGGGTATTCGGCTCCTCAACCGGACGACGCGGAGCGTCTCGCCGACGGAGGCAGGACAACGCCTCCTCGAACGTCTGACCCCTGCATTGAGCGATATTCGGCTGGCTATCGCGGAGGTCGATGAATTAAGGGATCGTCCCTCCGGAACTCTACGGATCAATGCGCCGGCGCCTGCCGTCGATCATCTTCTCTGTCCGTTGGTGTTCGACTTCATGACCACCTATCGCCAGGTGAAGATCGAGATCGTGAGCGATGCGGCGGTAATCGATATCGTCGAGCAGGGGTTCGATGCCGGGGTCAGGTTCGGCAAGCAGCTGGCGCAGGACATGATCGCGCTCCCGCTTGGACCCGCACTTCGATATGCGATCGTCGCTTCACCGGATTACATCAGGAGGCACGGCCAGCCGCGGGTGCCGCACGATCTCGTAGGTCATGACTGCATCAAGCGCCGATTCCCCGGCGGCACTCTGGTAACCTGGCGATTTGCCCAGGGGGGCGAAGAGATCGAAATCTCACCCACGGGCCGCCTGACGGTCAGCGCGGCGCATAACGAACTGCAGGCGGCGCTGGCCGGCACGGGCATCGCACATGTCCTCGACGACTATGCCAAACCCCATGTTCTGAGCGGCCGGCTGGTGGAGCTTCTCTCCGACTGGAGTCCGATTTTGCCGCACTGGTTTCTGTATTACCCCAGTCGCCGCCTTCCGAGCGCTGCCATGCGCGCGTTCCTCGACTACATGAAGAACTATGACTGGCAGGCCAGTGACTGATCTGCACCCGCTGCGCCGGCAGGCAAGGCGGAAGCTCGGCTCACTCCGGTCGTGTCATGGTCCGCAAGGCGGAAGCTCGTCCGCGCAGGTCGGGCGGTGTCGAAACCCTCCATCCTTCCGGCCTCATTTGACGCGCTGGAATTCGATCCTGATTCTGGTCCCGTCGGGCCGCCGAAAATTTTCGGTCATGCGGTCGCCGGAAACGACCAGCGTCAGATCATCACGGGTGCGGACGCTGCCGACCCAGTTCGGAAACGTTGCCCCCTCGACGCGATTTCCGCTGAATTCGCCGTTCTCATCAACGGTGTAGGTTCCGAAAAACCCGATACTGCGTGACATGGCCAGGCGATTCTCATCATCCGTTCCTTCACCGCGGGCATTGGAAGCGAAGCGCGGGATGTCGGCATCGGTAAGAACTTCCACGAAGTGCATGTCGGGAGTGAAGACGAGAAGACCGTTGGGTTTCGCTCCATAGGCGGGGGTGTTTTTCCCGCCGGGGTCGATCGTCGCCGAGATCATCCGCCAGGTGCCTGCCACCTGGTTTTTTGCGACGTCCTGCGCGACGGCAGGCCAGGAGGAAATGCTGAGGGCGAGAGCGAATAATACGGGTCGAATGGACATATGGTTTGCTTCCCGATCCATGATGGCGGTGCGCCCGGGCGGTTGCCGCGGCTCACACATTCCGTCGGTCGGCGGAACCCGCCGCTTCCTGCTGCGCCTTGACAGCGGTCAGGCGCGCGGACAGCGCCTGTGAGATGGAGGAATAGGCGGTGCTGCCCAGCACCAGCCTCAGCGGCGGCGCTGCACTTTCGGAGGCGGAAATGAGCGCGGCCACGGTGCGCGCCGCGTCGCCCCTTATCTCGAAGCTTCCGTCGCTGATCGCGCGGCGAACGGCGCCGGCAGGGGTTTCCTCATAGGCCGCCAGGGGTTCCGCGCGGTCGAGATTGGCTCCAAAATTCGTGCCGGTCGGCCCTGGCTCGGCGATGATGAAGTCGATGCCGAAAGGGGCCACTTCCTGGGCGACGGATTCGACGAAGCCTTCGATCCCCCACTTGGTCGCGTGATAAAGGCTGAAGCCCGGATAAGCGATCTGCCCGCCTTCGGAAGAAACCTGGACGATCCGCCCGCCGCCCTGGCGTCGGAGAGGGGGCAGCGCGGCGCGGATCAGATGGATGGATCCGGCAAGGTTGGTGGCGATCTGCCGCTCGATCTGAGCGTTCGTCAGCTCTTCCGCAGCACCGAACAGGCCATAGCCCGCATTGCTGACGACGACGTCTATCCGACCGTGCCGCTGGAACGCGCCTTCGATGGCCAATTTAATGCTGTCCGGCTCGGCCAGGTCGAGCCGGACGACGTCCAGGTCGTCGCGGTAATCCTGCTTCAATTGGGTCAACGCATCGGAACGGCGCGTTGTCGCTGCCACCTTGTGCCCCTTGGCGAGCAGCTGCCGCGTCATCTCGAGGCCGAGCCCGGAGGAAGCGCCTGTGATGAACCATGTCTTGGACATGTGAGCTCCTCATCGGTCCATCTCCAATGTAGATCGGCGATATTGGTGGCATAAGGACTTCAATATGAGATGGCATGGTGAGGATTTTTCACGAATGCTGCGGCCCGGCCTGAACGATCTGGCCGCCTTGCGGCGATGGCCGGCCATCGCTGCTTCCGCAGGGCGGCTTCCTGCCATCGGCGCGCATGAACGAAGTTGCCGGCCGCTGCGGATCGTTCCAGGCATTGCGCCATGTTCGCAAGGACGCGATTATCGACCCGTCGGCAACCGAAGACTGATAGGTCCGCACTCGTCATAGGAGATCGTGGGGCCGTTGTTGTTCGCTCCGCGACTTGAAGAGGAAACGCGGCATGGATGGGTTCACGGGTGGGTGCCTGTGTGGCGACGTCCGGATTTTGGCGACGGGACACCCCTACCGGGTCGGCCTTTGTCACTGTCTCGACTGCCGCAAGCATCATGGGGCACTCTTCCACGCCTCCGCCGTGTTTCCGGAGAGCGCGGTGAGGGTGGAGGGCGAAACACGCGACTATGCCGGGCGGTTCTTCTGTCCGCGCTGCGGCTCATCCGTTTTCGCACGCACCGCAGACGAGATCGAAGTGAACCTGGGATCGCTGGATGCTCCCGACCAACTGAGGCCAACCTACGAAAGCTGGATCATCCGCCGCGAGTCCTGGTTGCCGCCGTTTCCCCTCACCAGTCGCTACGCCCGCGACCGCGATCCCACGAGCCGCTTCGAGGAATAGGTTGCCCGAATGGGCATGGCGGGGGAGGGCGGCTTTCAAGAGGGGACAGCGCGATGCACGAAGCAGGATCGGGGGCCAAGGCAAGATGATCGTGAACCCGGTGATCATTCGCGATTCCCGCGATGGCGACATGGAGGCCGTCCAGGCCATCTATGCTCATCATGTTCTCACCGGCCTTGCCAGCTTCGAGACCACGCCGCCCTCGACGGCGGAGCTGGCCTCCCGGCGTCAGGCGGTGCTGGCGGCGGGGCTGCCTTATCTGGTCGCGGAAAGTGGCGGGCGCATTCTCGGCTATTCTTACGCGACGGCCTATCGCCCGCGGCCGGCCTATCGGCACACGGTCGAGGATTCCGTCTATGTGGCCGAAGGCAATGGCGGGCGTGGCATGGGGGCCGCCTTGCTGGCGGAACTGATCGTGCGCTGTGAGGCCGGTCCTTGGCGGCAAATGCTCGCGGTGATCGGCAATAGCGGCAATGAAGCCTCGATCGCGCTGCACAGGCGATTGGGCTTCGAGACCGTCGGCACGTTGAAGTCGGTCGGTTTCAAATTCGGACGATGGGTGGACACCGTGCTGATGCAGAGGTCCCTGGGCGAGGGTGACCGGACCTTGCCGATTGCCAGCTCCGGGATTTAACCACGCCGGTCGCGGCCGCTCGGCTAAGGGGTAGGGGAACGTCGTTGCGCGTCAGGCGTTGAGTTTCCTGGTCCAAGCAGAGCAGGAGCGTCTGCCATGCCCAACGACGATCACGCGCTCGATTCACCCGCCGTCATCTCAGCTGTCCGCGTTCGAGCCGGATCGGCGGAGTTCGACATCACGACACTCGACGAAGCCCTGGCCTTCGCTCAGGCCAACCCGCATGCCAAGGGCGACTATGACGGCCTCATCCGTCGGCTGCAAAGTGCGGTCGACCCGGACGACGTCACCGAAGCCGGCAATGCGTTCCGGTGGTGGGCCGAGTCCAATGGCATCGCGGTGGAGGCGGGTAGCCGCCAAAGGGGACAGACGGCGTCGGCGCCACCCCGTTGATGCCGTCCTGACCGGGACGAATCGGGCCCGCCACCTCAAAGCGTGCAGGGGGCTTTCGACGCTGCCGCTCGCGCGGCGAGATCATTGACGGTCCCGCCTATGGGGTTCCTTGGCACCAAGGCCAGGGCGTCTATCCGCCCGATGGCTCTTCCCGACGCCTACCAGCCGGCATCGGCGGCCCGCCATCTGGCGATGGTCTCCAGCGAAACCGGCGGCGTATCGAGGTCAGGCACCACCGCCAGCGCGCCGGGAAAGGACTGATGGCTGGTGTAGACGCTGGGTGTCACCAATGTGGGCAGCCCGGCGGCCCGCGCGGAATCGAGCCCGTTGCGCGAATCCTCAATGGCAATGCAGGCAAAGGTCGGCATGCGCAATTCGTCGAGCACGTGCCGGTAAATGTCCGGCGCCGGCTTTTTCGCGGCCACGATGTCGCCGGCGCCGATCACCTCGAAGATGCTCGAAGACGGCACTCCGAACGCCGATTGCAGCAGCGCCTCCACATTGGCAAGGCTGGTCGTGGTGGCGATGGCGAGGCGTACGCCCTTGTCCTTCGCCTCGGAGATGAGCCGAAGCACACCGGGGCGCAGGCGCGCGGCGCCCTCCGCCACGAGTTGGGTATAGATCTCCGTCTTCGCCGCATGCATCTCGGCCACCTGCTCCAGCGCACGGGTGCCCTCGGCGGGCCGGCGGCTGGCGACGAAGGCGCGGATCCGCTCCTTGCCGCCGGTGATGTCGAGCAACTCGCGATAGAGCGGACGGTTCCAATACCAGTCGAGGCCGAAGCGGATGAAGGTCTCGTTGAAGGCCAGCCGATGGATCTCCTCCGTCTCGGCCAGCGTCCCGTCGACATCGAAGATGATCGCCTCGGCGCGCATCGCCGTCACGCCGCCTTCGCGCGCGCCTGTTCGCCGGCCGAACGAATGGCGGCGATATTGGCACGGTAGCCCTCTATTCCGCCCTTGAACACCGCCGAGCCTGCCACCAGCACGTCGGCACCGGCGGCGACGCAGCGGGCGCCGGTCTCGGGATTGACGCCGCCGTCGATCTCCAGATGGATGGGGCGGTCGCCGATCATGGCACGCAACCGCTTCACCTTCGGCAGCACGTCGGCAATGAAGGCCTGGCCGCCGAAACCGGGATTGACCGTCATCGGCAGGATGAGATCGACCTTGTCGAGGATGTACTGCACCGCGCTCTCCGGCGTTGCCGGGTTGAGGGCGACGCCAGCCTTCTTGCCCAGCGAGCGGATCACCTGCAGGCAGCGGTCGAGATGGTCGGTCGCTTCCGCCTGTATGGTGATGATGTCGGCGCCGGCCTTGGCGAAGGCCTCCAGATAGGGCGCGACCGGCGCGATCATCAGATGCACGTCGAACGGTTTGTCGGTATGCGGGCGCATCGCCTTGATGACGTCCGGTCCGAAGGTGATGTTCGGCACGAAATGGCCGTCCATCACGTCGAGATGGATCCAGTCGGCGCCGGCCGAGACGACGTCCCGCACTTCCTCGCCGAGACGGGAAAAATCGCTCGCGAGCATCGAGGGGGCGATCAGCGGAAAGGTCATGGCGTGTCCTCATCACCCGCCCGGACGAGGGCAGGGCACCTTAAAAGAAGTGGGATCACCGGCGCGTCCGCCGGCGCCGGGGTCAGCCCCGGATCGGCGGATAGCTGTCGATACCGCCGGAGAATACGCGGCTCGCCAGGATATCCTCGGCCTCGATGGTCACGAGGTCGTCGGCGGTGACCGGCCTGCCGGCGGCGAACAGGCGATTGGCCTGGCGCAGCCGGGCGCGGTCGAGCGCATTGCGCACCGAGCGGCCATTGGCGAAATGCGGCTGCAGCGACCGGAGCTCGATATAGCGGGCGAAGGCCTCGCCGGCCTCCGGCGCGAGCTTGTAGCTCATGCCGGCGAGAATCCGGTCTCCGATCGCAAAGAGCTCGCCATGCGAATAGTCGGGAAAGTCGATGTGGTGGGCGACACGCGAGCGGAAGCCTGGATTGGCCATGAAGAAGCGCTCCATGCGGTCGGCATAGCCGGCGAGGATGACGACGAGATCGTCGCGCTGGTTCTCCATTACCTGCAGCAGGATCTCGATGGCCTCCTGGCCATAGTCGCGCTCGTTCTCGGGGCGATAGAGATAATAGGCCTCATCGATGAACAGCACGCCGCCCATGGCGCGCTTGAGGATTTCCTTGGTCTTCGGGGCGGTATGGCCGATGTACTGGCCGACCAGATCGTCGCGGGTGACGGTGACGAGATGGCCTTTGCGGACATAGCCGAGCCGGTGGAGGATTTCCGCCATGCGCAGGGCAACCGTGGTCTTGCCGGTGCCGGGATTGCCGGTGAAGCTCATATGCAGCGTCGGGCTCACCGCATTGAGCCCGAAGCGGGCGCGCGCGCGGTCCACCAGCAGCAGCGCGGCGATCTCGCGCAGGCGCTGCTTTACCGGCACCAGGCCGACGAGGTCGCGGTCGAGTTCGTCGAACACCTCGGGCAGGCCGGAATTTTCGAACTCCGCCGCAAGATCCACGGTCTCATTAGCGTTGGTCGTCTTAGCGTCGTCGATCAGGGCATCCATGGGACATTTCTCCGTTCCGCTTGGTCCGGAAGGTGCAACCGCGTCTTGGGGGCCGAAGCCCATGTCGCCCGACGCCGGGATCGGCGGCGGCCGCGAGGGAAGAAAAGAGACCGGCCCGGGAGCGCGGGATCCCGGGCCGGTCGGTTCGCTGCCGTGGGAGGAACGGATCAATCAGCGAACCAGTCGGCCATGAAGACGAACCTGCCGGGTCGTCTTCAGTAACGGGTGCCCTCGGGGCGCTGGGCGGCATAGGAGCGGGTGGTGTAGCGGATGGCGCGGCCATCCACTTCCTGACGCTCCAGCGAGAAGCCGGGTTCCTCCGCCGGGCGGTCCGTGATGAAGGACAGCCGGAGAGATTCCCACGTATGGGTCGAGTCGAAGGCGCTGATGCGGATGTAGTTGTGGCCCGCGTGCGCCTTGCGGCACTCGTTCAGCTCGAACACGACGCCGGCGGCATCCTTCACGTCGAACATCGGCATGCCCCACATTTCCCAATAGGTGTTGCGGGGGTGCGGGTCGTCGGTGAACTCGATGTTCACCGCCCAGCCCTTGTCGATGCAGTACTGGATCTGCTTGGCGATCTGCGCGTCGGTCAGATCGGGCAGGAAGGAGAAGGCTCCCTGGGTCAGTCGCATGATGGTCTCCCTTTGGTCTCGTGTTGTCGTCACTCGGCCGCGGTGACCTGCGGGACGAAGTCGGGGGTGTCGGTGGACGAGTAGTTGAAGGTGACGTCCTTCCAGGTATCCAGCGCCTGCTGGAGCGGCAGGCAGTGCCTGGCGGCGGCCTTCAGAATGTCCGGCCCTTCATGGACGATGTCGCGGCCCTCGTTGCGGGCGAAGATCATCGCCTCCAGCGCGACGCGGTTGGCGGTGGCGCCGGCCTGGATGCCCATGGGGTGGCCGATGGTGCCGCCGCCGAACTGCAACACCACGTCCTCGCCGAGCAGGTCGATGAGCTGGTGCATCTGGCCGGCATGGATGCCGCCGGAGGCCACCGGCATCAGTTTGCGGGTCGAGGCCCAGTCCTGGTCGAAGAACACGCCATGGGCGAGGTTCTGCGGCACGAAATCCTCGCGGCAGATATCGTAATAGCCCTTGGTGGTGTGGGGGTCGCCCTCGAGCTTGCCCACCACCGTGCCGGCATGGATGTGGTCGACGCCGGCGAGGCGCATCCATTTGGCGATGACGCGGAACGACACGCCATGGCTCTTCTGCCGCGTATAGGTCGAGTGCCCGGCGCGGTGCAGATGCAGGATCATGTCGTTGCGCCGCGCCCATTTCGCCATGGACTGGATCGCGGTGTAGCCGATGATCAGGTCGATCATCACGATGGTCGAGCCGAGGCTTTTCGCGAATTCGGCGCGCTCGTACATCTCCTCCATAGTGCCGGCGGTGACGTTGAGATAGGTGCCCTTCACCTCGCCGGTGGCGGCCTGCGCCTTGTTCACCGCCTCCATGCAGTAGAGGAAGCGGTCGCGCCAGTGCATGAAGGGCTGCGAGTTGATGTTCTCGTCGTCCTTGGTGAAATCGAGCCCGCCCTTCAGCGCCTCATAGACGACGCGGCCATAGTTGCGGCCGGACAGGCCGAGCTTCGGCTTCACGGTGGCGCCGAGCAGCGGACGGCCGAACTTGTCGAGCCGCTCACGCTCCACGACGATGCCGGTGGCCGGGCCGTCGAAGGTCTTCACATAGGCGACCGGCAGGCGCATGTCCTCAAGGCGCAGCGCCTTCAAGGGCTTGAAGCCGAACACGTTGCCGATGATCGAGGCCGAGAGGTTGGCTATCGAGCCGTTCTCGAACAGGTCGAGATCATAGGCGATGTAGGCGAACCACGAGCCGGGCGTGTTCGGCACCGGGTCGACCCGGTAGCACTTCGCCCGGTACTTGTCGCAGGCGGTCAGGCGGTCGGTCCACACAACCGTCCAAGTGGCGGTGGAGCTTTCGCCGGCGACCGCGGCCGAGGCCTCGATCGGGTCGACGCCGTCCTGCGGGGTGACGCGGAACAGGGCGATGACGTCGGTGTCCTTCGGCTCGTAGTCGGGCTGCCAGTAGCCCATCTTGCGGTATTCCATCACGCCGGCGCTGTAGCGGTCGCGCTTCTTCTCGCCCGGTATCGTTTTGTCGATCGCGTTCATCGATCTGCTCCCATGGGTTTCCCGTCGACGCGCAACGAGGTTGCGCGCCTGAAGGCTTCACTGATTGGTTCGTCGAATGGCAGGGGCGGAGAAGGCCCCTCACCCAGCCCTCTCCCCGTCGGGGAGAGGGAACAGCGCCGTCTATTCCGCCGCCACCCGCGCGCCGCCGATCACCGGATCGAGGGAGCCCGAGGCATAGCGCTTGGCCATTGCCGCGAGCGGCAGGACCTTGATCTTCGAGGCATGGCCGGCGGTGCCGAACTGCTCGAAACGTTCCCGGCACAGGTCGCGCATGGCGTCCATTGCCGGCTTCAGGAATTTCCGCGGGTCGAACTCCGACGTGTTGGCCTGCGCCACCTTGCGGAACTGGGCGGTCATGGCGAGGCGGCAGTCGGTGTCGATGTTCACCTTGCGCACGCCGTGGCGGATGCCGCGCACGATTTCCTCCACCGGTACGCCCCAGGTCTGGGGCATCTCGCCGCCGGAAGCGTTGAACAGGTCCTGCAGGGCCTGCGGCACCGAAGAGGAACCGTGCATCACCAGATGGATGCTCGGCAGGCGGCGGTGGATCTCCTCGATCACATTCATGGCGAGGATGTCGCCATCGGGCTTGCGCGAGAATTTGTAGGCGCCGTGCGAGGTGCCCATGGCGATGGCAAGCGCGTCGACGCGGGTCGCGGCGACGAAATCCACCGCCTGGTCGGGGTCGGTCAGCAGCTGGTCGTGCGACAGCGCGCCTTCCGCGCCGTGGCCGTCCTCCTGCTCGCCGGCGCCGTGCTCCAGCGAGCCGAGCACGCCGAGCTCGCCTTCCACTGAGGCGCCGACCCAATGCGCCGCATCGACCACGCGCCGGGTGATGGCGACGTTGTAGTCGTAGTCCGCCGGCGTCTTGGCATCCTCTTTCAGCGAGCCGTCCATCATCACCGAGGTGAAGCCGTGCTGGATCGCCGACAGGCAGGTCGCCTCGTTGTTCCCGTGATCCTGGTGCATGCAGAGCGGGATCGACGGGTACATCTCGGCCAGCGCGTCGATCATGCGCGAGAGCATAATGTCGCCGGCATAGGAACGGGCACCGCGGCTCGCCTGCATGATGACGGGGGCGTCGACGGCCTGTGCCGCCTCCATGATGGCGATGCCCTGTTCCATATTGTTGATGTTGAAGGCAGGCACGCCATAGCCATGCTCGGCCGCGTGGTCGAGAAGCTGGCGAAGGGTGATGCGGGCCATTTCTATCTCCTCAGGCGCAGGTCAGGAGGTCGCAGGCGGCGGCAACCACCCCCTCGGGCGTAATGCCGAAATGCTCGTAGAGAGCGGCGGCGGGGGCGGAGGCGCCGAAGCCCTCCATGCCAACGAAGCGGCCACGGTCGCCGATCCAACGGTCCCAGCCGAGCCGGGCGGCGGCCTCGATGGCCACGCGGGGCGCGGTGCCGAGAACCTGGCGCCGATAGTCCTCGCTCTGCTTCTCGAACAGCTCCCAGCACGGCATCGACACGATGGCCGCGTCGACCCCTTTGGCGGCGAGCAGGTCGGCCGCCTTGAAGGCGATGTCGAGCTCGGAGCCGGTGGCCAGCAGGGTGACATCGCGCCATTTCTGCGGCTTGCGCACGACATAGGCGCCGCGTGCGCTCAGATTGTCGTCGGTGTGCTCGGTGCGAAAGGTCGGCAGGTTCTGGCGCGAGAGGGCGAGAACCGTCGGGGTGCCTTCCGAGGCGAGCGCGATCTGCCAGGCTTCCAGCGTTTCCACCGCGTCGGCCGGCCGGAACACCTGCAGGTTCGGCGTCGCCCGCAGCATGGCGAGATGCTCGATCGGCTGGTGCGTCGGGCCATCCTCGCCGAGGCCGATCGAGTCATGCGTCAGCACATAGACGACGCGCTGGCCCATCAGCGCGGAGAGCCTTATGCCGCCGCGGGCATAGTCCGCGAAGACCAGGAAGGTGCCGCCATAGGGAATGAACCCCTTGTGCAGGGCGATCCCGTTCATCACCGCGCTCATCGCGTGCTCGCGGATGCCGTAATGGATGTAGCGGCCGGCATATTTGCAGGGCGCGACCGAGGCGAGGCCCTTGGTGAGGGTGAGGTTGGAATGGGTGAGGTCGGCGGAGCCACCCACCGTCAGATCGGTGGCCTCGTTGATCACCGCCAGCGCCATTTCGGACGCCTTGCGGCTTGCGACATTCGGTGCGCTCTCGGAAAGGCCGCGCTTGTAGCCGAGCAGCTTCTCCTCGAAATCGGCCGGCAACCGGCCGGCGATGGCGATTTCGAACGCCTGCGCCTTCTCGGACACCCGCAGCCGGTCTTCCCACGCCTCGCGGGCCTCGCGGCCGCGGTCGGCGATCTGTTCCCAGGCGGAGCGGATGCCGGCCGGGATCTCGAAGGGAGCATGCGGCCAGCCGAGCCGGTCGCGCGCGCCCTCGATCTCGGCGGCACCGAGCGGCGCGCCGTGCACCGCCTCGGTGCCGGCCTTGTTCGGGGCGCCGAAGCCGATGGTGGTGCGGCAGGCGATCAGCGACGGCCGCTTCGAGTTGCGCGCCTTGGCGATGGCGTCGATCAGCGCGTGATGCGAATGGCCGTCGACGCGGAACACGTCCCAGCCCGCCGCCTCGAAGCGCGCCAGCTGGTCGGTCGAGGTCGACAGCGAGGTCGAGCCGTCGATGGAGATGCCGTTATCGTCCCACAGCACGATCAGCTTGCCGAGCTTCAGATGTCCCGCGAGGTCGATCGCCTCATGCGAGATGCCCTCCATCAGGCAGCCATCGCCGGCGATCACATAGGTGTAGTGATCGACCAGCTCATCGCCGAAGCGGGCATTCATCATGCGTTCGGCCAATGCCATGCCGACGGCGGTGGTCAGCCCCTGGCCGAGCGGGCCGGTCGTGGTCTCGACCCCGAGCGTGTGGCCGTATTCGGGATGGCCGGCGGTGGTCGAGCCGAACTGGCGGAACCGCTTGATCGCCTCGATGTCCATATCGGCATAGCCGAGCAGATGGTTGATCGAATACAGCAGCATCGAGCCGTGCCCGGCCGAGAGCACGAAGCGGTCGCGATCCGGCCAGTGGGGCCGCATCGGGTCGATCTTCATGAAGCGGGTGAAGAGGACGGTCGCCGCATCGGCCATGCCCATCGGCATGCCGGGATGACCGGACTTCGCCTTTTCGACGGCATCCATGGTGAGCGCACGCAGCGCATTCGCCATGTCGGCATAGGGGATCTCGGTCGCCCCTTCCTGCGGGCACAGGACCGGAACGGTGGTCTTGGTCAGCATGGTATCCTCCGGGGTCACGCGGCACGCCGCTTCTTGTCGACGAGGTTGAGGATCATCGGCGTCAGGATCAGCTGCATCGCGATGTCGAGCTTGCCGCCCGGGATCACTATGGAGTTGGCGCGGCTCATCCAGCTGCCCTGGATCATCGAGAGCAGGTAGGGAAAGTCGATGCCGCGCGGGCTCTTGAAGCGGATGACCACGATCGATTCGTCGGCCGTCGGGATCCAGCGGGCGATGAACGGGTTCGAGGTATCGACCGTCGGCACGCGCTGGAAGTTGATGTCGGTGTGGGTGAACTGCGGGCAGATATAGTGCACGTAGTCCGGCATGCGCCGCAGGATGGTGTCGGTCACCGCCTCCGTCGAATAGCCGCGATGCGAACGATCGCGATGGATCTTCTGGATCCACTCCAGGTTGATCACCGGCACCACGCCGATCTTGAGATCGGCATAGCGGGCGACGTCGATATTGCCGCTCACCACCGCGCCGTGCAGGCCTTCGTAGAAGAGCAGGTCGGTCGGTCGGGGAATGTCTTCCCAGGCGGTGAAGGTGCCGGGCGGGCCGCCGAATTCCTCGGCCTCCTTGGCATCGTGCACATAGTGACGGGTCTTGCCGGTGCCGGTGTTGGAGTAGCTGCGGAAGGTCTCCTCCAGCTCCTCGAACAGGTTCGAATCCGGCCCGAAATGGCTGTAGTGGTGATTGCCGCGCGAGGCTTCCTCGGCCATGACGCGCTTCATCTCCGCACGGTCGTAGCGATGGAAGGCATCGCCCTCGATATAGGCCGCCTCGACCTCTTCGCGCCGGAAGATTTGCTCGAAGATGCGCCTCACCGAAGTGGTGCCCGCGCCGGAAGAGCCGGTGACGGAGATGATGGGATGATGGATCGACATGCCGGCCCCCTTACGCGCGCAACAGGCCGCGCCGTCCGAAGAGCGGCGAGCGTTCGGGGAGCTGGCTGGGATCACAGTGATAGCGGGCGATGCGATCGACCTCCGCCCGCGAACCGAACACCAGGGGAATCCGCTGGTGGAGCTCGGAGGGGATGATGTCGAGGATGCGCCGCCGGCCATCGGTGGCGGCGCCCCGCGCCTGCTCCATGATGAAGGCGATCGGATTGGCCTCGTAGACCAGCCGGAGGCGCCCGTTCGCGTAGCCCTTGCGGGCGTCGCCCGGATAGAGATAGACGCCGCCGCGTGTAAGGATCCGGTACGCCTCGGCGACCATCGAAGCCGTCCAGCGCGTGTTGAAATCCTTGCCGCGCGGGCCCTCGGCCCCGGCCTGGCAATCCTCGACATAGTAGCGGATCGCATGGTCCCAGTGGCGCGCATTGGAGCCGTTGATGGCGTATTCCGTCGTCTCCGGCGGCACGACGATGCTGTCGCGCACCTTCAGGAACACGGGATTGCGCAAGACCGGATCCTGCACCTTCACGAAGCGATAGGAGGCCGGATCGAGAATGAAGATGTGGGTGCCGGCGCCGAGGGTGAGCACCAGCGCGACCTGCGGCCCGTAGACCAGGAAGCCGGCGGCGAGCTGGCGAGACCCCGGCTGCAGCAGCGCGTTGGGGCCGGTGAAGGGCAGGATCGAGAAGATCGTGCCGACCGAGATGTTGATGTCGATGTTGGAGGACCCGTCGAGCGGATCGACCGCGACAGCAAGCGTGCCGCGGGGATCGAGCGCCACCGGCTCCGGCAGCTCCTCCGAGCCCAGCACGGCGACCGGCGCCGTGCGCAGGGCGTCCATCACCAGCTGGTCGGCGAGGACGTCGAGCTCCTTCTGGCTGTCGCCATCCTCGTGATAGCCGCGCACGGCGGCCATGGCGCCGGCGAGCGGTCCGGCCGCGATGAGCTCGGATATGGCGATGCCTGCTCCCGCCAGGGCAAGCACGGTGGCAGCGACTCCCTGACGCAGGGAATCGGTCTCGGCCCACCTCTCGAGGTGGTCCTGCAATGTCTCGTGTGTCACGGCGTTTCCCCAGTGCTCGATTGGTCTTCGGACCTTTTTGGCGTGTCGTTTCCGTATGACCTTCGAGGGGGGACCCGAAGCGGCGGACGCCTTTTATTGAGATGACCTTGCCTGACTTTTCGGCGTAAGGAAATTCGAATATTCTTTCTTGTGCGTTTAGTAGTTCTGAATGCTGGAATACATCATGCGAAATGTCACGCTGAAGCAGTTGCGCGCCCTGGCGGCGGTGATCGACACCGGCACCGTCACCGCCGCGGCGCGTCAGCTCAACGTCACGCCGCCGGCGGTCACGATGCAGATCCAGCTGCTGGAGGAGCAACTCGGCCTGCCGCTGCTCGATCGCGCCGGCGAACGTTTCCAGCCCAGCGACGCCGGCCGCGAGGTGCTGGCCGCCGTGGCGCGCATAGAGCGGGCGCTGGCCGACTGCGGCGCGTCGCTCGATGCGATGAAGGGGCTGGACGCCGGGCGGGTCTGCGTCGGCATCGTCTCGACCGCCAAATATTTCGCGCCGAATGCGCTCGGCGTGTTCGCCCGCTCCCATCCCGGCATCGATGTGGCGCTGGTGGTCGGCAACCGGGAGGAGATCATCGCCGCGCTCCGCGGCGATGTTATCGATGTCGCGGTCATGGGGCGGCCACCGCTTGACATCGATGTCGACAAAACCCTGCTCGGTCCGCATCCGCATGTCATGATCGCTCCCACCGACCACCCGCTGCTCGGCCGGCGAATCACGCCGGACCGGCTCGCGGGCCTGACCTTTCTGGTTCGCGAACCGGGCTCGGGCACGCGCACCCTGATGGAGCGCTACTTCCAGGATGCGGGGGCGGAGCCGCGAATCGGCATGGAGATCGGGTCGAACGAGACCATCAAGCAGGCGGTGATGGCGGGGCTCGGTCTCTCCTTCATCTCCGCCCACACCATCGCGGCGGAGGTGGCGGACGGCCGCCTTGCCGTGCTGGATGTCGAAGGCATGCCGGTGGTGCGGCAGTGGTTCGTCGTCAAGCGCTCGGCCAAGCGGCTGACGCCGCCGGCCGCTGCATTGAACGACTTTCTCGCCGACCGCGGTTCGGAATTCCTGCCGCGGTCGATCACTCCTTCTCAAGCGCTGCTTCCGGCCGGCGGCTAGGTCTGGCCGCTAGTGGGGCCTCGCGCGGAGGCGGCCCGATCCGCTGGCCGGTGCTGTCTAGCGACGTGATGTCGGTTGGCGGATCTTCAGGCGGCCGGTGCCGGTTGCAGGCAGCCGGCGAGATGGCCCGCCATCGCGGCGGCGATGTCGGTCTCGGTGGTTTTCTGCAGGCCCTTCCAGGCCGGCATGGAGTTGACCTCCAGCATGGCGAAGCTTCCGTTCGCCTCCTGGATGAGATCGACACCGGCATAATCGGCGCCGACGGCGGCGGTCGCCGCGACGGCCATCTCGGCCGCCGGCCCTTCAAGCGAAGCGGGTTCGCCCTCGGCTCCCTGATGGATGTTGGTGATCCACCGTTCCGATCGCCGCACCATCGCCGCCACGGCGCGGCCGCCGATGACGAAGACACGCCAATCCTGATAGAGGCCGGCATGTTGCCGCCCCTCGACGAATTCCTGCAGGTAGTACACGCCGCCGACCTTGGCCGCATCGGGAAGGAGCTCGCGAGGCGCGAGGCGGCGCAACCCCTTGCCCTGGGCGCCGAAAAGCGGCTTCAGCACGGTGTCGCCCGGCGCCGAATCGATCAGCGCCTGCATCGCCGACGGGTCTTCGCGTACGAAGGTGCGCGGCGTCGGCAGCCCGGCCCTGGCGATGAGGAAACTGGTCATGCTCTTGTCGACGCAGCGCTCGATCGCGCGGGCGTCGTTCATCACCTTGACGCCGAGTTCGCGCAGCGCGTGCAGCACCCCGAGCCGCATGGTGATCTGCTCGGTCGTACCCTTGGCGATCACCCGGACGAAGGCGGCGGCCGGTAAGCCGCCGTCGAGACCGGGCAGCAGCAGCCCGTGCGACGTCTCGCCGATGGCGAAGCCGCAGTCGTTGAGCGAGAGCACGAGTACCCGCAGGCCCTCGCGCTCCAGCGCGCGACGCAGCATGCGGGTGTGCCAGTCGGCGTCTTCGGTGAAGACGACCACCAGGTCCCGCACGATATCCGGCGTCACGTCCGACACGTCCCGCCTCATGCGAAGGACCGCTCCAGTATCTCGTCGTGGAAGGCGCCGAAGGTGAAGCTTCGGCCGGTTTCCAGCGCGGTGACGGTGACGCGGGCCGGCGAGAACAGCATCGGGTCCATGGCGTAGAAATCACCCTTATAAGCGGTGAAGATCTCGGCGAAGGTGCGTCCGTGGTCACGCGAGGACGACGAGGGCAGGCCTTCGGCGAGATCGCGCGCCTCGCTCTCCGGCCCCGTCACGAAGAGCTGCACATCGCCGCCATAGAGCGTGGCGTCGTTGGTGCGGCCCATCGCGGCGACGAAGTCGGGTGCGGGCGGCGGCAGCGGCGAGGAGCCGATGCCGTCCACCACCCGGTCCAGCGGAAAATGCAGCGCATGGGTCTTGTGAAGCGCGACTTCCAATACACGTGCGACGATTTGCACCGTTCCGGCAAGACTGGATGTCGGCGTCAGGATGAGGGTGAGCCGATCGGCGGAGATGCCGCACTCCTCCGCGATCCGGGCGACGAGGCTGTCCGGCGGCGTGCGGTCGACCTCCAGCACCAGCGCGGCGTGATCGGCGCTGTCGCGATAGCCGAGCTCCTCATAGAGCTTCTCCCGCGCCCACAGCGCACGGCCGGGGCCGGAGCCCAGGGCGAAGAAATCGCCTTCGGCAAGGCTCCAGCCGGCATACTGGCTGCCGAGGCAGGCGGTGACGGGATCCAGGGTGGTCACCGTGATCATGGTGCCCCAGCGCGGGAACCTGCCGCTGGTGGCGATGCCGACGCGGCCGAGGCCCCCGAGGCAGATTTCGGCGATCCGCCGGCCTGCCTCGATGCCCCCGCGCGCGGCAATGCCGCCATCGATGATGCGGGCGCCGCAGGGGCTGCGACTTACGCCCAGCCTCAATATCTCCGCATCGGCGACAAGCGCCTCCACCATGGGCGCGGATAGCGCAGCTACGCTCGGGCGGCGCTCGCTCATGTTTCTCTCCCTCTTAGGCGACAGTTCGGCTCGTTTGTTTGTATGTCCGCCTGCCGGCCAGCGGGCGGCGATGTCCGATCGCTAGATGGCGAGCGATCGGGCGAGCTCGAACGCATCCTCAAATCCGATGTTCAGTGCGGTGTCGGTCGCGCGCATCCGCTTCAGCAGCTCATGCTGCACGCGGTATTTCAGGTGGCCGATGGCAAGCGCGCCGATGCCGAGCGCGCCGCCGCCGATCGGCTTGCCGTCATCGAGCGCGTCGATGCCGGCAATGCCCGAGGGGGGCACGGCATTGACGTCGGCGGCCACCAGCAGTCCATGCGCCTCGGCGAGATGATCGGCGGTGAGAATCTGCACGCCGGCTTTGCCGCACGCCAGCACCACCTCGGCGGCCGGAAGCAGCTTCAGCTTCTCGCTGTCGTCGCGGGCGACGGCGCTCAGGAGGTCGACGTTGAAGCGGACCTTGAAATCCGCCGCCTTCAGCCGGACGGTATAGATGTCGCGATGGCTGACCAGCGTCACCTCGGCGCCGGCCTGGGCGGCGATGACCGCGGCGATGCCGCCGACGACCCCGGTGGCGCCGTAGACCTGCACCTTGGCACCCTTGAGGCCGCCCGACCGCCGGCCGCGAAGCTTCCGCTCCACTTCGGCGATCATCGCCGCCGCGGTGGTGAAGGAGCCCGCCGGATCGACGAAGACGGAAATCTGGAAGGGCGGAAACAGCGCCGCGCGGACTTCCTTGGCCATATCGAGCGCGAGGCTGGCGTCCTTGCCTCCGATGAAGAGGCCGGTGCGGGAGGCATGATCCGGCGGACGCGAGAACATCATGTCCTGCGTCAGGTCGACGATTTCCTCCAGCTTCACGCCGGAATAGGGCAGGATGGTCGTGTAACCGGCATCGACGGCCATGTTCACGTCGAAGGGGCTGACGTGCCGAAGCGGCGAGACGATGTGAAGAATCGGCGCTATGTCCGCCATGGCGTTTCATTCTCCTAGGTGGAATCGGGCCGTTGCGGCCTCTGGTCGGGAGAGAGGAATAGCGACGCGGGCTTCTGCCAATCCGCCGCTCGGCGCTGCTCGTCGCAGGCAAGCCTTTCGATCCGCGCCCCGGCATTGCTGCCGCGCAAGCAGTCGAAGGCCAAGGAGGCGACGCGCGGGGCTGCGCGCGCCTCGTTCGTCAGTCTCTCAGCTCTTCCAGCATGCCGATGAAGGCAAAGCCGGCAGGGTCCCAGGAGCTCAGCTCGATTCCGGCACGGCCGGCATCGACGAGACACGGCACCAGCTTGGCGAGCCGACGTTTCGTATAGCGGCCGCCCCGCATTGCTGCCTAGTGCTCGCCGGGAATTCTCTGCATTTCTCCAGCGGCTTTGCCGAAATGCCGCAGGTTTTCTTGCCGTCTGGCATCCGGCGGTGCAGGCCAAGCCGACGTGCGGCATTTTCGACCGTCACCTGCGCCCAAGCGGCATTTCGCGCGCCGGCGCCGGGCCGGGGGCCGGCCGCGAACGCAAAGGGGGCGGCCGCCATGCCCGAGCGCCGGTCCGGCCTTCCCGTGGGAGCGACGAATCCAAGCCGCGGACAGGGCGGGGCGGTGATTCGCACCACCTCATTCCGACCGGTCTCGCGTGCCGCCTCTAAGCTGAGCGTTGTGCTGATCACGAGCGTTTCCTCGCCGCCATGGTAAAACCAGCTGGCTTCCGCCGACAAGCGGAACTGAGCGGAAGAGGGTTTGCGGCGACGGCCTCCGGCATGGTACCGAATCAGAAAATCGGTTCGCGACAGAACGGGCCGGAAGACCGGGAGGACGGGACGCGATGGCGGTCGATCCTAAAAAGACATTCTCCGACAAGGAGATAGAGGAGCGTCTGAAGATCGAGCTGCCCAAGTGGCGGCTGGAGGACGGATGGATCCGGCGAACCTACCGCACCTCGAGCTGGAAGGGCACGCTGATGGTGATCAATGCCGTCGGCCATCTTGCCGAGACCGCGTGGCATCATCCCGACCTCACCGCCTCCTATGCCTGGGTGGAGGTGCGGCTGATAAGCCATGACGCCAAGGGTGTCACCGAACGCGACTTCCAACTGGCTAGAAAGATTGAGGAATTCATCTCCTGGCGCCCCGGCTCGGAAGAGGGGAGCGCGCTGTCGGGGACGCCGGAGGGCGATCTCCGTTTTGCTTACATCAAGCATGATTGAGCGCAGCGATGAACGGTGAAATCGGTGCGGGTGCTCCGCTTGTTGTGAAGGACGTGGTCTGCGGCTTCTGCGGGCTCGGCTGCGACGATCTGGCGGTCGAGGTGACGGGGCGCGAGGTGCGGCCGGCGGCTTCGGTCTGCCCGGAGGCGGCGCGTCTTCTACGGCGTCTCGATACCGGCGCCGGCACCGGTCCGGCGTCCGGTGAGGTGTATGATCGTGCCAGAACCCTGCTCGCATCGGCGCGGGCGCCGGTGTTCGCCGGTCTCGGCGCCGATATCGAAGGTGGCCGCGCCCTGCTCGACCTCGCCACCCGCACCGGCGGCGTGCTGGACCACGCGGCCTCCGCAGGGTTGTTTGCCAACTATGCGGCGGTGCAGCGCACCGGCTGGCTGGCGACGACCCTGGCGGAGATTCGCAACCGCTGCGACGTGCTGCTGGTGATCGGCGAGGATCCCACCGCGGCTTTCGGCCGCTTCTTCGAGCGGGCCTTGCCGCGCGAGGCGCTGTTCGCGGCCGCCCGCCATGTGATCATCCTCGGCGGTGCCCTGGGCGCACAGGCTCGCCGGCAGCTCGGCACCGCCCGGGTGACGGAACTGGCGGCCGGGGACCCGGTCGCGGCGCTGTCGGCCCTCGCGCAGCTGGTGGCCGGCCCGCCGCCGCGCGGCTCCTCCTTCGGCGGGGTGGCGGCGGAGGCGCTGGCGGAAGCGGCGGCGGCGCTCAAAGGCGCGGCCTATGCGGTGGCGACCTGGAACGCCGCGTCGCTCGATCGGGCGGACCTGGTGGCGGAGCGGGCGACGCGGCTCATCGACGCGCTGAACGCAACGACGCGGGGAGGGGTGTTCCCGCTGGGCGGCCGCGACAACATCATCGGGATCAACCAGCTACTGCTGTGGCGGCTCGGCTATCCGCTGCGCACGGCAATACGCGGCGAGGGGTCCGAGCACGATCCGGCGCTCTACGCCACCGCGGCGGCGCTGGAGGATGCCGACCTCATGATCTGGGTATCGGCGTTCCGGCCGGAGCCGCCGCCGGCATTCGACGGGCCGGTGATCGTCATCGGCCATCCGGATACCGAATTCGCCACGCCGCCGGATGTGTTCATCCCGGTCGGCACGCCGGGTGTTGACCACGCCGGTACCGTGTTCAGAATGGATTCAATTGTGAGCCTGCCGCTCGGCGCCTTGCGCGTCGCGACGCTCCCCAGCGTCGCCGAGGCTGTGCGCCGGCTGGTGCCCGCCCGCTAGGGGTAGGTCCCGGCCGTTCAACCGAGAGTTCCGCTTTCCGTCCGGCGTCCGCGCCGGCGGGGCAGGGACTCCGAGCGGGAGGGGACGACATGCGTATCAGGCTGAGAGGCGGGCGGGTGCTCGACCCGGCGAACGGCGAGAACGCCGTGGCGCGCGACGTCGAGATTCTCGACGGGCGCGTCGTCGCGGCGACGCGCGAGAAGGCCGATGCCGACTACGATCTCGGCGGCGCCATCGTGATGGCCGGAGGTATCGACCTGCACAGCCACATCGCCGGCGGCAAGATGAACCTCGCCCGCCTGCTGATGCAGGAGGACCGGCGGGCCTATCCCGAGCCGGCCCTGCCGCAGCTTTCCGGCGGCTTTTGCGGCTGCGGCGGCGGGCGGGCGGTGCCGACCGCCCATGCCACGGGCTGCCGTTATGCCGAACTCGGCTACACCACGGTGTTCGAGCCGGCGATGCTGGGCGCCAATGCCCGCGCTGCGCATCTGGAGATGGCCGACATCCCCAATCTCGACACCGGCGCCTATCTGGTGCTCGGCAATGACGACTTCATCCTGCGGCTGATCGCGGCCGGCGCGCCGCAGGAGGAGATCAACGCCTATGTCGGCTGGATGCTGAAGGCGACGCAGGCCTTCGCCATCAAGATCGTCAATCCCGGCGGCATCAACGCCTTCAAGTTCAATGCCCGCTCGCTCAATCTCGACGAGCAGAACCCGCATTACCCGGTGACGCCGCGCAACGTGCTGACCACGCTGATCCGCGCGGTGACCGAACTCGGCGTGCCGCATCCGATCCATCTGCATGGCTGCAATCTCGGCGTGCCGGGTAATGACGAGACGACGCTCGCCACCATCGCCGCCACCGAGGGACGGCGGCTGCATCTGACGCATCTGCAGTTCCACTCCTACGGCACCGAGGGCGACCGGCGATTCTCTTCCTCGGCGGCGCGCATCGCCGCGATGGTGAACGCCAACCCGAACATCTCGGTGGATGTCGGGCAGGTGATGTTCGGCCAGACGGTGACCGCCTCGGCCGACTACATGGCGCAATATCGCAATCGCGGCTTCGCCTCGCCGAAGAAGTCGATCGGCATGGACATCGAGCTCGATGCCGGCTGCGGCGTGGTGCCGTTCGAATATCGCGACAAGAACTTCGTCAACGCGCTGCAATGGGCGATCGGGCTGGAACTGTTCCTGCTGGTGGAGGACCCGTGGCGGATCTTCCTGACCACCGATCACCCCAATGGCGGGCCGTTCACCACCTATCCGCACCTCATCCGGCTGCTGATGGACCGCGACTTCCGCAACGCCCAGCTGGCGACGCTGAACAAGGCGGCGCAGGCGCACACGCTGCTGGCGCAGATCACCCGCGAATATTCGCTGGAGGAGATCGCCATCCTGACGCGGGCCGCGCCGGCGCGCATCCTCGGGCTGACCGACAAGGGGCATCTGGCGCCGGGCGCGGTGGCCGATATCGCGGTGCATGATGAGGATGCCGACCGCGAGGCGATGTTCTCCAAGGCGCGGCTGGTGTTCAAGGATGGCCGGCTGATCGTGAAGGACGGCGAGGTCGTCGATCTGGCGCCGGGCACCACCCATGTGGTGCGCACCGATGTCGACAGCGCGATCGAGGGCAAGCTCGACGCCTGGTTCGACCAGACGGTGGGGCTGAAGGCCAAGCATTTCGCCATCGCCGATGGCGAGCTTCGCGGCGGGCGCGGGCCGAGCGTGCTGAGCTGCGTGGGAGGTGCGTCGTGAGGACCTCCACAGCGGCGTGGCCCCTCACCCCAGCCCTCTCCCCGACGGGGAGAGGGAGCAGGGCGCCCGGCTGCATGAAGGCCGGTAATCTCGGCTTGTGCGCCTCCTTCACCTCTCCCCGCCGGGGAGAGGTCGCCGCGCAGCGGCGGGTGAGGGGGGAGGTCGGTGGCAATTTTCCTTGCAAGGCCGGCCGGAGGCCCAATCGATGATCATCAACGGCGTCGAGATCCGCGACAGTTTTGCCGAAGCCTTCCCGATGGTGGGTACGCGGCTGATCATCACCGCCGACACGCCGGACTGGGCGATGACGGCGGCACGCGTCACCACCGGCTTCGCCACCTCGGTGATCGGCTGCGGCTGCGAGGCCGGGGTGGAACGGGTGATCGCGCCCGAGGACACGCCGGACGGGCGGCCGGGGGTGGCGATCCTGATTTTCGCCATGGATTTCAAGGGGCTGAAGACCGTGGTGCCGCTGCGGCTCGGCCAATGCATCCTCACCTGCCCGACCACCGCCTGCTATGCCGGCGTCGAGGGCGGCAAGCGGGTGCCGCTGGCCAAGACCATCCGCTACTTCGCCGACGGCTACCAGATTTCCAAGAAGTTCGGTGACGAACGCTTCTGGCGCCTGCCGGTGATGGATGGCGAGTTCGTCTGCGACGAGGACACCGGTTCGGTGGAGGGCGTCGGCGGCGGCAACATCCTGATTCTCGCCCGCTCGCGGCCACAGGCGCTCGCCGCCGCCGAGCAGGCGGTGAAGGCGATGAGCGCGGTGAAGGGCGTCATCCTGCCCTTTCCCGGCGGGGTGGTGCGCTCCGGCTCCAAGGTCGGCTCGAAATACAAGGCGCTGTTCGCCTCCAGCAACGATGCCTATTGCCCGACCCTGCGCGGCGTGGCGGCCTCGGCGTTGCCCGAGGAGGTCGGCAGCGTGATGGAGATCGTCATCGACGGGGTGAGCTTCGACGCGGTGGCCGCGGCGACGAAGGCCGGCATCGAGGCGGTGTGCGCGGTCGGCAGCGCCGGCGGGGTGGTGGCGATCGATGCCGGCAATTACGGCGGCAATCTCGGCCCGTTCCACTTCAGGCTACGCGACATCATGGGAGGCGGCGCATGAGTATCGTGCTGCGGCTGAAGACGCCGCTCGCCGCGCGGCTCGACCTCGGTGGGCTGACGCCCTCCGCCCTCGCCGGCAAGGCGCCGGGCGAGGTGGAGGCGATCGAATGCCCCTATGGCGGGCGTCTGGTGGCGCTGGGCGAGCTGTTCGCCGTGCGCGCCGGCGGCGAGGGGCGGCTGGTCATCGAGGCCGGCGACGCCCGGCTCGACGGCGTCGGCGCCGGCATGGACGCCGGCGAGATCGTCGTCGAGGGGGCGGTCGGCGCCCATGCCGGGCGCGGCATGGCCGGCGGAGTGCTGCGAATCGCCGGTGACGCCGGCGACGAGCTGGCGGCCGGCATGACCGGCGGGCGGATCGAGCTCGGCGGCAATGCCGGGGCGCGGCTGGGCGCGGCGCCTTCCGGCGCGCGGCGCGGCATGGCGGGCGGCGCCGTGGTAATCCGCGGCAATGCCGGCGCGCGCGCCGGCGAGCGGCAGCGCGGCGGGCTGATCCTTGTCGAGGGCGCCGTCGGTGCCGAGGCGGCGACCGACATGATCGCCGGCACGCTGGCGGTGGCCGGCGGGTTCGGCCCGGGGGCGGGGCGGGGCATGAAGCGCGGCACGCTGATCGTGCGCGCGGAGCCCGCCCTCGCCGAGGGATTCGCCGATACCGGCACCCATGATCTGGTGGCGCTGCGGCTGATGGCCCGCCGCGTTCCCGACCTCGCGACGCTGATCGGCACCGCCGTCCGGGCGCGCCGGCTGGTCGGCGACCGGCTCCAGGGCGGGCTGGGCGAGGTGCTGGTGCTCTAGGAATCGCCGCCGCATCCACCTGCGTGACGCCGTGCCGCACCTAGGCGCAACCGGCTGACGGAGGGATATGCGGCGAATTGTCGAGTGCCTGCCGGCGACATGAACCATCCTTAGTCTAGGATCGTTCCAGGCAAGGCGCTAAGCTGCAACCGGGTCAAGTGCCGCATCTGACGGCGCCGTTCAATGACAAGCACTTAGGAAGGAATCCGATGAACCGTCTTCTCGCCGCTGCCGCCCTTGTCGCCCTCGGCTCCACCGCCGCGCTCGCCGATGGCGACGCCACAAAGGGCGCCAATGTTTTCAAGAAATGCATGGCCTGCCATGCGGTGGGAGAGGGCGCCAAGAACAAGGTGGGCCCGGAGCTGAACGGCATCATCGGCCGCAAGATGGGCGCGGTGGAAGGGTTCAACTACTCCGACACGCTCAAGGAGCACGGCGCCAAGGGCGACACCTGGACCGCCGAGCAGCTGAGCACCTATCTCGCCAATCCGCGCCAGGCGATGCCAGGGGTGAAGATGGTGTTTGCCGGCCTGCCGAAGGAAGACGATCGCAACGACCTGATCGCCTATCTCTCGCAGTTCGACGCCAGCGGCGCCAAGAAGCCCTGAGCCCGGCCGCCCCGATCGGCGCTGCCGCTGGGGCTCACGCCTTGAAGCCGTGAGGGCGGCCCCCGATCCGCTGGCCGCCCGATCTTCCGGCGCCGGCCTGCCGGACCGGAGGGCCGGCACCCGTGGATGGGCCTCCCGGATCGGGCGCGCGAGGAGGACAGGGAGGCGAGGTGGCAGGCCGATGGCCACGGTGTTTCCGCCGAGGTTTGGTGCGCCGAACCGCCGCACCGCGCTCGCCTTCGGGGCGTTCGCGGCCGGCGGCATCGTCGCGGGCGGGCTGCCGCTGACCTGCGGCTGCGCCTTCGCCGCGCCGGCCGTGGACATGTCCCTTGAAGAGGTCGCGGCCGGGGTCTTCGTCCACCGTGCCCCCTATGAGCTGTTGGCGCCGGACAATGATGGCGCCATCGCCAATGTCGGCCTTGTCGTCGGCGACGAGGCGGCGGCGGTGATCGACACCGGCAACAGCCATATCGCCGGCGCGCGGCTGCGCGAGGCGGCGCGGCGCGTCACCGACCGGCCGCTGCGCTATGTCATCAACACCCACATGCATCCCGACCATGTGCTCGGCAATTCCGCCTTTGAGGCGGAGGGCGTGCAATTCGTCGGTCACCGCAAATTGCCGCGGGCGCTTTCCATGCGGGCCGAGACCTATCTCGCCCAGGTGAAGCGCCTGCTCGGCCCGGCGGCGGAGGGCACGCGGATCGTGCTGCCGGAGCTGCTGGTGGAGAGCCGGCTCACCATCGATCTCGGCGGCCGGGCGCTCGAACTCGAGGCCCACCCGACCGCCCATACCGACAACGACCTGACGATTCGCGATTCGGCGAGCGGCATCTGGTTCCTCGGCGACCTGCTGTTCGTCGGCCATGTCCCGACGCTCGACGGCAGCCTGAAAGGCTGGCTGACGGTACTCGACGATCTCGCCGCCCGCCCGGCGGCCCGCGCCGTGCCTGGCCACGGGCCGGCCGGCGTCGACTGGCCGGCGGCGGCGGCGGCCGAGCGTCGGTATCTCCAGGTGCTGCGCACCGACGTGCGGCGCTTCATCGCAGATGGTGTCCCGATGGGGGATGCCGCCGAGCGGGCAGGGCAATCGGAGCGGCGCTCCTGGGCACTGTTCGACGCGTTCAACGCCCGCAATGCCATTGCTGCCTATCACGAATTCGAGTGGGAGTGAGCCGGCTTGCGGCGCGCCGGCGCGGACGAGCGCATTGCGGGGTCTGGATTTCCCGCGGAATCGATCGAAATCGATGGAAAATTCAAGTATTCCTCTCTGGTATACAGTACATCAATTCGCAGATGCAGCATAAGATAAGCGCCTGCAGCAAAATCATAATAAGAGAGTTTTGGCGGCGCGGTTCTTATTGCGCGTTGTTCAAAATCGGTCTAGGGTCATGACATCTCCGGCTTCAATGAATTTTCGGGGCCCAAAACCTCGAAATTCACTTCGTAGGCCAGCTTGGGGCGAGGGCCCCCGTGATTTCCGGCTGTTCTCCTCCCAGTCGGTCGTGACACGCTGTCGGAGACGAACGTAAAACGAGAATAATAAACCGATCGCAGCTCGGCTGAAGACAAGCCCCTGTGGCCGGAGGAACGCGTTGAGGAGGAGATTTACGCATGCGCAAGCTCGCCTGTGCGGCGCTGCTGTTGGGTGTTGCCGTCTATGCTTGGCCTGCCGCGGCCAATGACGGACTGACGAAGATCATTAAGGACCCCAAGCAGTGGGGTATTCAGACCGGTGATTACGCCAACACCCGGTATTCCAAGCTCGATCAGATCAATGCCGGCAATGTCGGCAAGATGCAGGTGGCGTGGAGCTTCTCCACCGGCGTGCTGCGCGGTCACGAAGGTGGCCCGCTGGTGATCGGCGACGTGATGTACGTCCACACGCCGTTTCCGAACATCGTCTATGCGCTCGATCTCAATGATGACGGCAAGATCCTCTGGAAATACGAGCCCAAGCAGGATCCCAACGTCATCCCGGTGATGTGCTGCGACACGGTCAACCGTGGTCTGGCCTTCTCCGACGGCATGATCTACCTGCACCAGGCGGACACCACGCTGGTGGCGCTCGATGCCAAGACCGGCGAGAAGAAGTGGTCGGTGGTGAATGGCGATCCCAAGAAGGGCGAGACCAACACCGCCACCGTCATGCCGGTGAAGGACAAGGTCATCGTCGGTATTTCCGGTGGTGAATTCGGCGTGCGCTGCCACGTGACCGCCTATGACAGCAAGACCGGCAAGCAGGTGTGGCGCGGCTATTCCATGGGCCCCGACAACGAGATGCTGGTGGACCCCCAGAAGACCACGGCGCTCGGCAAGCCTGTTGGCCCCGACTCGTCGCTGAAGAGCTGGGAAGGCGACCAGTGGAAGATCGGCGGCGGCTGCACCTGGGGCTGGTATTCCTACGATCCCGAGACCAACCTCGTCTATTACGGCTCGGGCAACCCCTCCACCTGGAACCCGAAGCAGCGCCCCGGCGACAACAAGTGGTCGATGACCATCTGGGCGCGTGACGCCGACACCGGCATGGCCAAGTGGGTCTACCAGATGACCCCCCACGACGAGTGGGACTATGACGGCGTGAACGAGATGATCCTCACGGATCAGCAGTTCAACGGCGCGCCGCGCAAGCTGCTCACCCACTTCGACCGCAACGGCTTCGGCTACACGCTGGACCGCGTGACCGGCGAGCTCCTGGTTGCCGAGAAGTATGACCCGGCGGTCAACTGGGCCACCAAGGTCGACATGGACAAGAACAGCCCGACCTATGGTCGCCCGCTGGTCGTTGCCCAGTATTCGACCGAGCAGAATGGCGAAGACGTGAACTCGAAGGGCATCTGCCCGGCGGCGCTCGGCACCAAGGACCAGCAGCCGGCGGCGTTCTCGCCCAAGACCAACCTCTTCTACGTGCCGACCAACCATGTCTGCATGGACTACGAGCCGTTCCGCGTCAGCTATACTGCGGGCCAGCCCTATGTCGGTGCGACCCTGTCGATGTTCCCGGCTCCCAACAGCCATGGCGGCATGGGCAACTTCATCGCCTGGGACAAC
This sequence comes from Ancylobacter sp. 3268, assembly GCF_031456575.1. NCBI lineage: Bacteria > Pseudomonadati > Pseudomonadota > Alphaproteobacteria > Hyphomicrobiales > Xanthobacteraceae > Ancylobacter > Ancylobacter sp. 3268. The sequence continues at coordinate 157,555 of NZ_JAVDUX010000001.1, forward strand.
ACCAAGGGCAAGATCGTCTGGTCGCTGAAGGAACCGTTCTCGGTGTGGTCGGGTGCGCTCGCCACTGCCGGCGACGTGGTCTTCTACGGCACGCTGGAAGGCTACCTGAAGGCGGTCGATTCCAAGACGGGCAAGGAACTGTACAAGTTCAAGACCCCGTCGGGCATCATCGGCAACGTCACCACCTATGAGCACAAGGGCAAGCAGTACATCGCCGTGCTCTCCGGTGTCGGCGGCTGGGCGGGCATCGGCCTTGCGGCCGGCCTGACCGATCCGAATGCCGGCCTCGGCGCCGTGGGCGGCTATGCCGCGCTGAGCAGCTACACCAATCTGGGTGGCCAGCTCACCGTGTTCGCCCTTCCCAACTGATGGAGTGCGCCGTCCCTTCGCGGGGCGGCGCCTCTGACCCGACTGACGGCAACGGGGCCTGGCCATCGTCGAAGCGATGTGCCGGGCCCCGGCGTCTCGGGTGCTCGAATCTTATTAGATATTTAGAATCATCCCAGGTCGTGTGCCGGCCGCCGTCCGCATCACGGCACATTCCGCCCCTCCATTCTGGCCTGGTGCCTTCGGGAGTGACTCCATGACGAATTACGCTTTCGGACGGTCGAACCCCAGCCCGGCGCAGGCGCGCCCTGTCGGGTTCAAGCCGTCCGCGCTGCTGGCCAACGGCCTGCTGGTCACGAGCCTTGCGCTCACCTGCCTCGTGCTGCCGCCCGCCGGCGCCGTGGCGCAGGAACAGCCCGCCGCGGCCAACACCGTCGGCACCGCGCCCGATGGCTCCAAGACCCATGGCGGCCAGGAGGCGACCAAGGACGACATGGGCAAATACACCTTGCCCGACGGCACGCCGACCTACCGCATCGCTCCCGACGGCACGATGGACTGGTACACCTATTCCGGCTATCGCCGCTATCACGCCGAATGCCATGTCTGCCACGGCCCCGACGGCATGGGCTCGACCTACGCGCCGGCACTGGCCAACTCGCTGAAGACGCTGAGCTACGAGCAGTTCACCGAGATCGTAGTGAACGGCAAGAAGACGGTCGGCGTCGGCACGGCGGACCAGGTGATGCCGGCCTTCGGCGAGAACCTCAACGTCATGTGCTACCTCGACGACCTCTACATCTATCTCAAGGCCCGCGCCGACGGGGCGCTCGATCGCACGCGCCCCAGCAAGCGCGAGGACAAGACGAAGGCCTATGGCGACAATGAGAACCAGTGCTTTGGCCGGAAATAGCCCGGCGATGCGCGCCACCGGCCGGGCATACCGCGCCGGTGGCCGGACGTACCGCGCCAGCGGCCGGATATACCGCGCCAGCGGCGCCAGGGCGGCAGCACTTGCGGGCCTCGTCCTCGCCATGCTGCTGCCGGGCGCGACGCGGCCGGCGCTGGCGCAGGTCTCCGACCTCGTCGACCGCTCGACGCTGAGGGTGTGCGCCGATCCGGCCAACATGCCCTTCACCGACGAGAAGGGCGAGGGCTTTGAAAACCGGATCGCCGAGCTTCTCGCCAAGAAGCTCAACGTTCCGCTCGACTACACCTGGTTCCCGCAGGCCACCGGCTTCTACCGCATGACGCTCGGCATGAAGCGCTGCGACATCGTCATGGGCTATGTCGCCGGCGGCGACCCGGTGCTCAACACCAATCCCTATTACCGCTCCGCCTGGGTGCTGATCACCCGCAAGGGCGGGCCGCTCGACGGGGTGGACACGCTGGCCGACCCGCGCCTCAAGGGGCTGCATATCGGCGTCATCGCCGGCTCGCCGCCCGGCGACCATCTGCAGCGGAACGGGCTGATGGGCTTTGCCCGGCCCTATGCGCTGATGGTCGACCGCCGCTACGAAAATCCGGCCGAGCAGATGATCGCCGACGTCAATGCCGGCACCATCGATGCCGGCATATTGTGGGGGCCGATCGGCGGCTATTACGCCCGAAGGTCCGAGAGTCCGCTGACCGTGGTGCCGCTCACCAAGGAGCGCGGCGACCCGCAGATGGTCTACCGTATCACCTTCGGCATCCGCCCCGGCGAGCTGAACTGGAAGCACCAGCTCAACGAGTTCATCACGGCCGAGCAGCCGGAGATCAACCGCATCCTGCTGGATTTCGGCGTGCCGCTGCTGGATGAGCGCAACCAGCCGATCGAGGCCGGCAAATGACCGTGCGTGCGGCCCGGGAAGAGGAGCCGGCCCGCGCGCCGGCATCGCTTCCCGGCTGCCTGTTTCCCCGCTCGCCGATGGTGCGGATCGCCTGGCTGGGCATGGCTGGGCTGGCGGTGGCGCTTATCGCCTTCACCCCTGCCAAGGCGCAGAATCCGGCCGGCCCGGCGCCGGTCGTGCCGGCAGACGGGCAGAAGAGCGGATCGGCAGAGGTTGCCGAGCCGGAAGGCTATCGCATGGATGCCTACCGGGCGCCGACCCCGGCGACGCTGAAGGGCGCCCGGGTGATCGACACCAGCGAGGCGGAGCGACTGTGGCGGGCGAAGGCGGCGCTGTTCGTCGACGTGCTGCCGCGCGACATCAAGCCGGCCAATCTCGCCCCCGGCACCGTCTGGCGCGACAAGCCGCGCAACCATCTGCCCGGCAGCGCCTGGCTGCCCAATGTCGGCTATGGCGCGCTGAGCGAACCGGCGGATAGCTATTTCCGCCGCAACCTGGAGGCGCTGACGGCCGGTCGTCGCGCCGCGCCGCTGGTGTTCTACTGCCTCACCGATTGCTGGATGTCGTGGAACGCCGCCAAGCGGGCGATGGCCTATGGCTATTCCGACGTCGCCTGGTATCCGCAGGGCAGCGATGGCTGGGCCAAGGCCGGCCTGCCGCTGGAAAAGGCCACGCCGCTCGAATGAGCGGGCCCGGCCGGGCCGGAGCCGCTGGCTTTGCCCCGCGAGCCGGTGCTTTTCATCTCCCTCCACCGCGCTAGACTGGGCCGTCCGTGGAACGGATCGACGGCGCGACTATGAAGCGCGGCTTGAGGCGCCCGGCCGGCGGGCGGGGCCGCGGGCGGGATATCGCCGGGCGGGCAAGGTGTGGGGCTGCGCATGAATCGGCAACTCGGCGGCTTTGTCGTCATCGCCTGGCTGGCGCGCCACTGGGTGGCCGGGGCCGGCTTCATGGCCGCCGCGCTGCTGGCGCTGGCACCGGCGCTGGCGCACGGGCTCGATCTGCCGGTGCTGCTGATCCTGCTGCACAGCCCGGTCTACATGGTGCATCAGGTGGAGGAGCATGCCGGCGACCGCTTCCGCCGCTTCGTCAACGACCGGCTGCTGCACGGGCGGGATGGGCTGAGCGTCGCGGCGGTGCTGGTCGTCAATCTGCCGCTGGTGTGGGGGGTGAACCTCGCCGCCTTCTACGCGGCCGTCCTGTGCGGTCCGGCGGCCGGGCTGGTGGCGCCCTATGCGGTGCTGGTCAACGGCGTCATCCACCTGGGGGCCGCCCTGCGGCTGCGCGCCTACAATCCCGGTCTCGCCACCGCCGTCCTGCTGTTCCTGCCGCTGGGCCTCGCGACGCTGGCGGCGGTCGAGGCGCCGGCGGGGGCGCATCTGTTCGGGCTGGGCTTGGCGGTGCTGCTGCACGCGCTCATCGTCCTGTATATCGGCTGGCGCCTTGCCTCCCGCCGGGGCCGGATCGTCTCCGGCTGACCGGCGGGCGTGCCGCCTCAATCCATCTGCGCGCGTATCGCCCGGGCGAGGGCGAAGGCGCGCTGCTCGAGGATGACCGGGCTCTCGCACACCGCCGTCACCGCCTGGGTGCGGGTGTCGTAGATGCGGGTATCCCACAGCAGCTGCTTCTCGGCATCGGCCGCCTTGGCCTTGTCCGCCTCGCTGGTGGCCGCCTTCTTCAGCCGGGCGAGCTCGAGGCTTTCCTGCCGGATACGGTCGGAAAGGTCGATCTGATGCTTCGAATAGCGCTCGATGCCGGTGAGGATGCGCGAGCGCAGGCTGTTGATCTGGTCGAACACGCCGGCGAAGAGCAGCGTCAGCCGGGCGTCCTTGTCGGCGCCGGCCTGCTTGGCGAAGGCCTCGACCTTGGCGTCGGCCTCCTCGATCGGGGTGCGGCGGGCGGCGAGCACCGGCACCAGCTCGGCCACGCCCGCATCGGCGCGCCAGTCGAGCCCGTCTATCGCCGGGCCGTCCCACATCTGCGCCGCGGCGAGGCTGGCGACGCGCGGCTGGATGCACGGCCACAAGCCGGCGGGGCTGGCAGCCTGGGCCGCCGGGATGGCGGCGAGGAGGAAGGCGGCGGCGGCGAGGCCGGCGCGCAGGGACGGGGAAGGCATTCCCTTCAGGGGCATCCGCGTCGAATTCATGGGCGTCTCCCGGACATTCATTCTTGTCATTTGGCGGCTTCCGGTCCGCCGCGGCGGGCCATCAGTCCGGCAGAAGGATCATAGGCGACAATGGCGGCGAGAAGGAATGCGACCGCGCAGCCCGCCACGACGAGTGCCGAGAACGGCTCGAACTGGCCGTAAAGCGCGAAGCGGATCAGTTCCACCGCGTAGGTGAACGGATTGAACAGACAGACATAGTACAGCGGCAGGCTGCTCTCCTGCACCTTCCACAGCGGGTAGAGCGCCGAGGAGGTGAAGAACATCGGGAAGATGACGAAGTTCATCACGCTGGCGAAGTTCTCCAGCTGCCGGAACAGCGACGACATCAAAAGCCCCATCGCCCCGAGCATCAGCCCGGAGAGCAGCAGCGCGGGCAGCACGGTGAGATAGCCGATGGGCGGTGCCTCGACCTCCCAGAACCAGGCAATGGCGAGGAAGGCATAGGCCTGCAGCAGCGACACGCCGATGCCGGCGACCAGTTTCGACAACAGCAGGAACCAGCGCGGATAGGGGCTGACCAAGAGGATGCGCATCGCCCCGACCTCGCGGTCATAGACCATGGACAGCGAGGATTGCAGCCCGTTGAACAGCTGGATCATCGCCACCAGCCCCGGCGCCACATAGACCTCGTAGAGGATATAGGTCTCGTAGGGCGGGATGATCGACACGCCGAGCACCGAGCGGAAGCCGGCGGCGAAGATGAACAGCCACACCAGCGGGCGCACCAGAGCGGAGAGGAAGCGGCCGCGCTGGTTGAGGAAGCGCAGCGCCTCGCGCCAGCAGATGCCGGCCATGCAGATCGCATAGCCGGAAAGCGGCAGGCGGGCGCGGGTGGCGATGCGTGCCGGCGCCGCGGAGGAGGGCAGGCGCGCAGGCGTTTCGGAGGGGGAGCCGGGCGTGGAATTCATGCTTGTCCCTCGCGCCGCTCGGCCTCTTCGCTCGCGCTGGTGAGCGCGAGGAAGGCGGCGGGAATATCCGGCGCCCGCCCGGCCGCCAGCACCTCCGCATGCGCGCCCTGCGCCCGCACGCGGCCCTGGTGCAGGACCACGATCCGGTCGCCGGCCTCGATCTCCTCGATGATGTGGGTGGCCCACAGCACGCCGATGCCCTCGCGGGCGATGAGGCGTCTCACCTCGGCGACCAGCGCCGCGCGCGAGCCGATATCGAGCCCCACCGTCGGCTCGTCGAGCAGCAGCAGTTCCGGCCGGTGCATCAGCGCGCGGGCGATCTCGACCCGGCGCATCTGGCCGCCGGAAAGCTGGCGCACCTTGTCGCGGGCACGGTCGGCAAGGCCGACGCTCTCCAGCACGTCCAGCACCTGCCGCCTGGCCCGGCCGAAGCCGATGCCGTGCAGCGTCGCGTGATAGACGAGGTTCTGCGTCACGGTGAGGTCGAGATCGAGGGTGCGGGCCTGGAACACCACGCCGAGGCGCGACAAGGCGGCCGCCGGCTCGCGGCGCACATCGTGCCCCAGCACCCGGATCGACCCGCTGCGGTTGTCGTAGAGCCGGGTGATCAGCGAGAACAGCGTGGTCTTGCCGGCGCCGTTGGGCCCCAGCAGAGCGGTGAAGCTGCCGCGCGGCACCGTCAGGCTGACATCGTCCAGCGCCTTGCGCGTGCCGAAGGCGTGGGTCACGCCTTCTACCGCCAACGCCGGCGGCGCCCCGGCGGGAGAGGGCGGATCGCGCGGGGCGGGGATGGCGAGGTCGATCATTCCGGCATGTTCCGCTGCGGAAGGGGGCAGGTTCCAAACGATCATCCCCGGCGCATGCCGGGGATGAGAAGGGGCGGCGGCCCGCCCGGGCTTCGTCCTGCGGCTCGTGCCGTGGTCTCGCCGATTCCTGCGTGGGCGGGAGGCGAAAGGCCCGCTTTGCCGGGCCGGTCCGGCGGCGCTACGGCACCACCACGGCCCCCCAGGGCGAGCGCCCGACCGCGACCGACTTCGTCACCTTCTCGCTGGCGACATCGATGATCGAGATGTCGTTGGAATTGCCGTTGGTGGAGATCAGCAGCTTTTCGTCCGGTGTGAAGGCGAGCTGCCAGACGCGCTGGCCGACCAGCATGTATTTCTCCACCTCCAGCGTGCCGGTGTCCACCACCGCGACGCGGTTGGCCGGGCCGAGAGCGACGAAGGCCTTCTTGCCATCCTTGGTGATTCGCACCCCGACCGGCTGGATGGCATCCTTGTTCACGCCGGGAATGTCGAAGGAGATCTTCTTGACGATCTTCCAGGTCGCCGGATCGATCACTGCCACGGTGCCGCCCACCTCGGCCGAGACCCAGAGCTGCTTGCCGTCCTTGCGGAACTCGGCGATGCGCGGGCGGGAATCGACCAGGATGTTCTCGATCACCTCATTGGTCTTGGTATCGACCACATGCGCCATGTTGGTGGTCTCGGACGTGTTGACCATGTAGCGCCCGTCCGGGCTGACGCCCATGCCCTCCGGCTCGACGCCGACCGGGATCTCGGCGATCAGCTCGTTGTTCTCCACATTGACGACGGTGACCATGTTGTCGTCTTCATTGGCGATGTAGAGCGGGTTGCCGGAGGGGGCCAGCACGAACAGCTCCGGATCCGGGCCCGAGCGCAGCGTCTTCACCAGCTTGAACGTGTTGGAATCATAGACCTCGACGCGGTTGTCGTCGGAGGCGGCGACATAGATCAGCTTGCCGTCCGGGCTGGCGGTGATGCCGCGCGGCCGGCGGCCGGTCTTGATGGTCTCGATGACCTTCAGGCTGCCCATGTCGACGACGCTGACCGTGTGGTCGCGTTCGTTCGAGATGAAGGCGCGCGGAGAGGTTTGCGCCGATTGCGCCTGCGCCGGCAGGGTCTCCCCCAGCACCATCAGTCCCGCCATCGTGGCGAGGCCGGCGCTCAGCAAGTTACGGCGTGTCATCGTTTCCTCCTTTGGGCGGCGGGCGCTCTCGACGGCGCCTCGTCCTGCGGTTCTTCAGTTGAAGGCGAAGACCGGCCGAGCCGCGGTCTCAGTTGAACGTGCACTTGCTCTCGGGCTGGTCGAAGCCGAGCGTATCCAGCGGCGTGCGCTGGTGCAGATAGGCCTGCTGCGGCGACAGGGTGACGGTGTTGGTGGCGTGGGTGAGCAGGATCGGCTGGCGAAGCTGGTGGTCCCAGGGGCGGAAGCTCGCCGCCACGCCCTTGAACACCGGCAGGTCGTATTCCGGCGACAGGATCTGCGCGCGGATCTTCTCCACCTCGCTGGAGCGGGTCTTCATGCCGGCCGAGGCGATGGAGAACACCCCCTCCCACATCTGGAAATCCAGCGGCAGCATCATCCGCTGGTGCTGCTTGAAGAAGCGGCTCTGCAGCTGCGAGGCGCCCCAGTTCTCCATGGTCGGGTGCCAGGAAAGCGACATCAGCCCCTGGGTGCCGGCGGTCGGGCGGGCGAGCCAGGTGTTATAGGGCAGGATGTCGCCGAACTCGCCCTGTTCGTCGGCGATGATGAGGATGTCGTACTCGCCGACCTGGGTGGCGCGCGGCACTTCCGACTGCGCGGTGGCGCGGGCATCCGGCCCGTAGTCCCACACCTTCTCGGCGACGATCTTGGCGCCGAACTTCCGCGCCGAATTGCGCACCGCCTCGGCATAAAGCTTGTCGCCGTCGGTGCGGCCGACGAACAGGAACCAGTTGCGCCAGCGCTTGGTCATCAGGAACTGCGCCAGCGCATCGGTGAGCATGCCGCGGTTGGGGGCGACGTGGAACACATTGGCGCGGCAATCGGCCTGGCGCAGGCTGTCGTCCGGCGCGCCGACATTGACCAGCAGCACGTCCTTGGCCTTCAGCGCGTCGGCGATGCGCAGCAACTGATCGGCCGGGACGTCGAGCAGGATGTAGTTGTTGCCGGCGTCGACCAGCTTCTGCGCCGCCGGGAGGGGATCGCCTTCGGTCGGTACCACCTCGGTGGCGAGCGTATAATCGAGCTTGAGGAAGCGCCCGGAGGTGAGGGCGTCGCGAATGCCAAGCTCGGCGCCGGCGACGCCGAGATTTTCCGGCGGGGCGGTGAGCGGGGCGATCCACGGCGGCTGCGGCGGGATCTGCCGGACGAGACCGATGCGGAAGGTCTGGGAGGCGGGAATGGCGGCCGCCGGCTTCGGCGCGGCGGGCACGGGCGCCTCCTGCTGTGCCGCGGCGGGCAGGGGCAGGCCCGCCATCGCCAGCACGGCGACGGCCGTCGCGGCGTGGACCATCCGTCTCATGAGCGTCCGTCCCGTATTATGCTGGCCGGGCGTTCGAGCGCCTGACCTTTGGTTATGTTTGAAAGAAGACTACCAAACACATCGCAGTCTTCAACAGTTTAAGTTCCATAAGAAATTAATAAGCGGGAAGTTTTTCCGTTCTCTACTAGGAAGTTTAACGACGGCCTGACGGAAAAGTGAAGCGGATGTCTTGCCGCCGGTCGGCGCCGGGATATGATCGCCGCGACAACAGGCGCAGCAGAACGGGAGGTCGCCCGATGACCCGTCAACGACCATCCGGCCGTCGCCGCGGATGGCACCTCGTCACACCGGCAGCGGCGGCCGTCGCTCTCCTGCCCTTCCTGTTCGCCGCCGGACCAGCCGCCGCGGCAACCCGCGTGGCGGTGTTCGGCTTCGAACTGCTCGACACCAGCGGCGAGGCCGGCCCGGGCGGGCCGAAGCCGGCGGAGCAGCACCGGCTCGACCTCATCACCGGGGAGGTGCGCCAGCGCCTCGCCGCCGCCGGCTACGAGGTGATCGACCTGGCCCCCCAGGCGGCGCGTATCGAGGAGGCGACGCCGTTCCGCAACTGCAACAGCTGCGAGCTGCCGATCGCCCGCGCGCTCGGGGCGCAGATCGAAGTGATCGGGCTGGTGCAGAAGGTGTCGAACCTCATCCTGAACATCAATTTCCAGCTGCGCGACGTCGAGACCGGCAAGGTGCTGCGCGCCGGCAGCGCCGATATCCGCAACAACACCGATGAATCCTGGCTGCGGGGCATCTCCTATCTGGTACGCAACCGGCTGCTGGATCCGCCGCTGACCGGAAAGGCGGCGCCGTGAGGAGTGCAGGCATGACGGGCGAAGGCAGCCACAGGGAAGGCCTGCGACCGAACCGTCGCGCCGTGCTGGCGGCTCCGCTGCTGCTGGCGCTGGCGCTGGCGCCGCGGGAGAGCCACGCCGCCGAGGCGCCGCTGCGGATCGGCTCGCTGAAGTTCGGCACCCTCAACTGGCTCACCGAGACCATCCGCGCCGAAGGACTGGCCACGCGCGAAGGACTGAGCTTCGAATCCATCGACTTCGCCGGCGGGCAGGCGACCACGGTCGCCTTGCAGGCCGGCGATATCGACCTGATCGTCAGCGACTGGCTGTGGGCGATGCGCCGCCGCCAGGAGGGCGAGGATTTCCGCTTCGCGCCGTTCTCCACCGCGCTCGGCGCGCTGATGGTGGCATCGGGCGGCCCGGTGCGCACCGTCGCCGACCTGAAGGGCCGCAGGCTCGGCGTCGCCGGCGGAGCGCTGGACAAGAGCTGGCTGCTTTTGCGCGCCTATGCCCAGCAGACCGCGGGAATCGACCTCGCCAAGGACGCCGAGTCGGTCTACGGCGCGCCGCCGCTGATCAACCAGCAATTGTCGCTGGGGCGGATCGATGCGGCGCTCACCTTCTGGCCGTTTGCCGCCCGGCTGGACGCACAGGGCTTCGCTCGGCTGCTCGACATGAAGGAGGTGGTGGCCGGGCTCGGCATCGCACCGCCGCCGCCGCTGGTCGGCTTCGTCTGGCGCGAGCGTATCGCCGCGACCAAGGGCGCGCAGATCGCCGCCTTCTTTCGTGCCGCGGCGGCGGCGAACCGCCTGCTCGCCGGCTCCGATGCCGCGGCGACCCATGCGTGGGAGCGGCTGCGCCCGCTGATGCAGGCGGCGGACACGGCAGAGTTCGACAAGCTGCGGGACTATTACCGCGCCGGCATTCCCGGAGCCTTCGACACGGCGGACGTGGCTGCCTGCGCCAAGCTCTATGACGTGCTGGCGCGGGTCGGAGGGGCCGAGTTGGTGGGGCCGAAGCCCGGTTTCGATCCCCGCCTGTTCGCGTTGTCGAAGGGCTGAGGCCGTGGCCTTCCTGCGCAGCGGCACCGCGACCGCCGGTGGCTCCGGCGGCGAGGCCACCCGTTCCGGCCTCGCCGGCTTGACGATGACGCTGATCTCGCTGGCGCTGCTGGCGCTCGCCTGGCAGGCGGCGGCGTGGCTGGTCGCCTCGCCGCTGCTGCCGGGCCCGCCCGAGGTCGCCGCGGCGCTGGTGCGCGCCAGCGCCGACTTCGCCCTGCCGCGCAACATCCTGATCACGCTGGGACGGGTGGCGGCGAGCTTCCTCATCGCCATGGTGGTGGGCGCGGCGATCGGCATCGTGCTCGGCCGTTCCAAGGCGCTCGACCGGGTGTTCGGGCCGTGGCTGATCGTGCTGTTGAACCTGCCGGCGCTGGTGGTGATCATCCTCTGCTATGTCTGGTTCGGCCTCACCGAGGCGGCGGCGATCACCGCGGTGGCGGTGAACAAGATCCCCAATGTCGCGGTGACGCTGCGCGAGGGCGCGGCGGCGTTGTCGCGCGAGCTCGACGAGATGGCGCTGGTGTATCGCTTCGGGCCGCTGCGCACGCTGCGCCATGTGGTGCTGCCGCAACTGGCGCCGTTCTTCGCCGCCGCCGCCCGCTCCGGCCTCGCGCTCACCTGGAAGATCGTGCTGGTGGTGGAACTGCTCGGCCGCTCCAACGGCGTCGGCTTCGAGTTGCAGACGGCGTTCCAACTGTTCGACGTCGCCACCGTGCTCGCCTATGCGCTGGCCTTCACCCTGGTGGTGCAGATCATCGAACTGCTGCTGCTCCAGCCGCTGGAACGCCGCGCCGGCCGGTGGCGCCGGTGACCGGCATCGCCATCGACATCGGCGAGAAGCGTTTCCCGGCGGCGGCCGGCGCGCCCTCGCGGCTGATCTACCGGGATTTCCGGCTGGAGGTGGCGCCGTTCGCCTTCGTGGTGCTGCTGGCGCCCTCCGGCCTCGGCAAGACGACGCTGCTCAACATGGTCGCCGGCCTCGACCGGGATTTTTCCGGCACCATCCGATTCCGGCCGGCGGCCGGCACGGCCACCCGTCCCGAGGGACCACGCCTCGCCTATGCCTTCCAGAGCCCGCGGCTGCTGCCGTGGCGCAGCGTCGTGGACAATGTCGCGCTGCCGCTCGGGCGTGACCCGGCGGCCATGGAGAAGGCGCTGGCGATGTTGCGGCAGGTCGGGCTCGAGGAGCAGGCGCACGCCTTTCCCGAGCGGTTGTCGCTCGGCCAGCAGCGGCGGGCGGCGTTGGCGCGGGCCTTCGTCATCGATCCCGACGTGCTGCTGATGGACGAGCCCTTCGTCTCGCTCGACGAGGCCGGCGCGGCGCGGCTGCGCGACCTGCTGCGCCGGCTGCTGGCGCAGCGTCCGGCGACGGTGATGTTCGTCACCCATGACAGCCGGGAGGCGGTGGAACTCGGCTCGCGGATCGTGCGGCTCGACGGAGTGCCGGCGCAAATCGTCGCCGATGTCGCGGTGGAACTGAGCCCGCAGGAGCGCCGCTCGCCCGACGCCGTCGAGGCCCTGCGCCGGCAGGTGGTGGGCTGAGAAGACCGCAGCGGGTGCCGGACTGTGGAGAGTTTCTCCTGACATTTCAGGTGAAATATGGAAGTTTATTCATTGATCCATAAATGAAAAAGACCCGAGGCGGTGACCTCGGGTCTCGGGAGTTGGCGGTCGCCGAAGCGGCATCGCCGCTTCGGTCTGCACGAGCACGAGAACGGACGCGCCGATCTCACTTGTCGAGGAAGATTGCCGCCAACCGCTGAAGCAGGCCCTTCGGCAAAGGTGCCGCGGGCGGTGGTATTTTCTGCTCCGGGTTGCTTCCGATCTAAGCCGCGAAGGGGTGCTTGGCGCTGGCAGCGCCGGCGACGACCTCTTTCACCGTGGGCTGGCCGTTGATGGCGCGGGCGAGCGCCTCCTTGGTGGCCTGGTAGTTGTACTGCTGGATCTTGGCGTCGTCAGCGGCTTCCCAGTGGATGAACACGCCGACCGAGATGAACAGGTCGTCGGCTTCTTCCTCGGGGATGACACCCTCGGCGACGCTGTCCACCACCGCCTTGGCGACGGCGTACTGGGCGGGGCCGAACATCTGGACGGCCTGGCGGGCGTCCTTGATGGTGACCTTGTTGAACAGGATGGTGTTCGGCTTGGCCAGCAGGTTGGGGGTCACCACCGCGAGCAGCGAGGTGAAGCCATCCTTGTTGTTGGTGAGTGCGTTGACGAAGGCACTTTCCGCCGCGCTGCCGCGCGGGCCGATGATCAGGTCGATGTGGGCCACTTCATTGCCGTCGCCGACAAGCGATTCACCGATCAGAACCTTGTTGATCTTGGCCATCTTAATCCTCCCAAACGGGGTTGCTCATCAAAAGGGCGGGGTGCCCCTCTCCGATGTCCCGGCTATCTTTGTTGCAGCGTTTGAAACACCAAACCGGTTGGCCCGATAGCACGACCACACAGGTATGAGACTAGTTCCGCTTCGCGACTCCCCGCAAGGGGGACGACGTTGCAATCGCTGCTTTTGCGACGGTTTCGCGCCGCTCCCGACGAGGTTTCGCCGCGGCCGGGCGAAGAGAGCGGCTCACTCGCGACCATCGGCCGCGCATTTCGGCCGTGATCAGCCTTTAGTCATGAGCGGATCGGCCGCGCCCAATCCTTGACCGGTCCCCGACCGGACGGGATCGGGCCCGGACGGGGCGGCATGGCCGGGGCCGCATCGGCGGCACGCATGAGCGGACCGGGACGCCGGGCGTGGACAATATGGCGCAGGTCGCCGAAGGAGGCGTTCATCTGGCATGCCGCTTGCTGGCAGAGGGACGTCTAAGGGGAAACGCTCGGGTAGCTCAGGTCCACACTCAAAGGGTCCCGCTATGGAGCTCATTTTATCTATCTGCCTGATCGCCTCGCCCGGCGTGTGCAAGGAAGAAGCCGTGTCCTTGAACGTCGAGCAAGTGTCGCTCCCCACCCAGTGCATGATGGGCGCCCAGCCCGTAATCGCCGAATGGTCGGAAACCCACCCCAAATGGCGGGTGACCAAATGGCGCTGCGGTCGTCCGGGCGCGGCCGGCAAGGACATCTGACGCGAAGACTTCACTCCACCCGGTGCCCCGGCGCCGGGAGGAGTGGCGCGCCTTCCCTCGGGCCTGTTTCCGGCGGCCCGTCAAAATCATAAAATATTCATAAGAATCAATGTCCTAGACAGGAAGAGCTGCCGCACATAGGTTTCCTGACGGGAAGAAATCCCGGCTCGGATTGCCGTTGCCGCCTGGCGATGGCGTCAAAGCCAAAGATAATGTCAGGAGGAAACCTATGAGGGACGGGCATCGCCGCCGCGTCGGTACGGGCTTGATTCTCGCCACCTTGCTGGGCGCCGCCGCCGCCCTGTTGCCAGCCGGCACCGGCGTGCAGGCGGGGGATCTCGCCAAGGGCCGGCAGGAACTGCCGGAGATCGTGCTGGGCGATACCAACGGCAACGACTTCGCCGTGCCGGTGAAGGACATCACCATGGAAGGCGGCAAATCCTACCGCCTCAACGTGACGTCGAATGGCGGCAAGGAATACAAATTCATGGCGCCGGAATTCTTCCGGAACGTCTGGATGAACCAGATCGTCATCAACCATCTCGAAATCCATCCCTATGGCGCGCCGCACCACATCGAGTTCGACGATGCGGGCACCATCGCCCTGGAATTCGTGCCGATCCGCACCGGCACCTTCGAATGGTGGATCGAGGGACTGAAGGACAAGGGCATGCACGGCACGCTGACGGTGAAGTAGCCGCGGGTGCGGTGACCGCGCCGACACGTTCCATCACTTCCGCTTGCCGCCACTTCCGCTTGAGCAATGAAAGCGCCGGCACAGACCGGCGATCGGGGAGGATACCATGCAGAGATTCACGCGCAGCGCCGCCGGAGCCCTATTGGCGGCGGCGTTCGGCCTCGGGCTGACGCTGCCGGCTTCGGCCGACGAGGCCAAGGATTGCACCGCCGGCATCGCGCTGCTCAAGGCCGAGGCGGCCAAGAACCCGCCCAAGGCCACGCTCGACAAGATCAACAAGGCGCTCAAGGGCGCCGAGCGCGAGCTCGGCGAAAAGGAATATGACGAGTGCCTCGACTTCGTGAACGACGGCAAGAAGGCCGTGAAGAGCTGAGGCGGCCAGCCCGGATGAGGCGAAGGCGCACGTGCTGCGTCGCAGCGTGCGTTGCCTCGCCGGACATGAAATCATCGGGACTCTTCGCAAGAGGAGCGTCGATCCGGGAAGCCGCCTGAATGCTGCGCCTGTCTTTCTTTCCGCTGCGGAAACGTCTTGCCGCGCTGCGCGGACGGATGTCCTCGCTGCGCGCGCGGATGGCGCTGCTGCTCGCGGTGGCGGTGCTGGTGACGGCGGTCTCCGCCGCCTCGCTGGTGACGGCGCTCGGCGTCGTCAATGCCGAGGTCGACCGGCTGGTTTCCGCCCAGCAGCGGCTGGAGCTGCTCTCCGGCCTCTCCGGCCGCATCGGCGATTATGCGCTGGTGGCCCTGCAGGCGGCGCAGGCGCCGGACGGCCTCGGCAACCTGCCGGCGGCGGGCGACCGCGCGCGCGAAGCCTTCCGCCGCTTCGAGACCGCGCTGGGCGAGGAGGTGGCGCGGCTGACCGACGAGGAGCAGCGCACCCTGATGGCCGCCCGCAGCCGCACCATTGCGCGCCTCAGGGCACAGTTCGAGATGCTGGATCAGCGGGTGAAGGTGGCGATGATCACGCCGCAGCGCGCCGTCGGCGTGCGCCTCGCCCTCGACGTGTTCGCCGCCGGATTCGGCGCGCCGCTCGGCCAGGCGATCGAGGAAGAGCGCGCCAGCGCCCAGGCGGCGCAGGAGGCGGTGCGCGCGTTGCGCGCCCGGACCCTGCGCTGGGGCATCGCCAGTGTCGTGTTCGCGCTCGCGCTGGCGGCATTGATCTATCACCGGCTCGGACGCTCGCTCATCCGCCGCGTGGCCGACGTCTCCGCCGCCGCCGCCGCGGTGGCGCGCGGGCGCACCGATACGCGCCTGACGGTAACCGGCCATGACGAGCTCAGCCTCGCCATGGCGCGCTTCAACCGGATGGCGACGCAACTGGCCCGCCGCGAGGCCCGCCTCGTCGCCGACCAGCAGCGCCTGCAGGAGATCATCGACGCGCGCACCGCCGAACTGCGTGCCGCCAATCAACGGCTGGAAAATGTCGACCAGGCGCGCCGGCGCTTCTTCACCGATGTGAGTCACGAATTGCGTACCCCGCTGACCGTCATTCTCGGCGAGGCCGAGGTCACGCTGCGCCCGGCGGCCCCCCGGCCCGACGACATGCGCACGGCGCTGCTGGTGATCCAGGCGCGGGCGCGCCGGCTGCACCGGCGGGTCGAGGACCTGTTGCGCATCGCCCGTTCCGAGACCGGGCAGATCGAGCTCGAGCGCCTGCCGGTCTCGGTGGCCGATCTGTTTGCCGAGGTGGCCGAGAGCATGCGGCCGGTCGCGGCGGCCCGCCGGCTGACGCTGGAGAGCGGGGCGGCGGCGGGATTGACCGTGCAAGCCGACCGCGAATGGCTGCGGCAGGTGATCGAGGGGCTGGTGGCCAATGCGGTACGGCATTCGTTTCCCGGCGGATCGATTCGGCTGGACGCGGCCGTGGGGGCCGGCGAGGTTGTTCTGCGGGTGCGGGACCAGGGCGAGGGGATCCCCCGCGACGAGCTGCCGCACGTCTTCGAACGCTTCTGGCGCGGCGCGCGTGGCGGCGGCGAAGGCAGCGGCTTCGGCATCGGTCTCGCACTTGCGAAATGGGTCGTGGAGCGGCATGGCGGCACCATCGCCATCGAGGGCGCCGGCGGCGCCCCGGAGGGCGATCCGCATGCCGACGGCGAGGCGTCACCGCTGGCGCCGTCGTCGCCGGAGGCCGGGAGCGCTGGCGCCGGCGGCGATCTTCCGGGTACCTGCGTCGCCATCCGCCTGCCCGCCGTCCTGCCGCATGTCACGCTGGAGCCTGCCCAATGACTATCCTGATCGTCGAGGACGATGCCGATATCGGCTCCCTGCTGCGGCGGGGCTTCGCCTCGGAGGGCTACCAGGTGGAACTGGTGGGCGATGGCGACCTGGCGCTGCGCGCCGCCAATGGCAAGGTGCCGGAGGCGATCATTCTCGACGTGATGCTGCCGGGCCGCTCCGGCATCGAGGTCTGCAAGGCGTTGCGGGCCGCCGGCCAGACGGCGCCGATCATCATGCTTTCCGCCCGCTCCAGCGTGAACGAGCGTACCGAGGGACTGCTCGCGGGGGCGGACGACTACATCATCAAGCCCTTCGCCTTCGAGGAACTGCTGGCGCGGGTGAAGGTGCAGGCGCTGCGACGCAGCTCCGGCGAGGAGGAGGTGCGGGTGCTGACCGCTGGTCCGCTGACGCTCGATCTCGACGTGCGGCAGGTCCAGGCGGGGGAGGCGCGGGTGCGGCTGACCGAGCGCGAAGTGGAGCTCCTCGCCCTGCTGATGCGCCATGAGGGCGAGCCGCTCGCCCGCGCCGACATCTTCGCCGCGCTGTGGGCCGGCCATGGCGGCGCGTCGCTCAACGTCGTCGACGTCTATGTCGGCTATCTCCGGCACAAGCTCGGCGAGGTCATGGCCAGCGGCGAGCAACTCATCGTGACGGTGCGGGGACGCGGCTTCATGTTCGATCCCAGATCGGAGCTCACGCCCGGCTGATCATCACCTTGATGTCGAATGTGCTGCGTTGCAATGCGTCTGGTATACAGTCGACCCAAGAATAATTCCGGACCTGTTCTTGACGTTGAATGTCGGAGTGATCAGAGTAATATTGTCGTCGTCGCAGTAGGATGTGACGAATGCCTCTTATAAACTTCTTATGAAAGTATAGAGAGGCGACCATAACATGGAGGAAGTGAAAATGGCCTGGACGACCCCGCGTATCGTCGAAATCTGCGTCGGCCTGGAAGTCAACGCCTACATGCCGGCTGATTTCTGACGTCCGGAGGCGGGACGCGTATCGGAAGGCATCAAGATGCCAGAGGGCACGTCCCGCCTACGGCTTAAGGTTCTGGGCTCTGCGGCCGGC
This sequence comes from Ancylobacter sp. 3268, assembly GCF_031456575.1. Classification (NCBI taxonomy): domain Bacteria; kingdom Pseudomonadati; phylum Pseudomonadota; class Alphaproteobacteria; order Hyphomicrobiales; family Xanthobacteraceae; genus Ancylobacter; species Ancylobacter sp. 3268. The sequence continues at coordinate 175,019 of NZ_JAVDUX010000001.1, forward strand.
GGGGGCTTCCCGCAATGGAACTGCAGATGCCCGGTGTGCGCTCTCGCCTGGGAGGGCGATCCGCGCGTCAAGCGGCGGACCCAGACCTCCATAGCGGTCAGCGCCGATGGCGAGCGGTGGGCGCTGATCAACTGCGCCCCCGAAATATTGTCGCAGATCCAGTCCTTGCCGGCCCTGCAGCCGCAGCATGGCCGACGGCATACGCCGGTGGCGTCCGTGCTGCTCACCAATGCCGACATCGACCATGTCGCCGGCCTGCTCAGTCTTCGCGAGGGGCAGGCCTTTACCCTCAACGCGACAGCGGCCATCCATGACGTGTTGCGCGCCAATCCGGTTTTCGACGTGCTGGCCGCAGGGCTGGTCGAGCGCCGCCAGATCGGGCTCGACGCGCCGTTCGAGCTGGTCGCTGGGGTGACGGCGGCGCTGTTTCCCGTTCCCGGCAAGATCGCACTCTATCTCGAGGCCGGCGAGATCGCCACCCGTGGCGAGGTCGCCACCGCGCTTGAGGGCGAGCAGACCGTGGGGGTCGAGCTCAGCGACGGCAAGGCCCGCGTCCTGTTCATTCCCGGCTGCGCGCGTATGACCGAGGCGCTCGCCGCGCGGATCGCCGGTGCCGACGCGGTGTTGTTCGACGGCACGGTGTGGCAGGACGACGAGATGATCCGCGCCGGCGTCGGCAGCAAGACCGGCGCCCGCATGGGCCATATGGCGATGGCGGGCGAGGCGGGCTCGATCGCCGCCTTCGCCGGCCTGGAGGTCGGCCGCAAGATCTACGTGCATATCAACAACACCAACCCGGCGCTGATCGAAGGCTCGGCCGAGCGCCGCGCCGCCGAGGCGGCCGGGTGGGAGATCGCCGAGGACGGCATGGACGTCGTGCCGGCGGGCGCGACGATGGAGACCGCATCATGACGACGCTGCTCTCGCCGGAGGAACTCGAGGCGCGGCTGCGCGACGTCGGCCGGCGCCGCTATCACAGCCTGCACCCGTTCCATAAGCTGCTGCATGGCGGCGAACTGAATTTCGGCCAGGTGCAGGCCTGGGCGCTCAACCGCTATTTCTATCAGGCGATGATCCCGGTGAAGGATTCCTCGATCCTGGCGCGGATGGAGGAGCCGGAACTGCGCCGGGCCTGGCGCCAGCGCATCATCGATCATGACGGCGACAGGGAAGGCGAGGGCGGCATCGCCCGCTGGCTGAAGCTGACCGACGGCCTCGGCCTCGACCGCGACTATGTCACCTCGCTTCGCGGGCTGCTGCCGGCCACCCGCTTCGCCGTCGAGGCCTATGTGCATTTCGTGCGCGACAAGTCGCTGCTGGAGGCCATCGCCTCGTCGCTCACGGAGATGTTCTCGCCGGGCATCATCGGCGAGCGTGTCGCCGGCATGCTGAAGAACTATGATTTCGTCTCGAAGGAGACGCTGGCCTATTTCGACAAGCGCCTCACCGAAGCGCCGCGCGATGCCGATTTCGCGCTCGACTACGTCAAGCGCAACGCCCGCACGCCGGAGCAGCAGCAGGCGGTGATCCGGGCGCTGGAATTCAAATGCGACGTGCTGTGGGTTCAGCTCGATGCGCTCTATTTCGCCTATGTCGATCCGGCCATGCCCTATCCCGGCGCATTCATGCCGGAAGCGGCACGTGCCAGGCAGGAGGCCTGAATGACCGCGGAGACCGCCAGCACCCGGCTTCCCGCCACCGGCGTGCCCCGGCTCGCCCGCGGCGTGCGGCTGCGCCATGACGAGGCGCGCGGGCAATGGGTGCTGCTGGCGCCGGAGCGGGTGCTGCAGCCCGACCCGGTGGCGGTGGAGATCCTCAAGCGCGTCGACGGCGCGCGCAGCATCGACGCCATCATCGACGACCTGATCGCCGCCTTTGCGGTGGAGCGCGAGCGCGTCGCGGCCGATGTCGACGCCTTCCTCGCCGACCTCGCCGAAAAGGGAATGGTGGAGGTGGAGCCATGAACGAGGTGGTGAACGTCCTGGCCCGTACGGTGGCGGAAGCCGCGGCGCTGGTCCCCCAGCCGCTGCCTGTGCCCTATGGCATGCTGGCGGAGCTGACGCATCGCTGTCCGCTTATGTGCCCCTATTGCTCCAATCCGGTCGAGCTCGACCGCCGCAATGCCGAACTGGACACCGAGACCTGGCTGCGCGTCTTCGAGGAGGCCGCCCGGCTCGGCGTGTTGCAGGTGCACCTGTCCGGCGGCGAGCCGACCGCCCGCCGCGATCTCGAGCAGATGATCCGCCACTGCGTGAAGGTGGGGCTGTACACCAACCTCATCACCGCCGGCGTCGGCGTCACGCCCGAGCGTCTGCAGGCGATTTCGGAGGCCGGCATCGATCACGTGCAGCTGTCCTTCCAGGGCGCGACGGCGGAGGTGACCGACCACGTGTCCAACTTCAGGGGCGCGCATGAGCGCAAGCTGGCCGTGGCCGGCGAGGTGCGCCGGCTGGGCATTCCGCTGACCATCAATTCGGTGGTGCACCGCGCCAACATCCACCAGATCCCCGATTTCATCGAGCTGGCGCTGAAGCTGGGCGCCCGGCGCATCGAGATAGCCCATGCGCAATATTACGGCTGGGCGCTACGCAATCGCGGCGCGCTGATGCCGACGCGCGAGCAGGTGTTCCACGCCCTCGACGTGGTGGAGGCGGCGCGCGAAAGGCTGAAGGGCGTGCTGACCATCGACGCGGTGGTACCGGACTATTACGCGAAATATCCGAAGCCCTGCATGAATGGCTGGGGCCGGCAGTCGCTTAATGTCACGCCGTCCGGCAAGGTACTGCCCTGCCATGCCGCCGAGACCATCCCCGATCTCGACTTCTGGAACGTGCGCGAGCATTCCCTCGCCGAGATCTGGCAGGCCTCGCCAGCCTTCAACGCCTTTCGCGGCACCGACTGGATGCCGGACCTCTGCCGCTCCTGCGAGCGCAAGGAGAAGGACTGGGGCGGCTGCCGCTGCCAGGCGATGGCGATTGCCGGCGATGCGGCGGCGACCGATCCCGCCTGCCACAAGTCGCCGCTGCACGCCCATCTGCTGGCACTGGCGGAAGCCGACGCCGCCGCCGGCGTGGTGGATTACGACTATCGCCGCTTTTCGACCCCCGACCGGGCGCAGTGACGCCTTCCGGAGCCCCCGCATGCGCCTGATGCCTTCTCGCCTTCCGCTTAGCCGCCTCGCCGTTCTCGCGATCCTGCCGGTCCTTGCCGGCACCGCCGTGCTGCCGGCCGGCGCGGCGATCGCCCAGCCCGGCCCGGTGGAGCTGTTTTTCGAGACGCCCTATCTCGCCAAGCTGCCGAGCGGCACCCGCCTCTCCTACGATTATACCCATACCACGGCCCGCAAGGATCTCGGCGACAGTTTCGACGAGACCATGCAGCTCACGGTGGTGCCGGCGGAAGAGGATGCCTCCAAGCAGGTCGCCAAGGTGGATATACGTCGTGGCGAGGTGGAGCGCGGCGCCGGCCCGTTCCCGGCGATGAGCAATCCGCTGACGCTGGTGCTGCTGGAGCGCGAGGCGAAGGAGATCACCGATCTCAGCAAGGGCAGCCCCTACTACATCCGCAACCGCCTGCGCGACGCGCTGGCCAATGCCAAGGTGGAGCCCACCCGCTTCGACTATGACGGCAAGTCGGTGGCGGGCTGGAAGATGAGCATGACGCCGTTCGCCGACGATCCGCACAAGCAGCAGCTGGTGGAGATCATCAACCGCCGCTACGAGTTCCTGTTCTCGGACGAGGTGCCCGGCGGTCTCTACGCGATGCGGGTGGTGACGCCGCAGGCGGATGGCAAGGCCATCATCGAGACCAGCGTGACGCTTTCCGACCAGCCCGCCCCCGCGGCGGTGAAATGAGCATCGGGCCTTCGCGCTGCCGCGCGGGCCGGAAGAGACAGAGCGCCGGCCAACGGCGAAGAAACGGAGCAAGGCCATGCGCATTATGACCGGGGCCGCGATCGGCCTTTGCCTGTGTCTCGTCACCGGCGCCGCCTTTGCCCAGGCCGGCACGCCAGCACCGGCCGCGGCGCGCGCACCGGGAGCGATGGCGGCTGGCGATCCTGCCGGCACCCTCGTCGGTCCCGCCGGGGTGAGCCGGCCGGCGCCGTCCGCCAACGTGCCACCTGGCTTCATCAGCGATTATCCCACCGTCGCGCGGGCCGACTATGTGTTCGGCTGCATGGCGGCGAACGGCCAGACCCGGCCGGCGCTGGAGAAATGCTCCTGTTCGATCGACACCATCGCGACCATCCTGCCCTATGAGAAATATGTCGAGGCGGAGACGATCCTCAGCGTCGGCCAGGTGGCCGGGCAGCAGGCCGAGGTCTTCCGCTCGACCGGCATGTTCCGCGACATGGTTGCCGATCTGCGCCGCGCCCAGGCCGAAGCCGAGGTGACCTGCTTCTATTGAGGCCGGCCCCGGCAGCCTTATCGGCGGGCCGAAACGCCGTCGCCGGCTGGGCGTCAGTCCGGGGTGGCGAGCGTCGTCCTGCGCTCGTCCCGTCCGATTTCGACAGGACGCCGCTCGGCGGCCAATGAGAGGCATCGGGCGGTCACGCTCGCTTGTTGCGTCCGCAGCACCCCCCGCTGTCCCCGCAAAAGGGCGGATGACCGTAGTCCTCGCCCGGTCATCCAACCCGCAAGCCGCTTAGAGCAGGGGGCCCGCGGCGGCGTACGGGCTGTCGCTCCAACTTCGGATGCTGCCGTGGCCTTGGGGGATCCGATGCACTCAGCCGGCAGGCTTCAATTCGCCTTCGAAGGTGCGCCCATCGGTGTCACCGGCATTGACGTGAATCTGCTGCCCGGTCGGCTCGAAGGAGAATTGCAGGTTGGGATCCTCGCTCAGCGAGATGCCGCCTTCCATGGAAAGAATCAGCGCATCGCCCTGCCTGACGTCGATACGGTCGACATATTTCGCCGGGATATACAGCCGGGTGATCTGGTCCATCTGCAGCCCGGAATAGTTGGGATGCCGGATCATCAGCTGGACGCGGGCGAACCGGTTCGCCTTGGTGGCGTCGCCCAGCTGGCCCGGCTGGACCAGCCGCATTTTCATCTGGCCGATGTTCTTCAGCGCCGCTTCCTCGTCCTTCATCGCCGGGGCCGAGCAGCCGCCCGACGCCTTGACGTAGCGCTGCGCCATTTGCAGCGAGCCGTCCGAAAGCTGTGCTACTGCACGCACATAGCTGTAGGAGTTCACCCGGATGCGGGTGGCCAGGGCGAGGTCGTGGCGCTCGCCGCCGAAGGTGAAGGTCGCGGCGACGGGGGCGGGGTTCTCGTCGACAATGAGGGTGAGCTTCTCCACCGTGCGGGCATCGCCCGGCGGCAGCGCCACGGCGATCTCGATGGGCACCATCGCGGCGTCCTCGGCGCGGGTCGGTGCGGTGAGCGTCACCAGCGGGCCGGCATCGGCTATGGGGCGCTCGCCGAATATGTCCGGCTTCAACGCCTGCCAGGTGGCGTCGGCTCCCGCCTCCTGCGCCGAGCCGGCGGCGGAAAGGGCGACCAGCAGCGTGGCCGCCATGATCGATGTGGCGAGTACCGCCTTGGCGAGGCGCATGACAACTCTCCCGCTATGTCCGCCGGGTCGTTTCCCGCCCGGCGGTTCAGGAGCCGATCATACGCCTGCGTGGCGTGCCGGATAGCTCAAATCATCGTTGGCCGATCCGGCAGGCCACGTCGTGCGCCTCACGCCCGGCAGGGCTGCGTCGCCCGCCGGGCGCGGCCGAGCCATGCCAGCGCCAGTCCGCCGGCCGCCAGCAGCCCGCCGGCCACCGGCACCGCCTGATAGCCGAGATCGAGGCTGATCACCCCGCCGCCCACCGCGGCGCCGAGCGCGTTGCCGAGATTGAACGCACCGACATTGATGGAGGATGCGAGGCCCGGCGCCTCGGCCGCCGCCTGCATCACCCGCATCTGCACGGGGGGGACGATGGCGAAGGCGGCGGCGCCCCAGACCAGCAGCCCGATCGCCGCGCCGACATGGCTGGTCAGCAGCAGCGGCAGCGCGACCATGATGAGGGCGAGCGCGGCGAGGAAGATCTTCGTCGCGCCATCGAGCGACCAGTCCGCCAACCGGCCGCCAAGGCCGTTGCCGAGGGTGAAGCCGACGCCGATCAGCACCAAAGTGAGAGTGACGAAGGTGTTCGAAGCACCGGTCAGTTCCTCCAGCACCGGGGCAACATAGGTGTAGAGGGTGAACATGGCGCCGGCGCCCAGCACCGTGGTCGCCATGGCCAGCAGCACGGTCGGATGCGTCAGCACGCGCAGCTCCCGCCGCACATCGGGGAGCTTGCCCGCCTCGCCCCGCGGCAGCGCCAGCCACAGCGAGACGATGGCGACCAGACCCAGCACGGCCGTGCCGGCGAACGCCATGCGCCAGCCGATCTGCTGGCCGACCCAGGTCGCCGCCGGCACGCCGCCGATATTGGCGATGGTGAGGCCCATGAACATGGTCGCGACGGCGCTGGCCTGCTTCTCCTTCGGCACCACGCTTGCCGCCACGATGGCGCCGAGGCCGAAGAAGGCGCCATGGTTCAGGCTGGTGACGAGGCGGGAAGCCAGCAGCGTGTAGTAGTCCGGCGACAGGGCCGAGAGCAGGTTGCCGACGGTGAAGATGCCCATCAGCAGCATCAGCGCGGTCCGCTTGCCGAACCGGCTGAAGGCGAGCGTCATCACCGGCGCGCCGACCATCACGCCGATGGCGTAGGCACTGACCAGCAGGCCGGCGGTCGGGATCGAGACGTCGACGCCCTCGGCGATGACCGGAAGCAGCCCCATCGGCGTAAATTCCGTGGTGCCGATGCCGAAGGCGCCGACGGCGAGGGCGAGGAGCGGCCAGTTGATGCCGCCGCTCCGGCGTGCTCCGGCCCGTGCGTCCGATGCTATGGGGTCCATGTCGTGCTTCCCGCTCTCTCTGCCGCGTTTACGCGTCCCAGGCCGGCGCCAGGCCGGGCGGGCTGACCAGTCGCCCATCGGGGCGGGCGCGCTTTCCGATCGCCGCCATCTCCTCGTCGCTGAGCACGAAGTCGAAGATGGCGATGTTCTCGGCCACCCGCTCGGGCTTCGCCGTCTTGGACAGGGCGACGAAGCCCTGCTGGATCAGCCAGCGCAGGCCGACCTGGGCGGCGCTCTTGCCGTGCCTGGCGCCGATGGCGCGCAGCTGTTCATCACGCGGCACCGCGCTATCGGCCATGCCGAAATAGGCGGTGAGGCTGACCCCTGCGGCGGCGGCGGCCTTCACCATTGCCCGCTGATCGAGATAGGGATGAAGCTCGATCTGGTTCGTGACGATCGGCGCGCCGCTCAGCGCCACGGATTCGCGCAGCTGGGCGACGTTCTGGTTGCTGACGCCGATGAAGCGGGTGCGGCCGGCGGCCTGCGCCGCATTGAGCATGGCGATCTGCTCGGCAATCGCCACTTTGTCGCCGGGCCAGTGCAGCAGCAGCAGATCCACCTGGTCGACTTTCAGCTTGTCGAGGCTCTCCTCCACCGAGGCCGCGAACGGCCCGGGGCTGTATTTGTCGACCCAGACCTTAGTGGTGAGGAACAGATCCTCGCGGCGCGCCCCGGCGGCATGCAGGGCACGGCCGAGCGCGGCTTCGTTGCCATAGATCTGCGCGGTATCGAAATGGGTGAAGCCGGCTTCGAGCGCTGCCGGTACGACCCGTTCCACTTCATCGTCCGACATGCGGAAGACGCCGAAGCCGAGGGCGGGGATCTCGGCGCCCTTGACGGACACGGTCTGCATGCGAGTGCTCCTGATGGATGGTTATGCGGTAATCGCCGCCTTGTCCGCGTCACACGCCGGGACGATCCCGAACGGTGGTTCGTCGATCATTGCCAGGACGGGCCGCCGGCCGGGGATCGCTTCGATGGAGGCGCCGGCGTTGGCGGGGCGACCATGCCACGTGCACCCGTCCTGCTCGAGCGAGGTGCTCGAGGCGGGCCCTATGCCGTGGCCGGCTGATGGCGTGATGGCTGGACGCTTCTGCATGAGCCCCACATAAGACGGCAGGGCCGTCGCGATAATGCGCCTGAAACCCACATCATCTGTGAAATGATTTCACAGGCCGCATCCGGGCGCCGGCCGGCATCCAGCCTCCCACGCGCATCGCGCGATCAGGGGCGCGGCGCCGAGAGCTGCGACAGCACGATTTCCGTCATCGTCCTCGAATGTCCAGCGCTCGACACATCGCGGCGGCCATCCGGCCGCGCGGCAAGCGCGCAAACCGCCACGACACAGGAAAAGGCGACGACGGTCAGCATCCGCGCATTCATGGCTCATTCCTCCCTCGCGCCGGGACTTGCAGGCGGTAAGTGGCAGGTTAAGCAGCCGGGGGCTGATGCCCCATTATCCGCTGGCATCGATGCCTCATCGAGGGATATCGCCCGATCATCCCTTGGTTTGCATGGGAATGCCGACAAGCTTCTTCAACGGGGGAGAAATGTCGGGGCGGTGGCCAAGCCGCGCCGATCCACCGGCTTTCCGCGTGGCGACGAAGACGCCGGTGACATTCACCGCGATCCTGAGTTCATAGGTATCGAGGCGCTCTCCTCGATCGGCCCGCTAGGGCCAAGCCCGGCATTGTTGACCAGGATGCCGATGCCGCCGGACGCTTCGATGGTGTGGACGACAGCCTTCGGCGCATAGCGCCGCGGCGTCCGCGGGGCGTGCGCGCCGTCAGCCGGGCACATCCTGCCGGTGAAGGAGGACCTTGCGCGCCTCGGCGATGATCTCGGATGGCGACCGGGTGATGGACAGCCGCACCGGGTCCTCGTCGGCCGCCGGCGGCTCCAGGGTGGCGATCTGGCTGTCCAGCAGCGAGACGGTGGCGAAATGGCCGGGGCGGGCGCGCATGCGCTCGGCGATGACCTCACGCGGGCCGTCGAGGAAGACGAAGCGCACTGCGCCCAGCCGCTCGCGCAGAAAGTCGCGATAGCTTCGTTTCAGCGCCGAACAGGCGATCACCACCGGACGCTTCGGTTCGGCCCTGGCGGTCTCGCATACGGTCGCGAGCCAGGGCCAGCGCATCTCGTCGGTGAGGCCTATCCCCTGTCGCATCCGCTCGACATTGTCGGCGCTATGCAGGCGGTCCGCCTCGATGAAGGTGCCGGCGAGCGCAGTGGCGAGGCCTTCGGCGACCGCGCTCTTGCCGCAGCCGGACACGCCCATCACCACGATGAAGTCGGGGGCCGCCATATGCGCATCCTCAAGAGAGCCGGGACCATCGTCGCGGCCGGGGTATGAATCGGCATCCTATAGCAGCGTCGCTGCTGCGGCGGCGAGCGCCGTAACGGTCGCCGCCCGCCGGTGGCGCGCGGGCCGGAGCCGGTCAGGCCCCGAAGCGGAACTGCACCTTCATCGCCCGGCGACGGTCCGAGGCGAGGGCGAAGGCGGCCGCGGCCTCCTCGATCGGGAAACTGCCGGTCAGCAGCGGCGACAGGTCGACCGCTCCGCTCGAGACCAGCTCTGCGGCGCGGGCGAACTCCGTGTCGAAACGGAAGCTGCCCTTTATGTCGAGTTCCTTGGCGACGATGCTGTTCATCGGCAGCGGCAGGTCGCCGCCAAGGCCGACCAGCACGATGGTGCCGCGCGGGCGCACCAGTTCGATGGCCGTCGACAGTGCGGCGGCATTGCCGGAGCATTCCAGGGCGGCGTCCACGCGGCCCTTGTCGCGGGCGAGGTCGGCCAGCGCCCCGGTGCCGCCGGACACGTCGACGCAGCGCGTCGCGCCGAGACGCGCGGCGATCGCCAAAGCCTCGGGCGCGATGTCGGTGGCGATGATCTCGGCGGCGCCGGCCAGCTTTACCCCGGCGATTACCAGACAGCCGATCGGGCCGCAGCCGGAGACCAGGACCGTCTTGCCCTCGAGCCCGCCCGCTTGCGCTACCGCGTGCAGCGCCACCGCGAAGGGCTCGCACAGGGCGGCGAGGGCGAGATCGACCTCCGGGCCGACCTTCACCGCCTGCGCTTCCGGCACGGTCATCTCTTCGCGGAAGGCGCCCTGCACGTGCGGAAACCGCATCGCGCTGCCGTAGAAGCGCATGTCGAGGCACTGGTTGCGCAGTCCCTGCCGGCAATATTCGCACTGCCCGCAGGGGCCGGAGGGATTGACCGCCACCCGGTCGCCCACCGCGAGGCGGCTGACCGCCGACCCCACCGCGGCCACCGTGCCGGCGACCTCGTGGCCGAGCACCATCGGCTGCTTCAGCCGCACCGTGCCGAAGCCGCCATTATGGAAGTAATGCAGGTCCGAGCCGCAGATGCCGCCCGCGCCCATGCGCACCAGCACCTCGTTTGGGCCCGGCGCCGGCGCCGGCAGCGGCTCGATGCGCAGATCGTGCGGGGCGTGGATGACGATGGCGCGCATGGGACAGGTCCTTCGGTCGAAAATTGCCGGGAATAGGGGAGAGGTGGAGGACCCGGCGATCACCGGGTCATCCAGGCCAGCGGCCACATGACGATCTGCGGGAACAGCACCAGCAGGAACATCACGATGGTCTGGGCGATCAGGAAAGGCGTGACGCCGCGGATCACCCCGCTCATCGGCACCTTGGCGACGCCGCACACCACGTTGAGCACCGTGCCGACCGGCGGCGTCACCAGCCCGAGCGCGTTGTTCATGATGAACAGCACGCCGAAATAGACCGGGTCGATGCCCGCCTGCTTGATCACCGGCATCAGCACCGGGGTGAGGATCAGCACGGTCGGAGTGAAGTCGAGCGCCGTGCCAACGATCAGCACCAGGATCATCAGGATCGTCGTCAGCAGCATCGGGCTGTCCATGAACGGCGCGACCATCTCGGCCAACTGCTGGGGAATGTCGGCGGTGGTGATCAGCCAGGCCGACACGCCGGCGGCGGCGACCAGGAACATGATGACGGCAGTGGTCTCCGCCGCGCGGTAGATCAGGTGGAACAAGTCGCGGATCTTGATCTCGCGATAGATCACCACGCCGACGAACAGCGAATAGACGGCGGCGATGACCGCGGCTTCGGTGGGGGTGAAGATGCCGAACTTCAATCCGCCGATGATCACCACCGGCAGCAGCAGCGCCCAGAAGGCGTCACGTGTCTCGGCGAGGCGTTCCTTCATGCTGCGCCTGGGCTCGGTACGCGGATTGTCCCGGTTGATGCACCAGCGCCAGGCCAGCATGATCGCCAAGCCCATCATGATGCCCGGCACGATGCCGGCGATGAACAGCTTGGTGATCGACACCCCGCCGGTGACGCCGAAGATGATCAGGCCGATGGAGGGCGGGATCACCGGGGCGATGATGCCGCCGCAGGCGATGAGGCCGCAGGAGCGGTTCACGTCATAGCCGGCGTTGCGCATCAGCGGCACCAGCACCGAGGCGAGCGCCGCGGTGTCGGCGACCGCCGAGCCCGACAGCGAGGCCATGATCACCGCCGCCATCACCGCCACATAGCCGAGGCCGCCGCGGATGTGGCCGATCCAGGCCATCGCCATGGTGATGATGCGCCGGGTCATGCCGCCGGCATTCATGAACTCGCCGGCCAGCATGAAGAAGGGCACGGCGAGCAGCGGGAAGGAGTTGGCCCCGTCCCACATGTTCTGGATGATGATCTGCGGGTCGGTGAAGCCCATATAGAACATCATGACCAGGCCGCAGCCGATCAGCGCGAAGGCGACCGGCATGCCCAGCGCCATGAGCGCGAGCAGGGAGCCGACGAAAACGAAGACGATCATGATCAGCTCCCCTTGCGCGCGATCTGTTCGGCGAGCTCGTGCTCGACTTCCTGGATCTCCGACATGCCTTCTTCATTGACGTCGATGAGCTCGTGTTCCTCGACCATGCCGAGGAACAGCCGGACCAGGTTGGCGATGCAGATGATGCCGATGGCGGTGCCGGTGACATAGCTCACGCCATAGACCCAGAGCGTGGAGATCTGCGCGACCGGCGAGGCGTTGCCGGCGATGATCTCGTGCTGCAGCCAGGTGCCGTAGACGATATAGCCGGAGCAGATCAGCATGATGGCCTGGCTGATGCCCCAGCAAACCTTGCGTCCGATGACCGGCAGGGCCTGCACCACGATGTCGACGCCGAGATGCGCCCGCCGGTGCAACCCGACGATGGCGCCGAGAAAGGTCAGCCAGATAAAGGCGAAGCGCGGCATTTCCTCGGAAAGATCGATGCCGCTGTTGAAGAACAGCCTGAGCATCACGTTGCCGAAGACCATGATCAGCATGACGACCATGCAAATGACCATGATGACTTCGAGCAGCCGGTAGAACGCGGCGATCGCCGACTTCAGCAGCTGGTTCATCGGAACACCTTGGGAGACAGGATGCGGCTTTGGCGTCGAGGGCGCGCCGGCACGGGATGGCCGTCGATGCCTCGGCATCGCGCCGCCACCTCTGCGAATGGAAGGCACGGTGGAGGCGGACGGCCGGTGCACGGCCGTCCGCTCCGCAACCGCTCAGTTGCCGCCGCGCGCCTTGGCGATCTCGGCGTAGAAGCCGTCGACGAACTCGTCGCCGATCTGGCCCTTGAACTTGGCGACCACCGGCTTCACCTGCTCCTGGATGCGGGCCAGCTGCTCCGGCGGCACCGCATCGACCTCGACGCCGGCCTCCTTGAACTTGCCGATCACTTCCTTGTCGCCGGCGTCGAGCAGCTGGCGCTGCAGCAGGCCGGCCTCGACCGCGGCCTTGCGGACGCCGTCCTGCTCGGCCGGCGTCAGCTTGTCCCAGAACTTCTTCGAGGCCACCAGCGCCACCGGCGTATAGACGTGGTTGGTCAGCGAGATGTACTTCTGCACTTCCTGCATCTTGTTGGCGTACATGTGCAGCAGCGGGTTCTCCTGGCCGTCGATGGCCTTGACCTCCAGCGCCGGGAACACTTCGGAGAACGGCATCGGCGTCGCATTGGCGCCAATGGTCTTCCAGGTGTCGAGCGCCACCGGATTGGCCATCACGCGCAGCTTCAGCCCGGAAATGTCGTCGAGCTTGGTCACCGGGTGCCGGCTGTTCGACAGGTTGCGGAAGCCCATGCCGGTCCAGGTGAGCCCGACGAGCCCCGAGGGTTCGATCTTCTCGAAGATCTTCTTGGAGGAGGGACCGTCGAGGACCGCATAAACTTCTTTGGTGTTCTGGAACATGAAGGGCAGATCCCAGACCTGCACTTCCTTCACCCGGGTCGACAGCGGCGCCAGCGTGCCGATGTAGAATTCCTGCGTGCCGGCCTGCACCGCCTGGAGCTGCTTCTCGTCGCTGCCGAGCACCGCGCCGTGATAGGTCTGCACCTTCACATTGCCATTGGTGTAGGTGCCGACCAGTTCGGCGAACTTGGTCATTGCCGCCGCCTGGGGGTGGCTGTCCGGCATGGCGTGGCCGATCTTCGCCTTGATCTCGGCCGAAGCGGGCGCCGCGGCAAACAAGGCGGTGGCGGCGAAGAGGGCGGCGTAGGCGACGCGCATTCCAAAATGGGACTTCATGGGGTTTCTCCTTGGCAATATCGACGTATTCTTCTTGAGGGCTCCGCGGCGGCTGCCGCGGGTTTCACAGGACGGCCAGCATGCCTCCATCGACATAGATGATCTGGCCGTTCACATAGTTGGAGGCGGGGGAGGCGAGGAACACCGCCGCTCCCACGAGTTCGTCCGGCAGGCCCCAGCGCCGCGTGGGCGTGCGGCCCTTGACGAAGCTGTCGAACTTCGGATCGTTCATCAGCGCCTCGTTCATGTCGGTCGCCATGTAGCCGGGCCCGATGGCGTTAGACTGGATGCCGTGCTCGGCCCACTCCGCGGCCATGGAGCGGGTGAGCAGTTTGATCCCTCCCTTGGCGGCCGTATAGGGCGCGACCGTCGGGCGGGCGACTTCGCTCATCAACGAGCCGATATTGACGATCTTGCCGCCGGTGCCGCGGGCGATCATGCGCTTGGCGGCCTCGCGGCCGATCAGGAAGGCGCTGGTGAGATTGGTGTCCACCACCCGCCGCCAGTCGGCCGGATCGAGATCCAGCATCGGCTTGCGGAACTGGATGCCGGCATTGTTGACCAGAATGTCGACGGCGAGACCTTCGGCATCGAGGCGTTCGAAGGCGGCGAGGACCGCGGCATCGTCGGCGACGTCGAAGGCGAGCGCCGTGGCGGTCAATCCCTCGGCGGTGAGGGCCTCCGCCGCCGCCGCCGTGCGTTCGGCATTGGTGCCGTTGAGGATGAGGCGGGCGCCGGCCTGGCCGAGGCCGCGGGCGATGGCATAGCCGAGGCCGCGGGCCGAACCGGTGACGAGGGCGGTGCGGCCTTCGAGGGAAAAGAGTGCGAGCGACATGATCATCCCTCTCAGAGCGCGCTGCGGCGGATGGTGAGGTCGTCGCGCGTGAAGACCTCGGGCCTCAGCTCCAGCCCGAGGCCGGGCCCCTCCATCGGATAGGCGTAGCCGTTCTCGATGCGCGGCAGGACGGTGACGAGCTCATTGTACCAGCCGCGATAGAACGCCCGCACCGATTCCTGGATCAGCGTGTTGGGCTGGCTGAACGAGCAATGGATCGCCGCCACGAAGGCGACCGGGCCGGTGCAGTCGTGCGGCGCGAAGGGGCGGTGATAGGTGTCGGCCTGCGCGGCGATCTTGCGGCCCTCGGTGAGCCCGCCGGTCCAGCACAGATCGACCATCACCACATGGGCGGCATCGACGTTCAGATAGTCCTGATAGGCGAAGCGCGAGCCCAGCGTCTCGCTGGCGCACACCCACACATCGGTCGAGCGGGCATATTCCGCCAGCGCCTGCGGCGAGTTCATGCGGATCGGATCCTCGTACCAGGTCGGCGCATAGGGCTCGAGGGCGCGGGCGATCTTCTTGGCGGTCGGCAGGTTCCACAGCGAGTGGAACTCGACCATGATCTCCATCTTGTCGCCGACCGCCTTGCGGATCTTCTCGAACGGGACGATGGCGGCCTTCATCTGCTCGGCGCTGATATGGTTGCCGCCGGTCTCGATGCCGGCCGGGTCGAAGGGCCAGATCTTCATCGCCGTGATGCCTTCGTCCAGCAGGCTCTCGGCCAGCTCGTCGGCGCGGTTCATGAAGGCGTCGAGGTCCTCATAGGGACCTTCGCTCTCGCCGATGCCCCAGGTGGAGACCGGCTTGATGCTCATCGAACGGACATATTTATAGCCGGCGCAGGTATTGTAGAGCCGCAGCTTGTCATGGGCGAGGCCGCCGAGCATCTGGTGGACCGGCTGGTTGCAGACCTTGCCGAAAATGTCCCACAGCGCGAAATCGATGGCGGAGGCGGCGCGATATTCCACGCCGGTCGACGCCTGCGCCAGCGGCAGGTTGACCATTTCGCGGTTGAGCGCCTCGATGCGCAGCGGGTCGCGCCCGAGCAGGCGCCCGGCCAGCGTGTCGTGTATATGCGCCTCGACGGCGCCGGCACCGTAGAAGGTCTCGCCCAGGCCCACCACGCCCTCGTCGGTGTGGACATGAACCCAGAGAAGATTGGCGAATTCCGCGACGCGGATGGTCTCGATGGCGGTGATTTTCATGGATGCACAAGGTTGCATGGCGGTGTAGCCGGCCGGAGTTCGGCCGACCGGCGCACCGGCCGCGTTTCAGTTGGACTGACGGAACTTGCGGATGTCGGCGTTGACGGCCTCGACGAAATCGCGGCCGATGGTATCGGTGTTCTTGTCGAGCACCGGCTGGATGGCGGTGCGGATCTTGTCGAGCTCGGCAGGCGGCATCTCGGTCATCTGCATGCCGTTGTCCTTCAACTCGCCGATGGCCTGTCCCGCCTGACGCAGCTCGGCGGCGCGCTGGAAGGCGCGGGTCTCCTCGGCGGCCTTCTCGACGGCGGACCGCTGCTCGGGTGTCAGGCTGTCCCAGAGCTTGGCGGAGGTCACCAGCACTACCGGCGTGTATACGTGATTGGTGATGGTGAGGTATTTCTGCACCTCATACATCTTGTTGGCGTACATATCGACGACCGGATGCTCGTAGCCGTCGAGCGCCTTGGTCTCCAGCGCGGTATAGACCTCGGTGAAGGCCATCGGCACCGCGTTCATGCCCATGGCATTGAAGCTCGCCAGCGCCATCGGACTCTGCATCACCCGAACCTTGAGGCCCTTCATGTCCGAAAGGGCGTTCAGCGGGCGGCGGCTGTTGGACATGTTGCGGAAGGCGCCGCCCGACCAGACGAGGCCGTGCAGGTTCAGCGGCGACAGGTCGTCGAGCAGCCGGCGGCCCATCGGGCCGTCCAGCACCGCGGCGGCCTCCGCATCGGTCGCGAACAGGAAGGGGAAGTCGAAGATCTGCAGCTTCTTTTGCCGGGCGGCGAGGGGCGACAGGGCGCCCATGTAGAAATCGACCGTGCCCGACTGGGCGGCGATCAGCATCTTCTCTTCCGAGCCCAGCACGGCATTGCCGAAGACGGCGACCTTGATCTTGCCGTCGGTGCGCTTCTCCACCTCGGCGGCGAAGAACTTCATCGCCGCCGCACGCGGATGGCTGTCGGCGAAGGAATGGCCGAGGCGGGTGGTTTTCACCTCCTGGGCGTCACCGGGCGTGACGGCGGCGGCCGAAAGCACGGCGAAGGCGGCAAGCGCCGCAGCAAGGCTACGGCGAGAATAGTTTGCCATGGCGTTTCTCCTCATGACTTTTCTTAGTTTCCCGGCCGAGCTCTTGAATGGCTCGTTGCGCGGACGAGGCTTTGTCCGCTGCATCAGGCAGGTTGGGGATCGCGAGCATCCGGGTGTCGATGCGCAGCACCGCGCGCAGGTCGCGCTGTGCGTCGTCGAGCAGTGCGATCACCGCGGTCTCGGCGTCCAACGGGCGGCGCTGCTCGATCGCCTCGCAGACATGGCGGTGCAGCGGCAGCGAACGCACGCGGCCGCCAGGCAGGGCCGCCACGCGCTCGAAGCAGATGCGCAGCACCGTCGATATCACGCTCTGGAGCTGCGTCACGAACGGATTGGCACAGGCGCGGATGATGGTGTTGTGGAAGTCGAGGTCCGCCGTCGCGTAGTCGCCTTCGCCTTCGACGGCGGCGGCCATGACTTCGTAGGCGGCCCGGATCGCGGCGACTTCTTCCGCACTCGCCCGCTCGGCGGCCAGCCGGGCCGCCGCCGGCTCGACGATGCGGCGCAGTTCCATGATGTCGGTGCCGAGCGACACGTCGACGCCGTTCACATCGGCGCGCCAGATCATCACCTCGGGATCGAGCAGGCTCCACCGGCTCTGATCGAGCACCACCGTGCCCGTGCGCCGGCGCGCCTCGACCATGCCCTTCGACGCCAGCCCCTTGATCGCCTCGCGCAGCACGATGCGGCTGACGCCGAGCTGCACGCACAATACCGGCTCGGCCGGAATCACCTGACCGGGAGGGTAGATCCCGGCGCAGATGTCCTTGCCCAGGCGAGCAAGCGTATCGTGATAAAGCGTCATGCCAATCATCATACGTATGATGATTGAAGAGTCAAAATCATTCGCGAGCGGTCGATCGATCGGGAGCGGCGGCAGGCGGAATGCCGCCGGCAGGTGACGAGGCCGTCGCCTTGTTCCGAGCGAGGGGCTTCCGGCGGTGCGGCCGACCGGCCTGTTACCAGGCGTCGACCACGCTGGCCGGCCAGCGAAACAGCCGCGCCGGGGCCGAACTGAACGCCTGCTCGCCGTCGCCCTGCCCCTGGCGGCAGGCCTGGACATACAGCACCACGCTGCCGTCGCGGCGAAAGGTCTGCTCGTCGATCACCGGCTCATATTGGCCGAGGTCCTCGTCCACCAGGACGCGCGGCTCGCTCGCAGGTGGCCCATAGGGCGGCCGGTGGATGCTCAGCATCAGGCGGTTGCCATATTCGTGGCTGCGGAAGAAGCAGAGCACGGTACCGTCCCCGCGCACCAGCATTTCCGGCCGGCTGTGTGGCAGTGGCAGCGTGCCCCGGCCCGCCAGGGCGAAGCGGGTGCGGAAGGTCGACACTGCCCGCGCCTGCCATGCCGAATCGGCGTGCCACAAAAGGTGATATTGCGGGATGCCGGCGGCGTCGTTCCAATAGGTCAGCGCCATCGGGCGGCCATCCGGCCCCAGCGCGGCGGTCGCCTGGTTGATCAGATTGCGTCCCGGCGGCACCGGCCAGATCCGGGCGCCATGGAACGGCGTCACCGGCGTGCGAAATTCCACGCCGTCCGCGCTCGTCAACGTGGTCAGCCCGGCGTCGACGAAGACGAGGTCGATGCCGACATTCGCCACATCGCCGGCGGAGGTCAGGTCCGGTGCCAGCCGCCAGACCACGAACAGCGCAATGCGCCCGTCCGGCAGTTTGACAGGACGGTTGAGATAGGGCCCGGCGCCGAGCGTGCCGGCGATGCCGGACAGCAGCGGCTTTTCGTCGGGGACGAAGCCATCGCGTTCGGCGTTCCAGCGGCTGACGCGGATCTCGCCGCGCCAGGGCCCGCCATCCCGATACAGCAGGGCAAGCGCCGGCGGCTCCGAACGGCGGAGCAGCATCGGGTAAGTCAGCCGCTGCGCATGGTCGTGCTCCAGCTCGCGAGGCGGTTGCAGGTGGCCGGCGAGATCGGGCGCGAGGCGCATGTGCCACGCCGTCGAGGCATGGGCGCCGAACACCGCATGGATATCGCCGGCCGGCCCGCATTCGAGGCTGATGCAGGCATGGGCGTCGTGCGGGAGCACCGGCGAGGGGGTCGCGCAACGCGCCACGACACGGAAATCGGAATCGAGCCGGCACAGCACGACGGCGCCGGCGCCGTCATAGAAGGAGGCGATCCACCCGCGCTCGACCGGCAGCACGGCCTGATGACGAAACGGCACGCAATTGACGCTGCTGCTGGCCCAGGCGTCTCCGAGCGATGCGACGAGTGGCGAGCCGGTTATGTCGGTGGTCATGGCGTTTCATGCTCCCCGGCGCGGTGGCGCGCGGCGCCCTGCCGTGAGGAATAGCTATCCGCCTTGAACGGACGCAAGGCCCAGTCGGCGCCGAGATGGCTGCTGCCGAGGGCGGAGGCAAGGCGCAACAGGTTCAATACGCCGGGATGCGGGGCCCGGCGAGCCTCCAATACCGCCGCCGTCTGCTCCCAATGGTCGTCGAGCGCCGTGGCGACATCGCCGGGAAGCGGCAGCTTGTCCGGCATCGCCGCCAGCCTTGCGAACGCTTCCGGCCAGTCCGCGACCAGCGCCTCCGGCGTTCCCCGATGCGCCAGGAAACCGCGGAACCGCCGGGCCGGCGGCCGGGCCACCAGCACGCCCGGCACCGCATAGGCCGCCGCGGCGATGCAGCCATGCAGCGACTGGCCGACAAAGCCGCGCGCGAAGGCGAGGGCCGCCGCGATCTCCCGCAGCGAGCGGGGCGTGTCGACGAGCACATGCGGAGTGCGCAGATGCCGGGACAGATGGCGCAAATCGTCATCGTCCTTCACCGCCGGCCCGATCGCCAGCAACAGCGGAACAAAGCCGTCGCGCGCGGCGAACCTGTCGATTGCCGCAGCGATGAGCGGAAAGTCGGCGTCCCCGTCCCGCGCCCGGAGATGGATGGCGACGAAGGGCCGGTCGGTCGGCGCCACCGTCCGGGCGAGAAGCGCGCGAAAGATCGGTGCGAGTTCCGCCGCCGGCCACAGCGCGGCGAGGTCGTTCGCGGTATCGGGGACAAGGTGGATATCCGGCCGCAGCGGCCGCAGGAAGCCGACGCTGGCGGCGTCGCGTACCGCCACCCGGTCGGCCGCCGCCAGCGCGGCGCCGGCGAGCGCACCCAGCGGATGCCGGGTGAACGGCCGCGGCACGCCCGGCGCATTCCACACCAGCGGCAGATCGTGCACCGCCGCGTGCCAGCTGGCGCCCATCCACAGCGAGGCGAGCGCGCTCTCGCTGAGGGAGGTGGGCCGCCCGGCGATGAGGTTGCCGCCACCGATCACGATGCCGGCGCTCTCCGGCGCATGGCCGACCAACTCCCGCAGGCTGACGGAGGCGGGGGCGTCCGGCCAGATCGACGCGCGCCCAGTCAATGTGACGCCGGTGACGCGATAGCCGCGGTGGCGCAGGCGATGCGCGGCGAGCAGGGGAAACAGCGCGTCGCCGAAATTGGCCACATCGCAGAGGCACGCCACATGGAGCGTGCGCTGGGTCTCCGTCGAACCTGGCCGAACGTCTTCAAATCGCATCGCAAAATATGCCGGCGGATGGGGATGGATCAGGTGCGGGGCGTTGTGTCCGCCCGTGCGCGCGACTAGGCTAACCACAGTGAGAGACCACGACAATCGGGCTAGGGTAGGCGGCTCACATGATGGACCGTCAGGTCGTTGCCTTGTGCGGAACGTTCGATGTCGCGAATTTCGGCGACCTGATGTTTCCCATCGTCGCGGCCGCGCGGCTGGAGCCGTTCGGCTGGAGCGTTCTGCCGGTGTCGCCGACGAACGGGGCCACCAGCTTCGCCGATGCCCTGCCGACCCGCTCGATGTCGGAACTGCTGTGCGGCGAGTGCCGGCCCGATGCCGTGATGATCGGCGGCGGCGAAATCATCCACGCCTGGCGCGGCGACTTCCTGCGTGAATATCAGGTCGGCGATCTGGGCGAGCTCGCCTATATGTCGCTCTGGTACGGCGCGTCGCTGGCGGCGAGCGTCGCCGACGTGCCGCTGGCGTGGAACACTCCGGGCGTGCCGGCCCCCTTCGAGCGGCCGTTGCGCCGCGAGGCGCTGGATCCCGCCGTGGCCGCCGCCGACTATGTCTCGGTGCGCGATGCCACCAGCCGCATCTTCCTCGGACGCGCGCATGCGGCGACCGTGGTGCCCGACACCGTCGCCGGCATCGCCTCCGTATGGCCGAAGCCGGGGTTGGAGCCGGCCTTCCGCGCGCTGGTGCAGCGGGAGGGTATCGTGGCCGATGCGCGGCTGATGGCGGTGCATCTGCGTCCCGAGCGCATCGAGCCCGGCATGATTCCCGAGCTCGGCGCCCGGCTCAGCGACTTTGCCAGGGCGCATGGTGTGACGCCGGCACTGGTCGCCATCGGGCCCAGCCTGAATGATGGCGAAGGTGCCCGCGCCCTGGCCGCCAGCCTCACCGTCGACCACCTCGTCCTTGATGCGCCGCAGAGCCTGCGGGAGGTGGCGGCCCTGCTCGCCCATGCGGCGCTCTATGTCGGCAATTCGATGCATGGCTATGTGACGGCGGCGGCCTACGATGTGCCCGGCGTGATCGTCGCCCGCTCGGGATTCCGCAAATATCAGGGCTTCGCCGGCCATATTGGGCGTGACGACGACGTGGCGCGGAGCTGGGAGCGCGCCTTGCTGCGCGCGGCGGCGTTGGCGGCTGAGCCGCAGGGGCAGCTGATCCCCGCCGGCGTTCATGAGGCGCTGGACCGGCACTGGGCGCAGGTCGTCCGCATCCTCTCCGACCGCGCGGCCGGCACGGCGCGCCGGGCGGCATTTCTGCGCCACGTGCTCGCGGGCGGCCTGCGCCATGGCGGGCTCGCCGGCATCGCGCGCACGCTTCCCATGGCGGGGATGCCGTCCCCGAAGCTGTCGGCATGAGCGGAGTGACGCTGGCGACGCCGGCCGAATTCCGGGCCGCCGTTCAGGAGCGCCTCGACGGCAACGATCTCGCCGGCGCCCACCGCCTGGCGAGCGAGGCGGCCATCGCCCATCCCCGCGACATCGACTGCCAGCTTCAGCTGGGGCGGCTTCTCGATCAGGCCGGGCGCCACGGCGAGGCCGCCGCGCACTACCGGGCCCTGCGCGCGGTGTTCCCGAAAAATGCCTGGGTGGCGGCGCGCCTGGCCACCTCTCTCGCCAAACAGGGGCGCGGCGAGGAAGCGCTGGCGCTCTATCACACGACGGTCGCCGAAGCGGGACTGACCGAGGCGCAACGCACCCAGATCGCCCGCCAGATCGCCGCGCCGCTGCGCCGCAACCCTGCCGCCGCGGCCCTGCTGGCGTCGCGCGTCGCGGTGGCTCCCGACGATGCGGCGTTGCTGCGGGAGGCCGGAAGCGCCGCCGCCTCCACCCATAATCTGGCCGAGGCGATCGGCTTTCTCGACCGCTCCGCCGCGCTCCAGCCGCTGCCGGCCTGGGCGCATGCCATCCGCATCGACGCCCGACAGAAGCTCGCCCGCCGCACGGGCCAATGGCCGCCGGTCGATGCCAGGCTCGAAGCGGCGCTCGAAGCGGCGCTGGCGCAGCCGCCGCTTGCCGCGACCTATGTCCGCTTCCTCAATCGCCTGCCGCTGAGGCGGGCTACATGGACGCGGCTGTACCGGCGGGTGAGGGCGGCAGCCGATCTCGGCAGCAAAGACGGCTTCCTGCTCTACGAGATCCTGCTGGCCGCGTTGCAGGCGAATGATCGCGGCTTTGCCGACGAGGTGGCGGCGGCGCTGGTTCCCGGTTCGGAATGGGCGGAACGGGCGGCGCCGCTCATTGAGGCGCTGCATGCGGTATCCCCGGCGGTATGGTCGCGCTCGCGCCTGGAGGACGACAAGGCGGCGGAACTGCAGATCGTGCGCGTCCCCGGCGCGCAGGCGACGCTGCTGGTGTTCGCGACGCTGACCGGTAATTTCATGATGCTGCCGCTGGCGATGCTCGATGCGCTGCTGGCCGCGCTTCCGGTCAATGTCGTCTATCTGCGCGATACCATGTCCTATGCGCCGGGGCTGCGCGGCTTCCGCTCGTTCGGTCCGCATCTGGACAACACGCTCGCGCGCCTGCGGCGGGAGATCGCCGCGCTCGGCGCGCCGCGCCTGCTGACCCTCGGCGCTTCGGCCAGCGGGCTGTCGGCCATCCGCTATGGCGCCCGGCTCGGTGCGGAGCGCGCCGTCACCTTCGGCGCGCTGACCTCGCTGGGGCCGGAGTTCGGCCATGCGGCGATCCGCTCGGGCCGCCTGACCATGGCCGCGGTCACCGAGGCGCAAACCCGCTTCCGCGATGTGGCGACCGAGCTGGCCGCGGCGCCAGCGATGCGCGTGGAATTCCACTACGGCGCGGATTACAAGCTCGATGTCGACCATGCCTTCCGCGTAAAGGATCTGCCCGGCATTTCCATCCATCCGTCCGCCGGCGTGGATCACCATTATGTCGTCCTGTCGATGATCGCAGCCGGCACCTTCGCCGACGCGATCTGGCGCGATTGACGCCCCACCCGCTCGCCGTTGTTCCCGAGGATTCGATGCTTCCCACCCGCACTGCCGTCACCGAATGGATGCTGCAATACATCGCCTCGACCCTGGAGCTGGACCGGAGTGCCGTGGCGCTGGACGCGCGGTTCGATTCCTACGGGCTCGATTCCCTCGAGGTCGCGGTGATGGTCGGGCTGCTGGAGGACGAGTTCAGCCTCGAGATGATGGAAGAGGAAAAGCAGGCCGTTCCCAGCATCGAGGGTATGGTCGTCGCGCTGGTGAATGGCGGCAAGGTCCAGGAAGGCTGAGGCCGCATGATCCCCGCCGTCAGCCTGGTCATCGGCAGCTACCGCATGACCCGCCAGCTCCGGCGCACGCTGCTGTCGCTGGCGCCGCCCTATCAGCGACTGGAAGGGATCGGGCCGGTCGAGGTCATCGTGGTCGACAACGGCTCCGACCCGGCGCCGACCATGGACGATCTGGCGGTCGACGGCTTGGACGTGACACTGCATCACTGGCCGGACCCCACCCACTCGCCGGTGCCGGCGATGAATTTCGGCTTGTCGCAGGCGCGCGCGCCAATCATCGCGGCGATGATCGACGGCGCGCGCATGGCGACGCCGGGGCTGGTCGCGGCCGGGGTGAAAGGCTGCGCACTGCACCCGCAGGCGGTGGTGGCGACCTATAATTACCATCTCGGCCCGAAGCCGCAGCAGCACAGCATTCACGAAGGCTATGACGCGGCCGTCGAGGAGGCGCTGCTGCGCGACATCGCGTGGCCGCAGGACGGCTACCGGCTGTTCGAGATCGGGGTGCCCGGCAATGGCGAGGGCTTCCCCGGTCCGCTCATCGAAAGCAACGCGCTGTTCATGCGTCGCGAGATGTGGGACGCCCTCGGTGGCTATGATGTCCGCTTCGCCAGCCCCGGCGGCGGCGCGGCGAACCCGGACCTGTTCCGGCGGGCCTGCGAACTGCCGGGCGCGCAACTGATCAAGGTGGTGAACGAGGCCACCTTCCATCAGATCCACGGCGGCACCATCACCAATATGCAGAGCCGCGAGGCATTGCGCGGCCTGCTGCTGGAATATGCCCGGCTGCGTCGTCGCAAGCTGGCGCCGGTGACCGAGCCCGGATGGCTGCTCGACGGCCGCACCGGACAGGTGAGCGCTCCCGATGAGTGAAGCCTCTCCGGCGGTCAGCCTGGTCATGGCGAGCTATCAGATGACCCGCCAGCTCCGGCGCACGCTGCTGTCGCTGGCGCCGCCCTATCAGCGAATTGAGGGGATCGGGCTCGTCGAGGTCATCGTGGTCGACAACGGCTCCGACCCGGCACCGACCATGGACGATCTAGCGGTCGACGCGCTGAACGTGACACTGCACCACTGGCCGAACCCCACCCACTCGCCGGTTCCGGCGATGAATTTCGGCCTGTCGCAGGCGCGCGCCCCGATCATCGCGGCGATGATCGACGGCGCGCGCATGGCGACGCCGGGGCTGGTCGCGGCCGGGGTGAAAGGCTGCGCGCTGCACCCGCAGGCGGTGGTGGCGACCTACAACTACCATCTCGGCCCCAAGCCGCAGAACCAGAGCGTGCATGAGGGCTATGACACTGCCGCCGAGGAGGCGCTGCTGCGGCGGATCGGCTGGCCGGAGGATGGCTACCGGCTGTTCGAGATCGGCGTGCCGGAAGTCGGCGAGGGCTGGCCCGGCCCGCTTTTGGAGAGCAACGCGCTGTTCATGCGCCGTGAGATGTGGGACCGGGTCGGCGGCTACGATGCCGGCTTTGTCGGCGTCGGCGGCGGGGCGGCGAATCCGGACTTGTTCCGGCGCGCCTGCGAACTGCCCGGCGCCCAGCTGATCAAGGTCGCCGGAGAGGGCACCTTCCACCAGATTCACGGGGGCACCGTCACCAATGCGCCCGACCAGAAGGCCTTGCGGGCCGCCGGCGTCGAATATAGCCGGATCCGGGGCCGCCCGCTCGCGCTGGTGCGGCAGCGGGGCTGGCTGTTCGATCCGGTGACCGGCGTGGTGACCGCGGAGGACGATGCCGGCTCGGCGGCCGCGCCGCATGGCCCGCGCCCGGCACGGCGGGAGCCCTGAAGGCGAGGTTCCGGGCGACGGGAGGCCGCCGCCGCTACGGCGCGCGTCAGGCGTTCATGCGTGCCACGAGCGCGTCGACGATGGTTTCCACCCGGGCTTCCCAGGTCAGCCGTCGCGGCAGGCCGGCCGGCTTGCGGCCAGCCGAGAGCACCTTCTCGACGGCGGCAATGAAGCCGTCGGCATCCGGGGCGAGGGCGATACGCTTTGCAACCTCCTCGATATTGGCGACAGGCGTCGAGACGACGGGCACGCCGACCGAGAGATAGACGTAGAGTTTCAACGGGTTCATCGACTGGCTGAGCCCGTTGTCGAGATGCGGCATCAGCGCCACGTCGAACATGCGCATATAGTCGAGCGCCTCCTCATAGCGCCGGACGCCGAGGAAATGCACGTTCGAGCGGCCGCGCAGCCGCAGCACCTCGGGTTTGCCATGCGGCGAGCCGATGAGCACGATCTGCCATCCGGGCCGGCGTTCGGCGAGTTCTTCCAGCAGATCGACATCGATCCGCGCGCGCAGATTGCCGACATAGCCGAGGATCGGCCCGGTCAGGCCCGCCAGTTCGCCCGCCCGCGGCTGGTGCCGGGCCACGAGCCGCTCGCCGGCATTCGGCACCACCCGTATATCCGGGCGGAAGGCGGCAAATCCCCGCCGCTGGGCGTCACAATTGGCGAAGACCACGTCGACCCGCTTCAGGGTCTCGGCATAGGCGGCGGTGACGGCGTCCCGCTTCGCCTCGTCCACCATCTGCCGGTGGTCGTCGATGAGATCGGCGGCGGAAACCGGGAAGCCGATTTCGTCATGCAGGAGCGGGTAGTCGTCCACGATCGGTGCCACCAGGCTGATCGCGCTGCCGGCAATGCCGGCCTCGCGCAGCGTGCCGCGCACCCAGCCGGGATAGCTCTCGGCGGGCGGCAGGGTGTGCCCCAGCAGGCGCAGCGCCGCATCCTGTCCGCGATGGACGAAGACCCGCCGCAGGATGCGGGAATCGTCCTGCGTCCGCAGGAAGCGCCCGATGGTGTTGACCACCGTCAGATTGGACTGGTCCTCGATGCCCTGCACCGGATTGGCACGCGCGTGGATCTGGCGCACCGTCACCGGCGCATCGAACTGCACGATGCGGCCGATCCTGTCGTGCCGCGCCAGATAGCGGAGCAGCATGTCGTGGCGGCGGCCATAGATGCCGGTGTCGTTCTGCTTCCAGAAATAGGCGATGTCGATCGGCCGTTGCCGCAGGACAGCCGGGGCGAGCATCTCGTCGCGCAGCCAGGTCGGCCGTCCCTTGGGCAGGGTGACGTCGAAGCGCCGCGAGAGATCGTCGAGCAGATCGCTTGCCGCCTCCGGCCACACGCGCGGAGCGGCCTCCGCCGCCTCGACGACCTTCAGCAGGCGGGCCCGGTTCGCGCCATAGCTGTATTCCTCAAGAAAATAGTCGCGGCTCGCCTGGCTCTGGCCGGAGATACGGCCTTCGGCGACGTCGACGAGGAAGCGGCGCAGGTCGTCATCGGCATGAAGCCGCGCGACCGCCGAGGACGGCAGATCGGCAAAGGGCGGAACCTCGTTCACCGCCACCGGCACCCCGGCGGCGAGCGCATCGGAGAGCTTGGCGGGAATCTGGTAGGCGGAAATCGGCGAGGCGGGATTCTGGATGAGACAGACGGCATCCGCCATCGACATCAGTTCCGGCAGCAGCTTCCACGGCTGCGGCGGATGGATGTCGATGCGGGCGGTGGAGTTCTGGCGCAGGCCGTCGATCCAGGCATCGGTCGGCGGCACGCCGATGATGCACAGCACCAGCCGCCTGTCGCCTGCCGCCTCGATCCCCCTGATCAGCTCGACCACTCCCTTATGGTGGCGCGGCGTGCCGAGGAACAGCACCACCCGGTCGGTGGGGCCATAGCCATATTGGGCGCGCAGCTCCTCGCGGCGTCCGCGGGCGCGCTCGAACTGCAACTCGTCACGGGCATGGCGGATGATCGTGCCGCCAAAGCGCTGCTGCAGGGCGATGTTCGAGACCGTCACACCGTCGAAAAGCGGCACCAGCGTCTCGGCGACCCTGGTCCATGTCTCGCCGAACGGCACCCGGAGATCGTTGGCCTCCGCGGGAACATCCTCGCGGGCCATCGGCTCGCCGCCGCCGACGAAGGAGAGTTCGTGGTCGTCGCTGTCGAGGATTACCGGGCAGCCGAAGCGGTGCTTCGCCAAGAGGCCGAGCAGCAGGCCCGGCAGGCGCGGCTTGCAGACGATGACCACATCCGGACGCAGCTTCGCCACCTCCGCCTTCGCCCGGGCGAGGAAATCCACCATGTCGCCGCCGGGAAAGGTGCGAATGCGCATCGGGACGCCCCGCAGCGGCTCCCAGAGCTTGGTACCGAAGCGGGGAAACAGCGCGCCGAGCAACTGGACGTCATAGTGCTCGGAGAGCAGGTCGGCGATGAGATAGGCACGGCCGGCACAGTTGTGGGCGAGATCCCAGCAAATGACGAGTGCCGTCTTGCGGCCCTCCGCGCCGCCCGGCGTAACGGCGTTCGCCGGGGGCGGAACCAGCATGAAGTCGATCTCCGCCAGCACGGCGCGGCGTGCCTGCGGCTGGAACTGGACAGCGAGGCGATATTCCTTGGCCGGGTCGAAGGCCGGCAACGGCACCGCGCGCCTCAGTTCATTGCCGTTGAAGTGCTTGCCGGAGGCGATCCTGGCGATGATCCGCGTGGATTTGTTGGCGTCCACCTCGATGATGGCGACCCATTCGATCGCCCGTTCCGCCGAGGTTCCCGGAGCGAGCCGCATGGCCAGGCGCGCCCGGTGTTCTCCTTCCGGCAAGCCGGCGGCGTCGAGGCGAAGCGGCAGCCCGAGCCGCATCCGCGTCGCCGTCTTGGACCAGTCCAGCTTCAGTGCGCCGTCTGTCGACAGGCTGAGGGCTGCCTTGTTGGTTTTCGCGTCGTCGTCGGGCGTCCAGCACTCGGCGACCCAGCCATTCGCCAGCACGTGGCGCCGCTTTCGCAGGGTGACGGAGAAGGCGTCCTGCGGGAGCGGTTCGACGAGGCGGAAGGGAGAGCCAGCGGACATGCCCGACAACCTTTTGATTCGGTGGCGAATTTATCCCGCCTCCGCGCCGGATTCGAAAGGGCCGAATGATCGGAAATTCCGGCATTTCGATCGTTTCACCGCGGGCGATCCGGAGCGAGGCGCTTGGCGCGGTGCGTCCTGTACGACGCTGCAACGCGATCCTGGACGCGATCCTGAATGATTGCCGGTTTGCCCGCTTGATTGCGTCATCGCCGGAGTGGCATTGCAGAAGTGCCGGGCGTTTCGAGGTGCGCTCGCCGGCAGGAGCGCCTAGCTTGCGGCTTCCCTTCACCAGCGTCGCGGATATGTCGTGAAGAAGATCGGTTTCCTGTCCTTCGGCCACTGGTCGCCCTCGGTCCACTCGCAGACCCGCTCGGCGGCCGATACGCTGCTGCAATCCATCGAACTGGCGGTCGCCGCCGAGGAACTCGGAGCGGACGGCGCCTATTTCCGGGTGCATCACTTCGCCCGTCAGCTGGCTTCGCCGTTTCCGCTGCTGGCGGCGGTCGGCGCCCGCACCTCGCGCATCGAGATCGGCACTGCCGTCATCGACATGCGCTATGAGAATCCGATGTACATGGCCGAGGATGCCGGGGCGGCCGACCTGATCGCCGGCGGCCGGTTGCAGCTCGGCATCAGCCGCGGCTCGCCCGAGCAGGTCATCGATGGCTGGCGCTATTTCGGCTATGCCCCGGCCGAGGGTGAGACCGACGCCGATATGGGCCGCCATCATGCCGAAGCGCTGCTGGAGGTGTTGAAGGGCGAGGGTTTCGCCAAGCCCAACCCGCGGCCGATGTTTCCCAATCCGCCCGGTCTGCTCCGGCTGGAGCCGCATTCGGAAGGGCTGCGCGAGCGCATCTGGTGGGGCGCCAGCTCCAACGCCACCGCCATATGGGCGGCCAAGCTCGGCATGAACCTGCAAAGCTCCACCTTGAAGGACGACGAGACCGGCGAGCCGTTCCATGTGCAGCAGGCGGCGCAGATCCGCGCCTATCGGGAAGCGTGGCAGCAGGCCGGACATGCGCGGGTGCCGCGGGTCTCGGTGAGCCGCAGCATCTTCGCGCTGGTCAGCGAACAGGACCGCGTCTATTTCGGGCGCTCGGGTCAGGAGACGGATTCGATCGGCTTCATCGACGAGAGGACGCGGGCCATTTTCGGCCGCAGCTACGCCGCCGAGCCGGACGTGCTGATCGAGCAGCTGAGGGCCGACGAGGCCATTGCCGAGGCGGACACGCTGCTGCTCACCGTGCCGAACCAGCTCGGCGTCGCCTACAATGCCCATGTCATCGAGGCGATCCTGAAGCATGTGGCCCCGGCGCTTGGCTGGCGCTGAGGGGGCGGCGCGGTCGCCGGAGGCACGGGCACCCGGCGCTGGCACCTCGCGTCTTCACCTGGCGCCGGCACCTGCCGTTAGCTTCGGTCCAAGTGCGGTCGGAATTTGCGGGTCGGTATAGTAATGGAGGTAGTAGAGGATGCGGGGGCGGGGGCCGGACTCTTCCGCCAAGCTTGCGAAACCCCAGGCACGCATTGAGGCGTGGCGCCCTTGTCCGGACAGCCACTTATTTCCGCATAGAAGAAGAGGGAACGTCTGCTAAGCTCGTCGATGAAACCTGCGATTGGGGCGGGTGGCGTAAGTCCGTGTTTCCCACCAGGGGCATCATATGCACGAACGCGACGCGTCCGGTACGGCTCGACTACATCCTCGGGTTCTGCTCGTCTTTCCGCTCTTCAATCCGAACTCCTTCTGGAACTTCAAGGAAGCGTGCGAGCTGTACGGCGCCCGGTGCGTCGCGCCGCCGCTGGGCCTGACCACGCTCGCCGCGCTGCTGCCGGAGAGCTGGGACCTCCGCCTCGTCGACCGCAACGCGCGTGAACTCGCGGACGAGGACATATTATGGGCGGACCTCGTGCTGACCGGCGGCATGCTTCCGCAGCAATGTGACACGCTCGCGGTCATCGAGCGCTGCCATCGGCTGGGCCGGCCGGTCTGCCTCGGCGGACCCGATCCGACCTCCAACCCCGATGTCTATGCCGAGGCGGATTTTCTGGTTCTGGGCGAGGCCGAGGGCATCATCGGCCGCTTCGTCGAGGCCTGGGAAGCCGGCGAGCGAAGCGGTCGCTTCGATGCCGAGAAGTTCAAGGCCAATGTCGCGGAGAGCCCGATACCGCGTTTCGACCTGATCCGCTTCAAGGACTATCTCTATGTCGGCGTGCAGTTCTCGCGCGGCTGCCCGTTCACCTGCGAATTCTGCGACATCATCGAGCTTTACGGCCGGGTTCCCCGCACCAAGACCAACGAGCAGATGCTGGCGGAACTCGAGCGGCTGCTGTCGCTGGGCTATCGCGGCCATGTCGATTTCGTGGACGACAACCTGATCGGCAACAAGAAGGCCATTAAGAAATTCCTGCCCGAGCTCATCAGCTGGCAGCGACGGAACGGCTATCCGTTCCAGTTTTCGACCGAGGCGTCCCTCAACCTCGCGGATGACGCCGAACTGCTCACCATGATGAGCGAGGCGAACTTCTTCGTCGTGTTCACCGGCATCGAGAGCCCCGACCAGGAGACGCTGGTCGCGATGCAGAAAAAGCAGAACACCCGGCGCAGCATCACCGAAAGCGTCGAGCGTATCTATGCGGCGGGAATCTACGTCACCGCCGGCTTCATCGTCGGTTTCGACACCGAGCGCGGCGACATGGCCACGCCGATGATCGCTTGCGTGCAGGACAGCAATATTCCCGTCGCCATGGTCGGCCTGCTGCATGCGCTGCCGAACACCCAGCTGATGCGCCGCCTGAAGCGCGAGGGCCGGTTGTTCGAGGGCTATAATCTTGCGCCGGCCGAAGCGGGCGATCAGTGCACCGGCGGGCTCAATTTCACCACGCTGCGGCCGCGTGCGGAGATTTTGAAGGACTATCGGCGCGTCATCGAGGAAATCTACGCCCCGAAAGCGTTCTTCGAGCGCGCGCGCACCATGGCGCGCAAGCTGAAGCGGCCCCAATTGGGGGTGCAGCCGCCGCCGCGCGTCGTCATGCAGGAGCTCAAGCTGCTGCTCAGCGCCTGCCGGCGCATGACCCTCCAGCGCCCGGAGATCGCCCGCTATTTCTGGGCCACCCTCATCGATTGCTTCCGCCACAATCCCGCGGCGCTGGAGGCGGCGATGATGAACATGGTGCTGTATCTGCACCTGTACCCGTTCTCGCGCCACGTCATCGCCGAACTCGACGCCCGCATCGCCGAGATCGAGCAGGGGACATGGCACGCGCCGGCCCTGATGCCGGCGGAAGCCGACGTGGCGCCGGCCGGCATCGCCTCCCTGCTGCCGCAGGCGGCCAGCGCCTGACGCGGTGCCGCGCCCGCTCGGGTCCGCCGACCGGTCATCCGCGCGGCGGCGCCGTGCTTCCCCGCAGCACCAGCTCCACCGGCAGCACGGTGTCTTCCGAGCCCTCGTCGCCGCCGATGCGGTCGAGCAGGCGCTGGGCGGCATGGCGGCCGATGGCCTCGCGCGGCTGGTGGATGGTGGAGAGCGCCGGGGTCATGTGCGCCACCAGCTCGATATCGTCGAAGCCCATGACCGAGACATCGCGCGGCACCGTCAGCCCGCTATGCTGCACCTCGCCGATAAACCCGCAGGCCATTTCGTCGCTGGCGAGGAAGACCGCGGTCGGTCGCTCTTCCGGTGGCTGCGCCAGCCAGGCCGCGCCGGCGCGCTGCCCCGATGCCAGGGTGAAGTCGCCGGGGAAGAGCCGCGGCGCAGGCAGGCCATGCGCTTTGAGCGCCAGCTCCGCCCCCGCCAGCCGCGCATCGGTCAGCACATTGCCGACCGGGCCGGCGACATGGGCGATATGCCGATGGCCGAGCGCGATGAGATGTTCCACCGCCAGCTGGGCGGCCTGCCGGTTGTCGATCTTGACCCGCGGCGCGGCGAGGC
This sequence comes from Ancylobacter sp. 3268, assembly GCF_031456575.1. Taxonomy (NCBI): domain Bacteria; kingdom Pseudomonadati; phylum Pseudomonadota; class Alphaproteobacteria; order Hyphomicrobiales; family Xanthobacteraceae; genus Ancylobacter; species Ancylobacter sp. 3268. The sequence continues at coordinate 207,177 of NZ_JAVDUX010000001.1, forward strand.
CGGGTATCCATTCGCAGGCGAGCACCACCGGCATGCGCCGCGCCATCGCGTCGGCCGGCAGCGAGCCGTCGAGCACGATCAGCCCGTCCGCCCGGCTCGGCTCGGCATAACGCAGCAGCGAACCGCCGCCTTCCGCACGGGTATCGGCGACGAGGAGATTGTAGCCGGCCGGCGCCAGCACCGCCGCCATGCCGGCGAGGATCTGCGAGAAGAACGGGTTGGACAGGTTCGGCACCAGCGCGACCACGCCGCCGGTGCGCCGGTGCCGCAGGTTGCGCGCCGCGTGATTGAGCCGGTAGCCGGTATGGCGGATCGCCTCCTCGACGAGCCGGCGCGTCTCGGCATTGACGATCTGCGGGTTGGAAAGCACGCGGCTGACCGTGGCGGTGGAAACGCCGGCCAGCCGTGCGACATCCACGATTTTCGGTCGCTGGTGCTGCATTGCCTCTCCATAGACGCAGCGCGGACGGCTCCGCAAGCCGAATGAAATTCCGCAGGGGCAACCACTTGAAATCGATTACATGACTCCGCTAGGCTGTTTGCAACCGATTACAAAAACAATGCGGTTGGCCGGAAACATCGGTCGGGAGGTTATATGCGCACCATCAAGGGGCCGGGCCTGTTTCTGGCCCAGTTCATCGGCGCCGACGCGCCTTTTGACGGCTGGGATTCGATCACGCGCTGGGCGGCCGGGTGCGGCTACAGCGGCGTGCAGGTTCCCACCAACGATCCCCGAATCCTCGACCTCTACCGCGCCGCCGCCTCGCGCGACTGGTGCCAGGACTGGGCGGGGCAGGGCGCGGCCAACGGCGTCGCGGTCACCGAACTGTCGACGCATCTTCAGGGCCAGCTGGTGGCGGTGCACCCGGCCTATGACGCGATGTTCGATGCCTTCGCTCCGCCTGCGGTGCACGGCAATCCGGCAGCGCGCCAGCAATGGGCGGTCGAGCAGGTGAGGAAGGCGCTCACCGCGTCGAAGCATCTTGGCCTCACGGCGATGGTCAGCTTCTCCGGCGCGCTCGCCTGGCCTTATGTCTATCCGTGGCCGCAACGCCCGGCCGGGCTGATCGAGGAGGCGTTCGACGAGCTTGCCCGGCGCTGGCGGCCGCTGCTCGATTTCGCCGACGAGTGCGGCGTCGACATCTGCTTCGAGATACATCCCGGCGAGGACCTGCACGACGGCGACACCTTCGAGATGTTCCTCGACCGCGTCGGCCAGCATCCCCGGGCGAAGATGCTCTACGACCCGTCGCACTACGTGCTGCAGCAGCTCGACTATCTCGACCATCTCGACATCTATGCCGAGCGGATCGGCATGTTCCACGTCAAGGACGCCGAGTTCAACCCGACCGGCCGCAAGGGCGTCTATGGTGGCTACCAGCCCTGGCTGAAGCGCGCCGGCCGCTTCCGCAGCCCCGGCGACGGGCAGGTGGATTTCGGCGCCATCTTCTCGAAATTGGCGGCGATGGATTTCGACGGCTGGGCGGTGGTCGAGTGGGAATGCTGCCTGAAGCATCCTGAGGACGGCGCCCGCGAAGGGGCGGCGTTCGTGAAGAACCACATCATCCGCGTCACCGAGCGCGCCTTCGACGATTTCGCCGCCGCCGGCACCGACCGCGCCGCCAATCGTCGCCTGCTGGGGCTGGACCGATGATCGCAGCCGCGCCGTCGTCGACTCGTCTTCCCATCCGGCTCGGCATGGTGGGTGGCGGCTCGGGCGCCTTCATCGGCGCGGTGCACCGCATCGCCGCGCGGCTGGACGACGAGTTCCGCCTCGTCGCCGGCGCGCTGTCCTCGACGCCTTCGCGGGCGCAGGCTTCGGCCGAGGCCCTCGGCCTTGCCCGTTCCTATGACGATTTCGCCGCCATGGCGCGCGGCGAGGCGCGGCGCAAGGACGGCATCGAGGCGGTCGCCATCGTCACGCCCAACCACATGCATGCCGGCCCGGCCATCGAGTTCCTCAAGCGCGGCATTCATGTCATCTGCGACAAGCCGCTGACCGCGACCATGGCCGAGGCGAAGAAGCTGGCCAAGGTGGCCGAGCGGTCGAGCGCGCTGTTCATCCTCACCCACAACTATACCGGCTACCCGATGGTGCGGCAGGCGCGTGCCATGGTGGCGGCCGGAGACCTCGGCCGCCTCCGGCTGGTGCAGGTTGAATATGTGCAGGACTGGTTGACCGAGGCGGCGGAGAAAGCCGGTTCGAAACAGGCGGAATGGCGCACCGATCCTGCGCGTTCCGGGGCGGGTGGCGCCACCGGCGACATCGGCACCCACGCCTATAATCTCGCCGGCTTCGTCTCCGGCCTGACGCCGGAGGCGCTGGCGGCTGACCTCTCCAGCTTCGTGCCGGGCCGGGCGCTCGACGACAATGCCCATGTGCTGCTGCGCTATCCAGGCGGAGCGAAGGGCATGCTGTGGGCGAGCCAGGTGGCGCCGGGCAATGAGAACGGCCTGAGGCTGCGCGTCTATGGCGAAAAGGGCGGTCTCGAATGGGCGCAGGAGGACCCGAACCGGCTGTGGTTCACGCCGTTCGGAGAGCCGAAAAGGCTCATTACCCGCAACGGCGCCGGCGCCGGACCGGAGGCGGCGCGGGTCTCGCGCATCCCGCCCGGCCATCCGGAAGGCTATCTCGAAGCGTTCGCCAATATCTATGCCGAGGCGGCGCGGGCGATCCGCGCACATCGCACCGGTGATGCGCCGCCGGCCGGCACGCTTTATCCGACGCTGGCGGATGGCCTGGCCGGCATGCGCTTCGTCGCCGCCTGCGTGCAATCCTCCAAGCGGAACGCCGCCTGGGTGGCGCTATGAACACCGAGGCGGCGCCGGTTCTCGAACTCCGCGACGTCCGCAAGAGCTTCGGGCCGATCGAGATCCTGCACGGCATCGACTTCGCGCTGCGGGCCGGCGAGGTGCATGCGCTGATCGGCGAGAACGGTGCGGGCAAGTCGACGATCATGAAGATCCTCGGCGGCTTCATCGAGCCGACGTCCGGCGAGGTGCTGCTCGACGGCCGCCCCGCGCCTTATGACAGCGGCGCCGAGGCGGAGGCGGCGGGCGTGGTGGTGATCCACCAGGAGTTCAACCTCGCCCCCGATCTCACGGTGAGCGAGAACATCTGGCTTGGCCGCGAGCTCGGACGGGTGTTCCTCGATCACCGGGCGATGCGCGCCGGCACCCAGGCGCTGCTCGACCAGCTCGACAGCCATGTCCGCCCCGACGCGCGCATCCGCGACCTGCCGGTGTCCGACCGGCAAATGGTCGAGATCGCCAAGGCGCTGGCGCGCAAGGCGCGGGTGCTGATCATGGACGAGCCCTCGGCGGTGCTGACCAATCGCGAGGTCGAGGTGCTGTTCCGCCAGATCGACCGGCTGCGGGCGCAGGGCGTCGCCCTGCTCTACACCTCGCACCGGCTGGAAGAGGTCACCCGCCTTGCCGACCGCATCACGGTGCTGCGCGACGGCGCGGTGGTGCGCCGGGCGATGCGCGGCGAGCTCACCGAGGACGGCATGGCCACCGCCATGGTCGGCCGCGACCTTCAGGACATCTATCCCGCCAAGCGCCATCATGCCGGCGAGCTGGCGCTGGAGGTGCGCGGCTTCAGCGTGCCGCCTCTGGTGGAGGATGTGTCCTTCACGCTGAAACGCGGCGAGGTGCTGGGCATTTCCGGGCTGGTCGGCTCCGGTCGCACCGAGCTGGCCGAGGGACTGGTCGGGCTGCGGCCTGCCAGCGGCGATATGCGACGCGGCGGGGTGCGGGTGCGCATCCATTCCGTGCGGGAGGCGGCCGCCCATGGCATGGCCTACCTCACCGAGGACCGCAAGGAACGCGGCCTGCTGCTCGACAAGACGCTGCGGGAGAATCTCACTTTGTCCACTCTGCCGCGTTTCGGCGCGCCCTTCCTCTCCACGGAGAGGGAGGAGGCGGCGCTGACCCGGGCGATCGCCGATTTCGATATAAGGGCGCCGCGCCGCGACATGCGGGTGGGCAATCTTTCCGGCGGCAACCAGCAGAAGCTGCTGCTCGCCAAGACGCTGCTCTCCGATCCCGAGATCGTCATCATCGACGAGCCGACACGCGGCATCGACGTCGGCACCAAGAGCCAGATCTATGCCTTCATTGACGCGCTCGCCGCCAAGGGCAAAAGCGTCATCGTCATTTCCTCCGACATGCCGGAGATCCTCGGCTTGTCCGACCGCGTGCTGGTGATGCGCCACGGCCGTCTCGCCGGCGAGCTCGCGGGCGAGCGCATTTCCGAGACCGCCGTCGTCCGGCTGGTCATGGGCACGGCCGAGGAAGCCGCCAGGGAGCCGACCCATGTCTGATGCCGCCCTTCGCCCCGCGACCGGCTTCCGGCTGCCCGGCCTCTCGGCGCTGGGACCGCTGCTGGCCCTGATCCTGCTGGTGGTGCTCGGCGCCTTCCTTAACGACAATTTCCTGTCGCAGGGCAACGTCACCAACGTGCTCGCCCGCTCGGCCTTCATCGGCATGATCGCGGTCGGCATGACCTTCGTCATCACCTCCGGCGGGCTCGATCTCTCGGTCGGCTCGATGGCCGCCTTCATCGCCGGGGTGATGATCCTCGCCATGAACGCGCTCTTGCCGGCGATGGGCGTCGGCGTGCCGCTGATCCTCGTCGGGATGGCGATCGCGCTCGGCGCCGGGCTGCTCGCCGGGCTCGGCAACGGGCTGCTGGTGACCAAGGCGCATATCGAGCCGTTCATCGTCACCCTCGGCACCATGGGCATCTTCCGCTCGCTGGTGACCTGGCTCGCCGATGGCGGCACCATCAGCCTCGACTTCGCGGTGCGCCAGCTCTACCGGCCGGTCTATTATTCCGGGTTGTTCGGCATCGCCTGGCCGATCCTGGTCTTCGCTCTCGTGGCCATCGCCGGGCAGGTCGCCATGCGCCACACCCGCTTCGGCCGCTATTGCGAGGCCATCGGCTCCAACGACAAGGTGGCGCTCTATTCGGCTGTTAATGTCGACCGCATCCGGCTGCTCACCTATGTGCTGCTGGGGCTGCTGGTCGGCCTCGCCACCATCATGTACGTGCCGCGCCTCGGCTCGGCTTCCGGCTCCACCGGCATGCTGTGGGAGCTGGAAGCCATCGCCGCGGTGATCATCGGCGGCACCGCGCTCAAGGGCGGCTATGGCCGCGTCTGGGGCACGGTGGTCGGCGTGCTGATCCTCAGCCTCATCGACAACATCCTCATCCTGGCGGACCTGGTTTCCCCCTATCTCAACGGGACGATCCAGGGCGTCATCATCGTTCTCGCTGTGGTGCTGCAGCGCAGGAAAACAGCCGCCTGAGAGCGGCAATAATGGGAGGAAACACACGTGGAACGCAGGACATTTCTCGCCGGAACCGCCACCGCCGCGCTCGCCGCCGGCTTCGCGGCGCCCGCCGCGGCCCAGGCGAAGAAAGCGGTGATCGGCGTCTCGATCCCCTCGGCGACGCATGGCTTCATGGGCGGGCTGAACTGGCACGCGCAGGAGACCATCAAGCGGCTCAAGGCCACCTATCCCAACCTCGATTTCGTGCTCGCCACCGCCGGCGCGGTCGGCAAGCAGGTCAACGACATCGAGGATATGGTGGCCACCCGCAACATCGATGCGCTGGTGGTGCTGCCCTTCGAATCCGAGCCGCTGACCAGCCCGGTCAAGGCGGTGAAGGAGGCCGGCAAATGGGTGACGGTGGTCGATCGCGGCCTCGCCCAGCCGGGTATCGAGGATCTCTATGTCGCGGGCGACAACACCGCTTTCGGCCGGGTCTCGGGTGAATACTTCAAGGCCAACCTGAAGCCCGGCGCCAAGATCGTGGTGCTGCGCGGCATTCCGACCACGCTCGACAATGAACGTGTCGACGCCTTCCAGAAGGCGATCGAGGGCTCGGGCATCGAGATCCTCGACATGCAGCACGGCAACTGGAACCGCGACAAGGCGTTCGCGGTGATGCAGGACTACCTGTCCAAGCACAAGAAGATCGACGCGGTCTGGGCGGCCGACGACGACATGGCCATCGGCGTGATGGAAGCCATCTCGCAGGCCGGGCGGCAGAAGGAGATGTGGATCGTCGGCGGCGCCGGCATGAAGGAGATCATCAAGCGCGTCATGGACAAGGACCCGCAGGTTCCGGTCGACGTGTCCTATACGCCGGCGCAGATCTCCACCGCGCTGGAGGTCACCGCGCTGCGCTTCGTTTCCGACACGCCGGTCTATGGCCGCTTCATCATCGGCTCGACGCTGATCACCCCGGAGAACGCCGCGCAGTTCTACTTCCCCAACAGCCCGTTCTGAAGCGGGCGGCGGCGCCGGCCGTCTTTCGGGGGAGAGGTTGCTTCGGAAGACGGCCGCCAGCGTCGGCGTCGGGGCGCGGTCCCGGCGTTGAAGCCTATCGCAGCAGATGGGCGACGAGCGGGGCGGCCAGCACGTTGAGCAGGCCGACCAGCACCATCACCAGCCCGGCGACGGCGCCCTCGGTTTCGCCGATCTGGTGCGCCCGAGCGGTGCCGGCGCCGTGGGCGCCAAGGCCGAACAGGGCGCCGCGCGCGAGCGCGGTGGCGATCGGCATCCGCGCCAGGATGATATCGCCGATCGCGGCGCCGGCGATGCCGGTGACCACGACGAAGACGGCGGTGAGATCGGGAATGCCGCCAATGCCGCCGGACACCTCCATCGCGAAGGGCGTGCTGATCGAGCGCGGCAGCAGGCTGAGCCGTAGCGCCCCGTCGAGCCCCACCAGCGTCGCCAATCCCCAGCTGGTCAGCACCGAGGTGCCGCTGCCCACGAGCATGCCGACCAGCAGGACCGGCCAGTGCCGGCGGATGAGGTCGCGCTGCTGGTAGATCGGGATCGCGAAAGCGACGGTGGCCGGGCCGAGCAGCAGCACCAGCCAGCGCGTGCCGCCGATATAATCGCGATAGCTGGCGTGCAGCGCCAGCACCACCAGGGCAATCAGCGCCGGCGTCACCGTCAGCGGCGAAAGCCACCAGTGCGGCCAGCGGCGATAAAGCCGCTTGGCGCCCCAGTAGAAGCCGATGGTGACGACCGACCAGAGCAGGATGCGGCCGGCTGCCTCAGCGAGGAGCGGATGCACCATGTGCGGCCCTCCAGCGATAGCACCGGTCGACGGTGAAGGCGGTTGCGACCATCACGCTGACCGTGCTGAGCAGGATGACGAACAGGATCTTCAGCCCGGTCAGCCCCAGCAATTCGTGATGGTCGAGCACGGCGAGCACCGCCGGCACGAAAAACAGCAGCATATCTGCCAGCAGCCACTGTGCCCCGCGTCGCATGCTCTGCGTCTTGAGGCGCCGGCTGGCGAGCAGTGCCAGCACGATCACCAGCCCGACGATGCCGCCGGGCAGCGGCAGGCCGAGCAGCCGCACCAGCGCTTCGCCCGCCAGCCAATAGCCGATCACCAGCCCGACCTGCAGCGGCGCGCTGTGGCGCACGGTGCGGATGATATGGGCTGTAACGGTGCGGGCGGGGGCAGGGGCGGACATGACATACCTCTCGCCCCCTATGTAGGGTCTGCCGGACTATGATGAAAATGAATTGACTGACTAAAGAATATTCCATCAAGGAATGATCATGGATTTCCGCACGCTCCGCGCCTTTGTCGAAGTCGTTCGGCAGGGAGGCTTCTCCCAGGCCGCCAGGACGGTGTTCGCCACCCAGTCCACCGTGAGCAAGGCGGTGAAGCAGCTGGAGGACGAGATCGGGGCGCCGGTGCTCGATCGCATCGGTCATCGCAGCGTGCTGACGCCGGTGGGCGAGGTGGTCTATCGCCGTGGCGTCAAGCTGCTGGCGGACCGCGAGGATCTTCTCGCCGAGCTCGACGAGATTCGCGGCCTGAAGCGCGGCGTGCTGAAGCTGGGCCTGCCGCCGGTCGGCAGCGCGACGCTGTTCGCGCCGCTCTTCGCCGTCTATCGCCGTCGCTATCCGGGCATCGAGGTCCGGCTCGTCGAGCATGGCAGCGACCAGCTGGAGGAAAGCCTGCGGGCCGGCGAGATCGATTTCGCCGGCATGTTGCTGCCGGCCGCGCCGGAGTTCGAGTGGCAGGAAGTCGGCAGCGAGCCGCTCGTGGCGCTGCTGCCGGCGGCGCATCCGCTGGGGGCGCGCCGCCGCCTGACCATGGACGATCTGAGGGAAACGCCGCTTATCCTGTTCGACAGCGGCTTCACGCTGAACCGCATCATCCTCCATGCCGCCCGCCGGGCCGGTTTCGAGCCCGACGTGGTGGCGCGCAGCAGCCAGATCGACTTCATGGTGCAGCTGGTCGCGGCGGGGCTCGGCGTCGCCTTCCTGCCGCGCCTGATCGCCGAGCAGCGTTCGGCCCCGGCGGTGCGGCAGGTGCTGCTCGACGAGCCGGGCACGGAATGGGTGATGGCGATGGTCTGGCGCCGAGGCGCGTTTCTCTCGGAGGCGGCGAAAGCCTGGCTCGCCCTGGTGCGCGAGGAGCACGGCCGCGCCTCCTGAGCGGAGGCCGGTCGGCGCCGGGTGCAGCTAGAGCGCTTCCGGTGAAACGGGGTTCACCGGGCGCTCTAGATTGTTGTTTCTATGCATGTTCTTCACGCGAACCGGCAGCCAATTCGCTCGAAAATGCTCCGGTTCAGTTGACCAGCCGAGTGGCGAAGTAGGCGATCGCCTTCTGGTAGACGCCGGCCTTGTTCCAGCCGGCCAGCGCCCCGGCATTGGCGCCGTTCTCCCACGACTTGCCGCTCCAGCCATAGCCGCGCAGATAGTTCGCGGTGGAGGCCAGCACGTCGGCGGGGCTGCGGATCAGGTCGGCACGGCCATTGCCGTCGAAATCCACCGCGAAGCGCACATAGGAGGTGGGCATGAACTGGGTCTGGCCGAGTTCACCGGCCCAGGCTCCGCGCATCTCGCCGATGGAGAGATCGCCACGCTGGGCGATGCGCAGCGCGTCGAGCAGCTGGCCGGTGAAGAATTCCGAGCGCCGGCAGTCATAGGCCAGCGTGGCCAGCGACTGGAACACCGGCTTGTTGCCCTGGTTGGCGCCGTAATCGGTCTCCATGCCCCAGATCGCCACGAGGATCGGGCCGGGAACGCCGTAGCGGCTTTCGATGCGGGCGAGGAGGTCGGCATGCTGCTTCAGCTTGGCCTTGCCCTGTGAGATCCGCCCCGCGCTGACCCTCTTGGCGATGAACTCCTCGAAACTGACCGAGAAATGCCTCTGGTTGCGGTCGAGCCGGATGACGCTGGTATCGTATTTCGCACCGTCGAGCGCGGCGAGGGCGCGAGGGGAGATGCCCTGCGCCGCCGCGGCCTTGCGGAAGTCGCTCAGCCAGGCCGCGAAGCCGGCACCGTCATCGCCGCAGGGGGCGGCCAGAGCCGGCGCCGCCAGCGCCGAGAGCAGCGTGAAAACGAGAGAGCCGCGCGTCAGCGCGGCCTGCCAGTCGAAACGCGGGAACATGCAGCCACCCCATTGGTTTGCCGGGCTAATCTAGGCAGGGCCGGTGCATGCACGCAAGGCGGGCAGGTGGTTCGTCGGCACGCAATCGAGCGACAAGGTGAACGCCGCCCCGCGCGCGGTTGCCGATGTCGTCCCGCTCGGCGGAGCCCTGGCTGCGGTTTCCGCGCCGGCCGGCTAGTCAAGGACCGGCGCGCATAGGTGGCTCAGCCCTTGTCCATGCCGTCCAGATGGATGCGGATATGGTCGGCTTCCGCCGCCGTGCCGGCGAGGCCGATAGCGGTCATGAAGCCCTCGCGCGCCTCCCTTGCCCGGCCGAGCTGCATCAGCAGCGCGCCGCGCAGGCCGTGATAGTGGAAATAGCCCGAGAGCGCGTCGCCGAGCGGCTCGACCATGGCGAGCGCCGCTTGCGGCCCGCGCAGCTTCGCCACCGCCACCGCGCGGTTGAGCGTCACCACCGGCGAAGGCTGCATGATTTCCAGCGTGCCGTACAGCAGGTCGATCTGCGCCCAGTCGGTGTCCTCGGGCGTCGGCGCGCGCGCATGCAGCGCCGCGATCGCCGCCTGCACCTGATAGGGGCCGGGACGACGATGGCGCACCGCCTTGTCGAGCAAAGCCAGCCCTTCGGCGATCATCGCGGCGTTCCACAGCTGGCGGTCCTGATGATCGAGCAGGATCACCGCGCCATCGGCATCGAATCGGGCACCGGCTCGGGCGTGCTGGAGCAGCATGAGCGCCGCCAGCCCCATGATCTCCGGCTCGGCCGGGAACAGACGCAGCAGCAACCGGGCGAGCCGGATCGCCTCCTCGCACAGTGCCTCGCGGGCGCCGGAGGTGTCGCCGGCGGCGGAGTAGCCCTCGTTGAAGACCAGATAGATCATCGCCGCGACGGCGCCGAGCCGTTCGGCGCGCTCCACCGGACCCGGCGCCTCGAACGGCACGCCGGTGCCGCTCGCCTGGGCCCTGCCGATGCGCGCCTTGGCGCGGGTGATGCGCTGCTCCATCGCCGCCTCGGTTACCAGGAAGGCGCGGGCGATCTGCCGCACCGACAGCCCGGAGACGATGCGCAGCGCCAGCGCGATCTGCTGTGTCGCCGGCAGGTCGGGGTGGCAGCAGATGAACAGCAGCCGCAGCACGTCGTCGCGGTAGTGCGAGCCGTCGATGCGCTCGGCGATCTCGGCCTCGGCGTCGCCGGTGTCGGAGAGCGCGTCTTCCGGCGGCAGGTCGGTCTGCTTGGCTCGCCGCCGTACCGAATCGAGCGCGACGTTGCGGCCGACGAGGATCAGCCAGGCGGCCGGATCGCGCGGCGGCCCGTTCTGCGGCCAGCTCCGCAGCGCCCGCAGGCAGGCCTCCTGGAACGCCTCCTCGGCAAGGTCGAGGTCGCGGAAATAGCGCAGCAGCGCCGCCAGCGCCTGCGGGCGCGCGGCGGCAAGCGTGGTGCCGATCCAGCGCGCCTCGTCCATCATGGCCGCGCCCCGCCATCATGGAAGAGGCCGACCGGGCGGATCTCGTAGGAACCGCCCGGATTGGCCGCGCCGAGCTCGCGGGCGATGCCGAGCGCCTCCTCGAGATCGGCGCAGTCGAGGAGGTAGAAGCCGAGCAACTGCTCCTTGGTCTCGGCGAACGGGCCGTCCAGCACTAAGGGCGGGTCCTGGTCCTTGCGCAGCGTGGTGGCGGCGGTGGTCGGCAGCAGCCGCGCCACCGGGCCGAGCTTGCCTTCCCTGGCAAGTCGTTCCTGCACCACGGCGAGCTTGCGCATCACCGCGTCGTCCTCCTCCTTGGTCCAGGCGCAGACGACGTCTTCCTGATGGTAGCAGAGCAGGGCGTAGAGCATGTGTGGCCTTTCGATGTGCCCGGAGGTCAGCCGCCGCTGATGGCGGTGATCACGAAGACGTCCGCGCCGGGGGCAAGCGGGGTCGACAGGCGGGCGCGGCGCCCGTCGACGAACACATTGATGTGGCGGCGGATCGCCGGCGTCTCGTCGCAGAGCCGCTCGCGCATGCCGGGCCAGCGGGCGTCGAGTCCGTCCACCATTTCGGCGACGCTGCCCGCGACCAGCGCCACCAGCCGGGGAGCGCCGGGGAACAGCACCACCAGATGCGGCGGCAGGCGCACCAGCACCGGCGCCTGCGCCGGTTGCGGAGTTTCGCCTGGTCGTTCCCTTAGCGTGTCCTCGCCCATGGCAACGCTCCCTAGCGCTCGATCACCAGCGTCTCGACCGAGGTGATGGTCGGCAGATGCGGCGCGACGCAATCCCAGCTTTCGCCCTCGTCGATGCTGGCATAGAGCCCGCCGGCATTGGTGCCGAAATAGACCCCGGCCGGCTCCATCGTGTCGGTCGCCATCGCCTGGCGCAAGACGTTGAAATAGGCGCCGCCCTGCGGCAGGCCGGCGCGCAGGGCCTGCCAGCTGCGCCCGGCATCGCGGGTGCGCCACACCGCGGTGTTGCCCTCCGGCATGAAGCGGCCCTTGATGTCGCCGTTCAGCGGGATGAGGTAGAGGCTGTCCGGGTCGCGCGGATGCGCGGCGGCGGGAAAGCCGAAGGAGGAGGGCAGGCCGGTCTCGATGCTCTCCCACACCCGCCCGCCATCGTCCGAGCGGTACATGCCGCAATGGTTCTGCTGGTAGAGCCGCTCGCCGCCCCCCGGCGCCATGACGAGGCAATGCACGCACTGGCCGAATTCGGGATAGTTCTGCCCCTCGGGCATGAAATCGGCGCGGGTACCGCGGTTGCGGGTCTCCCAGCTGGCGCCGCCATCCTGCGTGGCGAACACGCCGGCGGCGGAGATGCCGACCCAGATCCGGCTTGCGTCCGCGGGATCGAGCACCAGCGAGTGCAGGATCAGCCCGGCGCCGCCGGGGTTCCACTCCGGCCGCGTCGGGTGCTTCTGCAACCCGTCGAGATGGCTCCAGCTTTCGCCGCCATCGGCGCTGCGGAACAGCCCGGCCGGTTCGACGCCGGCATAGAGGCTGCCATCCCCGCCGGCGGCGAGGCTCCAGACCGCCTTTACCGGCGCCTGTCCCGCCTCATAGGCGAGGCCCTGGCTCGAATGCGTCCAGCTGGCGCCGAAATCGGTCGACTTCCACACCGCCGGGCCGAACCACTCATTGCCGCCGCCGGCATAGATGGTGCCGCTCGCCGGATCGCCGACGACATGATTGGTCGGCCAGGTCTCGCAGAACGGGCCGCGCACCTCCCAGGAGCGGCGCGCAGCGTCGCTTTCGAGGATGAACGCGCCCTTGCGGGTGCCGACCAGAAGGAAAACCTGCTTCGCCATGGTGCCCTCCCGCTACTCGTTGGTGACGATCATCCACGACACGCCGAAGCGGTCGGTCAGCGTGCCGAAAGCCGGCGAGAAGAACGTCTTGGCCAGCGGCATGGTCACCTCGCCGCCTTCGGAAAGGGCGGCGAATTTCACCTCCGCCTCCTCGGGAGAGGCGACCGAAAGCGCCAGCGAAATGCCGCTGAAGCCGGCTTCGTCGGATTGGCAGCCATCCGAGGCCATCAGCTCGGCGTCCCCGACCTTGAAGCTGGAGTGCATGATCTTGTTGTCCCAGCCCTCCGGAACCATGCCGGGCGGCGGCGGCTCCGGCGCGTCGCTGAACCGCATGAGCGCGGTGACCTGCGCACCGATCGCCGTCTTGTAGAACGCGATGGCCTCTTCGGTGAGGCCGTTGAACATCAGATAGGCCTGCACGTTCATGATGTCGCTCCCTGGTCGATCCCCTCGCATCGGCGCTGCAGCCGCGCGGGCCGGCGCCGATGAGGCGAGGACGAGCCAAGCCAGCTTACTCCGACATCGCGGCAGGATTTTTTTGTGCGGTTCGTGTCCGGCCTCCGGAGCAGGGCGCCGCCTCGGCCGCATCCACTAACTTGCATAATGAAAGTTAGTGGATTACAAGCGCGCCATGGAACGCAAAAGCTTCGGCCACATGCAGTGCCCCATCGCCCGCAGCCTTGAGCATGTGGGGGAGTGGTGGAGCATCCTCATCCTGCGCGACGCCTTCTATGGCCTGTCCCGCTTCGATGAGTTCCAGGCGAGCCTCGGCGTCGCCACCAACACGCTGTCGCGGCGGCTGGCCGCGCTGGTGGAGGCCGGGCTGCTGGAGAAGCGGCCCTATATGCAGCGGCCGCCGCGTTACGAATATGTGCTGACCGACCGCGGACGGGATTTCCGTCCGGTGTTGCTCAGCCTGCTCGCCTGGGGCAATCGGCAGTTCGCGACGGAGGGCCGAAGCGTCGAGCTGATCGACCGCGAAAGCGGCGAGGCGGTCGAGCCGATCCTCTGCGACCGGGCGACGGGCCGGCCGATCGCGGAGATGCGGGTCCGCGCCGTCCCCGGTCCGGCCGCCGACGAGCGGTTGCGGCGCCGGCTCTCCGACCCTCCGGTCCTCTAGGGAGCACCCGTCGTGAGCGAGGTTGCCGAACGAAACAGCGGATTGGCCGAGAGCGGCCACCCCGGCTCGCTGCCGGTGATCGCGCGTCGCTTCAGTCTCAAGCGGCTGCTGGCCGGCGTGGCCCTTGGGGCGCTGATCCTGGGAGGGGGCGCCTATGGGCGCCATTGGTGGACCACGGCTCGGTTCCTGGAGAGCACCGACGACGCCTATGTCGGCGGCGAGGTGACGGTCATCGCCCCCAAGGTGCCGGGCTTCATCGACCAGGTGGCGGTGAGCGACAATCAGGCGGTGCATGCGGGCGACCTGCTGGTGCGCATCGACGATCGCGATTATCGCGCCGCGCTGGCCCGCGCCGAGGCGAGCGTCGCCGCGCAGCAGGCCGCCATCGGCAATCTCGATGCGACACGCGCGCTCCAGCAGGCGCTGGTGATGCAGGCCGAGGCGGAGCTTGCCTCGGCGCAGGCGGAGACCACCCGCACCCGCGCGGATTTCGACCGCTATCATCAGCTGTCCTCGGCGCAATATGCCTCGCAGCAGCGCTTCGAGCAGGCGGATGCCGATCTCAAAAAGGCCAATGCCGGCGAGCAGCGCGCCGCGGCGGCTCTCGAGGCGGCGCGGCGGCAGATCGAGGTGATCGACAGCCAGAAGCGGCAGGCAGAGGCGGCGCTGGATCAGGCCAGGGCGGATCGCGACATCGCCCGGCTCAATGTCGGCTTCACCCAGCTGCGCGCGCCCATAGACGGGGTGGTGGGCAACCGCAGCGCCCGCGTCGGCGCCTATGCCAATGCCGGTGCGGCGCTGCTTTCGGTGGTGCCGGCCCGCGGCCTGTGGGTGGACGCCAACTTCAAGGAAAGCCAGCTGGCTGGGCTGCATCCGGGCCAGGTGGCCCTCGTCACCGCCGACGTGCTGCCGGGCGAGGTCTTCCGCGGACGGGTGGAGAGCCTCGCCCCTGCCACCGGCGCGCAGTTCAGCGTGCTGCCGCCGGAGAACGCCACCGGCAACTTCACCAAGATCGTGCAGCGCGTCCCCGTCCGTATCCTGCTGGACGGCGATGCCGCGCATCTGGCGGTGCTGCGGCCCGGCCTCTCGGTCACGGCGGAAGTCGACCGGCGCGGCGCAGCGGCGGGCGAGGCAAAACTGGGCGAGGCGCAGGCCGGCGCGGCGGCCGTGGTCGCGGCCGAACACCCATGAGCACGGCGCGCGTCGTGGCGGGAGCGGCGACCCAGGCGGCGGTCCGCCCCGGCGGCAACCAGCTTTCCGACGGCGCCAAGGTGTTCGCCTTCGCCGTGATGTGCGTCGGCTTCTTCATCGCCCTGCTCGACATCCAGATCGTCTCCGCCTCGCTGCGCGATATTGGCGGCGGGCTGTCGGCCAGCCAGGACGAGGTCGCCTGGGTGCAGACCAGCTATCTGATCGCCGAGATCATCGTCATCCCGCTGTCGGGCTTCCTGGCGCGGGTGATGTCGACGCGCTGGCTGTTCTGCGCCTCCGCCGCGGGGTTCACCTTCACCAGCCTGCTGTGCGGCTGGGCGTGGAACATCGAGAGCATGATCGCCTTCCGGGCGCTGCAGGGCTTCCTCGGCGGCTCGATGATCCCCACCGTCTTCACCACCGCCTTCGCGTTCTTTCCGGGTCGGAAGGTCGTGGTGGCCGCGGCGACCATCGGCGCCTTGTCGTCTTTGGCACCGACGCTCGGCCCCACGGTCGGCGGATGGATCACCGACAACTATTCCTGGCACTGGCTGTTCTTCGTCAATCTGGTGCCCGGCGTGTTCGTCGCCGTGGTGGTGCCGCTGATGGTGCGGATCGATACGCCGGAGCCGGCACTGCTCAGGACCGCCGACTATCCCGGCATCGTGTTGATGGTGCTGTTCCTCGGATGCCTGCAATACACGCTGGAGGAGGGGCCGCGCTGGAACTGGATGGAGGATGCCACCCTGCGCACCACCGCTTTTATCGCGGCGGTCGCCGGCATCGGCTTCGTCTGGCGCACCCTGGCCGCCGCCCATCCGATCGTCGACCTGACGGCGCTGAAGAGCCGGAACTTCGCGCTGGGCTGCTTCTTCTCCTTCGTCACCGGCGTCGGCATCTTCTCCACCATCTACCTCACGCCGGTCTTCCTCGGCCGGGTGCGCGGCTTCAGCGCGTTGGAGATCGGCCTCGCCGTGTTCTCCACCGGCATCTTCCAGGTGCTGTCGATCCCGGTCTACACCTTCTGCGCCCGGCGCTTCGATCTGCGCTGGCTGATGATGCTGGGTCTGGCGCTGTTCGGTCTGAGCATGTGGAGCTTCACCCCGATCACCCATGATTGGGGCTGGCGCGAACTCCTGTTCCCGCAGGCGCTGCGCGGCTTCGCCCAGCAATTCGCCGTCGCCCCCACGGTGACGCTGACGCTCGGGGGGCTGGCGCCCGACAAGCTGAAGCTGGCCTCCGGCCTGTTTAATCTCATGCGCAATCTCGGCGGCGCCATCGGCATCGCCGCCTGCGGCACCATCCTCAACGATCGAACCAACCTGCATTTCCTGCGCATCGCCGAGCGCCTGACGCCGGCCAACGACGCCTTGGCGACCTTCCTCGACAAGGTGGGGCGTCATCACGCCCTGGTTCTCGGCGGCGATGCGACGCGCGGGCAGGATGCGGCATTGAAGCAGCTCTGGTCGCTCGTCTATCGCGAGGCGCTGGTGATGACCTTGTCGGATGCCTTCGCGGTCATCTTCATCTGCTTCGTGCTGGCCACCGCCATGGTGCCGCTGATGCGCAAGGTGGCGCCGCCCAGGGGGCCATCCGCCGACGCGCATTGACCTGCGCCGCCGCCGCGTCCGCGTCGGTGCTCCGGGCGGCGCTGCCTGCGATGTCCGGCCCAGGCCGCGCGGTCGCTAGTCGCCGACGCGGCTCCAGCCCTCGCCGGGATCGAAGACATTGATCCTCGCCGCCGCGCTTGCGGTCTCCCGGCCGAGATTCCGCTCATAGACCTGACCGCGCTGGTCGCACAGGAAGGTCATGATGCCGGTCTCCTGCCAGCGCTCGGGATAGGCCAGCATGGCGAAGCCGGCGAGCAGACGGCCATTGACCAGGTAGCTGTAGGCGCCGCCCGGCGCCGCCGGTCCCTGCCGGGTCAGGATGCGATAAATATAGCCATTATAGGCGCGCGGCTTGCCGGCATCGGCGACGCGCTCCAGCGCCGCCGCGGCGATATGGTCGCCGAGCGGGCTGCGGTCGTCGGGCGTCTCGGGTGCCCAGTACAGCCCATCACGCCGGCCCGGCGTGCTGATGAAGCGGCGGGCATATTGCTGCACCGGCTGGTCGTCGTGCAGCGAGGCGAAATACTCCTTCTGCGCAGCGATATAGTCGGCGCAGGCGCCGATGGCGGTGATCTCGTTGCGGCCGATCTCGCGGTCGATGACCTCCTGCCGCCCGGCGGCGAGATCGAAGGACCACGCCCCGCCGGTCTGCTTGAGCGGGATCGGGAAGCGCCAGCCCACCGTGCCGAAGGCCAGGACCTTTTCGCCATCCGGGCCGTCGACGATGCTGACGCCCTTGGCGGCGAGATCGAGAAAGGCATCGAGCCGCTGGCGGTCGGCCTTCTCGTCGCCGGAGGCCAGCAGGTCGCTCGCGCCGGGTCCGAAGATCTTGTCGAGATCCTGGTGTCCGGTCTGGCGGGCCGTCTCCACCAGCGCTGCGGCAGCGGCTTCCGGCGTGGGAAAGCTCTGCTGCGCCGCGAGCGGCTGTGTCAGCGCCAGTGCGGCACCGAAGAGGGAACCCGCGAGCAGCAGCGTCCGATAATGTCTCATGGCACCCTCCCTCACCGTCTGCCGCCGCCGCCGCGACCACCGCCTCCGCCGTGGCGGCCGCCACCGCCGCGCGCCGGCGGCCGAGCCACCGATTGGCGGCTGACACTGCCGCGTTGTGAGTATCCGTGCGCGCCGCCGCCGGCACGCACGTCGGCAAAGGCATTCGGCCGGGCCGGCGCTCGTGGCGAGGGACGGCTCGCGGCGCTCGGCCTTTGGGCCGGCGTGGGGCGCGCCGGGCGGGCGGCGGGTCTTGCTGCCGCATCGGCACGCCCCGCGGCCGGCCGGTTCGGGCCACCAGGACGGCCGGCCTCCGGGCGTCCCGGGCCGCCGGCGATGGCCGGCCGGTCGCCGCCGGCAGGCCCGCCCCCCGGCCGGTTGCCGATGGCCGGCCGGTCGATCCCGCCAATGTCCGGCCGCGATCCCGCGCCGGGCCGGCTACCGGGACGATTGCCGGGCTTGGCGAGCCCGGGCTTGCTTCCCTGGCCGGGGCGGTAGCGGTCGGGGTCGGGCCGCCACGGCCTGATATTGCCGTTGCCGTTGCCTATATTGATGTCATTGCCGATATTGATGTTGCCCGGCCCGCCGGGCCGGTAGCCGGGATAGCCGGGCCAACGCGGCGGATAGACCCACCCGCGCCCCCAGTCCCAGGCATTGTCGACAACGGCGCCAACCGCGACGCCGAGGCCGAAGCCGATCACGCCGGAGGCGAGGGCGGACGTCCCCGATTCATACACCACGGCGGGATCGTAGCTCGGGACATAGATCACCCCGGGTTCGGTCGGCTCTATGACGATATAGTCGTTGCCGCCCTGGGCCTCGACGGTCACCCGCTGCTGCGGCGTGCTGGTGAGGGCGCCGCTCTTCTGCGCTTCGCTGCGCAATTGCTGGATGATGGCGGCCACGTCCTCGGGCTGGTTGACGAAGGCATCGCCCAGGTCGGTGGTGGCGTCGAGATCCTCGTTCAGCTTGGCGATCACCTGCGGGAAACGCGTCAACGCCAGCACGGAGGGCTGCCATCCCTGGGTATCCAGCCCGCTGAAGTCGCCCTTGGCCACCGCCTCCTTGTTCTTGTCCAGCCAGCGTGCCGATTGGACGATCTCGATGGGATAGGCGCAGGACGGCAGCAACTGGGCGAGCAGATCATCGGGATAAAGCGCGTAGGGCGCGAGCAGCTTGCGCAGCTCTTCCTGGGTGAAGCGTGCATCCGCCTCGGCGGCTTCCGGTGCGGCTGGCGCGGCCGGGGCTGTTGATGGCGCGTTCTGTGCCTGCGCGTGGAGCGGGAGGCCTGACAGGAACAGCATCGAAGCAAAAAGCGCAGCCGGCACGGCGGACCTTAGCAGAGCCCTCGAATCCCAACTCATGCCAACCTCCTGGAACGCCGGATGCGGCGGCATTCATGGCTGCAAGACCATTACTCATCTTGAAGGTGGATCAACCGAGTGGAAAGCGTAAAAGCCCGCATTTTGCAGTCGTTGCGGGATTTCTGTTTATGCGGCGCAACATGAATGCCGAAGATTCGCAGTTTTTACGCCCCTTTTGGTGCGCTGCGCGGTGCGTGGCGGCTCTCGCCCCGTGTGGCCCCGCCTTGCGATCAGTCGGCGGCGGCCGGTCTTTGCGCCGCCTGCGCCTGCAATGCGTCGAGATGCGGCTGCGCGGCGGCGGTGGCGAGCCGTTCGATCAGCCGGTAGCTTTCGATGAGTTGCTCGCCGAAGGGAGTGAGCCGGGCGCCGCCACCATGCTTGCCGCCGGTCTGCGAGACGATGACCGGCTCGCCGAAGAGCCGGCCGAGCTCATCGACGAGATCCCAGGCCCGGCGATAGGACATTTCCATCGCGCGGCCGCCGGCTGAGATCGAGCCGGTGCGAACGATGGCCTCGAGCAGGGCGATCTTGCCGGGCCCGATGCGTCCATCGGGATCGAGGTCGATGCGGATGGAAAGCGAGGCCATGATTGCGGCGGTCCAGCGGGTCGACATTCGGTGGCGGTGCGTGCCGCCAACGACGGATCACAGGCGCGGCGCGGGACCAGCATGCCCGTCAACGCGGCGGCGTCAAATGCCGTATCCCGGGCATGGTGTCGCGACCCGCGGGGCGAGCGGGCCAGGCCGCAATGCGCCTAGGGTGCCGAGGCTCTTGACCTCGCGATAGCGAGGCCGCGGCGGCGCATCTGCCGCCGCGGAGCCGGCGCTACATCACCGCGCCGATCTGCCAGGGCACGAATTCGTTGCGGCCATAGCCGAGCAGCTCGGACTTCGAGCGCCGGCCGGAGGCGATGTCCAGCACCAGCTGGAAAATCTCCCGGCCCTTTTCCTCGATGGACACGCCGTCGAGGATATCGCCGCAATTGATGTCCATGTCCTCTTCCATCCGGGCGAAGAGGTCGGAGTTGGTGGCGAGCTTCACCGAGGGAGTCGGCTTGCAGCCATAGGCCGAGCCGCGCCCGGTGGTGAAGCACAGCATATTGGCCCCACCGGCCACCTGACCGGTCGCGGCGACCGGATCGTAGCCGGGGGTGTCCATATAGACAAAACCCTTGCGATCGATCTTCTCGGCATAGCGATAGACGCCGCGCAAGGTCGAGGTGCCCCCCTTTGCCACCGCTCCCAGTGATTTCTCCAGGATGGTGGTGAGCCCGCCCGCCTTGTTGCCGGGGGAGGGATTGTTGTTCAGCTCGCCGCCCGTGCGCGCGGCATATTCCGTCCACCAATCAATGAGATCGACGATTTTGCGACCGACTTCCTCGCTCTCGGCGCGGCGGGTGAGCAAGTGCTCGGCGCCGAAGATCTCCGGCGTCTCGGAGAGGATGGCGGTGCCGCCATGCCGCACCAGCAGGTCAACCGCCGCCCCCAGCGCCGGATTGGCGGTGAGGCCGGAATAGCCGTCGGAGCCGCCGCATTGCAAAGCGAGGGTCAGCTCGGAGACCGGCACCGTGGTGCGGCTGACCGCGTTAGCGTCGGCCAGCATCTCTTTGATTTTGCTGACGCCAGCTTCGATCGATTTACGGGTGCCGCCACTTTCCTGAATGGTCAGGGTCTGGAAATGCGGCCCCTCGACGATGCCGTATTCCTTCATCATCCGCGGAATCTGGAACACCTCGCAACCGAGGCCGACGACCAGTATCGAGGCGAAATTCGGGTGGCTGGCATAGCCCCACTGGGTGCGGGCGAGGATGTCGAACTCCTCGCCCTTGGAGGCCATGCCGCAGCCGGTGCCGTGGGTGAAGGCGACGACGCCGTCTATGTTCGGATAATCGGCGAGAATGCCGGAGCGGGTGACGGCATCGGCGATGAAGTCGGCTACCGTCGCCGAGCAGTTCACCGAGGAGAGGATGCCGATATAGTTGCGCGTGCCCACCCGCCCATCGGCGCGCCGGAAGCCCTCGAAAGTGGCCGGCAACTCGCCGGGCCTCAAGCCGGAATCCGGCTTCGCCTCGGTGGCGAAGGCATAATCCCGTTCGAAATCGTGCAGCACGACATTGTGCTCGTGCACCCATTCGCCCGCCGGGATGTCGTTCTTGGCGAAGCCGATGACCTGGCCGAATTTGCGGATCGCCTCGCCCTTGGGAATGGCGCGCGAAGCCACCTTGTGGCCCTTGGGGATCATCCGGCCGGCCGCGACGCCGTCAGGCAGTTCCGCGCCCGCCGCGAGCTTGTCGACGGCGATGATGACATTGTCGGCGTCGTTGAGACGAAGGATACGCGGGACGGTCATCGCGTCAGACTTCCAATATCGCCTTGATCACACCGGCTTCCGGCTTCAGCCAGGCATCGAACAGCTTCGGGCCGTCGATCAGCGGGCCGCGATGGGTGTTGAGCGCCTTGGTCGGCACCTTGCCGGCCTCCATCTGCCTGACGACCTCGGCGAAATCGTCGGCCTGGGCGTTGCGGCTGGCGAAGAGTGTCGCCTCGCGCTTGTGGAACTCCGGGTCGGAGAAGGTGATGTCGGTGCGCACCACGCTCACCAGCACGTAGCGGCCGGCATGGGCGAGGAAGCCGAAGCCGCGCTGCATCGCCGTCGCATTGCCGGTGGCGTCGATCACCACGTCGTAGAAGTCGCCGCCGGTCAGACGCTTGGCGGTCTCTTCGGCCTGCGTGTCGGCGAGCAGCATCTGGTCGGCGCCAAGCTCGTTGATGGTGAAGGCGATGCGATCTTCGCGCAGGTCCATCACCGTGACGTGTGCGCCGCGTGCTTTCGCGAAGATGATCGCCGACATGCCGATGGGGCCGGAACCCACCACCAGTACGCGGTCGTCGGGGGTGATGCCGCCACGCTTGACGCCATGGGCGCCGATGGCGAGGAATTCGATCATCGCCGCCTCGTCGATGGAGGCGGAGCCCGCCGGCACCACATTGCCGACCGGCACGCAGAGAAACTCGGCCATGCCACCATCGCGATGCACGCCCAGCACGTTGATGTTCATGCAGGCATTGTTCACGCCCTTCCGGCAGGCGAGGCAGGTGCCGCAGGAGAGATAGGGCACGATATAGACGTTCTGGCCCTTGGCGAGACCGCTGCCCTCAGGCGCGCTTTCCACGGTGCCGGAGAGTTCGTGGCCCATAATGCGGGGGTATTCGAGAAAGGGATGCTTGCCCTGATAGATGTGGAAGTCCGTACCGCAGATGCCCACGCGGCGAATGCGGATCAACGCCTCGCCCGGACCCGGCATCGGGTCGGGACGGCTGATGATCGACAGGCGGCCGGGTTCATCGCAGATCAGGGCTTTCATTGCAGTACGCTTTCCAGAGCAGGCATTTTGCCAAACAGAAGGCTAGAAGAAGACGCGGCCCGGTTTGGGAGCTCATCGCCCGGGTCGCCGGGCCGCAGTCGGGAGGCTCGTCAGTTGGTCGCCGGCAGGGTCTCCGGCAGTGGCACGCCGTTGTACTTTACATAGATCTCGCGCAGCTTGCCGCTGGCGAGGTCCTTGGCGATCCACTCGTTCAAACGGGTGCGCAGCGCCTCGTCGCCCTTGCGCAGGCCGATGGCGTAAGGATTGGTCTTCAGGACGATCTTGGTCTCGAGCGGGTCGTTCGGACGACGCTGGTTCACCGCCGCCATCACTTGCGGCGAGGAGCCCATCACATCGACCTGGCCGGACACCAGCGCCGTGATCAGCGTCGCGTCGTCGTCATAGCGGACGATCTCGGCATTCTTGATCTGGCTGGTGACTTCCTTGTCGTTGGTCGAGCCGCGCGTGGTGCCGATGCGCTTGCCGGCTAGGTCGTCAACGGTCTTGATCGTGGTGCCCTTCGGGGCGGCGACGACGATCTGGATCACGCCGTAGGCGTTGGAGAAGTCGATCACCTTCTTGCGCTCCTCGTTCACCGAGAAGGAGGCCATGACGATGTCGGCCTTGTTGGTGAGCAGGAAGGGCACGCGGTTGGGGCTCGTCACCTGCACGATTTCCAGCGGCACGCCGAGATCTGCGGCAAGCAGCCGTGCGCTCTCGACGTCGGAGCCGGTGGGCTGCATCTGCGCATCGGCCAGGCCGAAAGGCGGCGAGCCAAGGTCGATGGCAACCAGAAGCTTGCCGCGCTTCTTGATGTCTTCCAGCGTATCGGCGCTCGCCGCGTGAGGCAGTGCGAAGGATCCGGCAAGGCCGGCAAGTGCGGTGGCGGTCAGGAATGTGCGGCGGTTCATGGTTTCCTCCTTGGAATTGCGGATGCGGCCGTGGCGTCGGCGGCGGTGAATGTCAGAGGCCGCTGCCGACGAAGTCGGCGAGCTCGGCGGTTTTGGGTTTGTCCAGCATGGAGCCCGGGCCGGTCTCCCAGACCTTGCCCTTATGCATGTAGACGACCTGGCTGGCGACCTTGCGGGCGAAGGCCATCTCGTGGGTGACGAGGATCATCGTCATGCCGCCGCGGGCGAGGTCTTCCATCACCTTCAGTACCTCGCCGGTGAGCTGCGGATCGAGCGCCGAGGTGACTTCATCGAACAGCATCAGCTTCGGCTGCATGGCGAGCGAGCGGGCGATGGCGACGCGCTGCTGCTGACCGCCGGAGAGCTGTTCGGGAAAATGATCGGCCTTCTCGGCCAGCCCGACGCGGCGCAGCACGTCATGGGCGAGCTCGCGCGCCTCTGCCTTCGACTTCTTCTTCACGCAGGTCGGCGCCAGCATGATGTTCTGCTCGGCGGTGAGATGCGGGAACAGATTGTAGCTCTGGAACACGATGCCCACGTCACGGCGCAGTGAGCGGCGGTCAAGCTTGGCGTCGTGGACGGCATGGCCGCACACGTCGATGGTGCCGCCATCGATGGTCTCCAGCGCGTTGATGCAGCGCAGGGCGGTGGACTTGCCGGAGCCGGACTGGCCGATAACGGCGGCGACTTCGCCGCGGCCAACTTCGAAGGAGACGCCGTCCAGCACCTTGTTGGTGCCGAAGCTCTTGTGGACGTTCGAGAGTTTAACGACGGCTGACATTGAGCTTCCTTTCCAGCCGCCGGCTCCAGGTCGAGAGCGGGAAGCAGATGGCGAAATAGATCGCCGCCACGACCATGAAGACGGTGAAGGGCTCGAAGATCGAGTTGTTGATGAGCTTGCCGGCCTGGGCGAGTTCGACGAAGCCGACCACTGAAGCGAGCGAGGTGTTCTTGACGATCTGGACCAGGAACCCGACCGTCGGCGGGGTGGCGATGCGCATCGCCTGCGGCAGGATCACCCGCGTCATGCGCTGCCAGGGGGTGAGCGCCAGGCACTCGGCGGCCTCCCACTGGGTCTTCGGCACCGATTCCAGGCAGCCGCGCCAGATCTCGGCGAGGAAGCCGGAGGAATAGATCGTGAGACCAATGCCCGCGGCGATCAGCGCCGGGACTTCCTGGAAGCCGACGATGGCGATGCCGAAATAGATCAGGAACAGCAGGATCAGCAGCGGCGTGCCCTGCACGACCTGGATGTAGACAATGGCGGCGTAGCGCACCCCACGGAACGGGGAGATGCGCATCAGCGCCACCGCGAAGCCGACGAGGCCGCCGCCGATGAAGGCGATGGCGGACAGGCCGAGCGTCCACATGGCCGCCCAGCCGAGGAATTCGAGGTGTACGAGGCTGAAACTCGGCATCGGTCAGACCCTCACAACGCCGTGCCGAGCTTGCGCTTGCGCACGAAGACCGCGAGGCCGAACAGCCACAGCGCGATGCGCACAACGAAAGACAGGGCGAGATAGATGATGCCGACGACGATGTAGGTTTCGAAGGAGCGGAAGGTGTCGGACTGGATGCGGTTGGCCACCGCGGTCAGCTCTTCGGCGGAGATCTGTGAGGTGATCGATGAGGCCAGCATCAGCAGCACATACTGGCTGGTGAGCGCGGGATAGACCCGCTCGATGGCCGGGCGGATGACGACATGCCAGTAGATCTGCGGCTTGGAGAGCCCGAGGCAATCGGCGGCTTCCAGCTGCGACTTGTGCACGGATTCCAAGCCGGCGCGCACGATCTCGCAGGTATAGGCGCCGACATTCACCACCAGCGCGATGACCGCCGCGGTATTTGCCGAGACGCGCACGCCGAGGGTGGCGATGCCGAAATAGACGATGAACACCTGCACCAGCAGCGGGGTGTTGCGGATGATCTCGACATAGCTCGCTACCAGGAACTTCACCCAGGGCGGACCGTCGGCACGGCCGATGGCGCACAGCGTGCCGACGATGAAGCCCGCGACGGTCGATACCGCCGAGAGCTGCAGCGTGAGCCATGCGCCCTGCAGGAATTCCGGCCAGTAGGCCAGCAGCGCGGAGAAATCGAACTGATAGGTCATGCCGGAACCTGCTGCGCGTGCCGCGCCACCAGGGCGTCGAGCACCGGCGTGGCGGGCGCGCCGGGCTGGCCGGCGAGCCAGTCGAGGAAGGCCTTGATCCGCCGTTTCACCTTCACCCCATGGTTCTGGGCAATGTCGGCGATGCGGTGGTCGAGGAAGGGATTGCGGAAGCGGTCCAGCGTCACCGCGACATAGTCGCCAGCTTCCCGGCCCATGCCCCTGGCCTGGAAGCCGGGAACGACCTCCTGCGCGTACAGCGCATCAAGCCGGGCCCGCACAGCGTCGTCCGCCAGGATCGCCCGCACCGTCTCGTCCGCCGGGCGGCCCTCGCGCGCCCAGATGTCGGCGAGGAAGGTGTGGCCGAGATTGAGGATGTGCAGCTTCAGCCGTTCAAAGGGCTCGAGATCGTCGGCGAGCACGACGCTCGGGTGCGAGAAGGGCAGCGCCAGGCCGGGCTGCGCCTCGATGGCCCACAGGGCATAGGGCTCGGCGACGGCGCCGACCGGCTCGATGGGCTCGGAAACGATGCGGTCGACCAGCGTGTTGGCGAAGATCACCTCGCGGTCGAGCCACGCCGCGAAGGCGGCGGGGGCGCCGCTGGCGATGGCGAGTTCCTTCACCGCCGCCTTAAGTACCTCGCCGTTGCGGTTTATCAGCTCGCAGGGCAGCACGGTCACCGGCGCGGCGCCTTCGCTCCAGCGGTGGTGGAGCAGGGCGGCGAGCTTGCCGGGAAACGAGAGCGGCACGCCGCCGGCGAGCAGCGCCGGGCCGCGATCCTGAGCGGCGATCTCATAGCCGGCGTCACCCATATTGGAAACGACGATGCCGGCGTCGTTGGCAAACAGCGCCTTCAGCGCTTCCCAATCCGTCGCCGCCGACAGGCCGCGATCGACCGCGCGCACCGTCACCTGACGCTCGACCGGCAGGCCTTCCACCATGCCGCGTATGATCACCGGATAGCCTTCCGGCCGGCCGAAGGCGGTGACGCGCCCGGCGCGGGCGGCGGAGCCGGAGGCCTGTACCACGGTGATGGGGCCGATATTCTGCCCGGCCTCGCGCGCTTCATGGACGAAGAGATCCACATGCGCCTGGAGGAAACGGCTGGTGCCGAACTGGACGATACGCGTGCTCACGAACGGCGCGCTCCCAAGAGGCAAACGACAGGCGCCGCGATGGAGACGTGAGTCTCATCCGGTGCAATTCGTTGAAAATACATAAGATTTTTGCAGCCGCTCGCGCGCCACATAGTGCACTTCCTCACCCGACGTCATTCTTGTTTTTGTCTCTTATATATAAAAATCCACGGTAGACGCGGCGTGTCAATCTGTTTTTAATGTAAAAAAAACGGCGCTGCGGAAGAGCGGCGCCTGGGAGCAAACGACAAGCCAGAGGCCGCATGAAAGGCAATACCGTCTTCAAACGTAGCTATAACCAGTGTCTGCGCCAGCTGGCGGGATGTCCGATCGGCGCGGCGCTGCCCTCGGAGAGCGAACTCTCACAAACGCTCGATGTCAGCCGGACCACGGTGCGCGCGGTGCTGGCGTCACTGGCCAAGGCCGGCATTGTCAGTGGCGGGGTGGGGGGGCGCGTCCTCCAGCGCCATCCGCTGGAGGCGGATTATTTCCCCGACATGCAGACGCTTTCCGCCGGTGCCGCGGTGGAGCGGCGCTTCATGGAGTGGATTCTCCAGGGCGATTTCCACGCCGGGCAATTGCTGAACGCCGCCGAACTCGCCCGCCAGTTCGGCACCTCGACCACCACCATCCGCGAGCATCTGGCGCAGTTCCAGCACTTCGGCCTGCTCGAGCGGCGGCCGAACAGCGCGTGGCTTTATAAGGGGGTCACCCCGGACTTCGCGGCGGAAATCTATGACGTGCGCGAGATGTTCGAGCTGCACGCCACCCGGAGCTTCATCGAACTGGCGAATGATTCCCCGCCCTGGCGGGAGCTCGACCTGATCGAGGCGGAGCACCGTGCGTTGCTGGCGAACATCGATACCGAATATCAGTCGTTTCCTCAGCTCGACGAGCGGCTGCATCGTCTAATTCATGAAACATCGAGCAATCGGTTCATCATCGATTTCTACGATATCGTCTCGACGTTGTTTCATTATACCTATCGTTGGAATATGTCGGACGAGAAACAACGCAACACCATCGCACTTCTCGAGCATCTCGACTATATCGAGGCACTGCGCAGCCGGGACCAGCGCGCCATCGACGCGCGCTGCCGCAAGCATCTGCGCACGGCCCGCGCCACGCTGGCGCGCTCGATCGCGTTCGGTCCCTTTCGCGTCCCGTCCAGCCCCGTCGGAGTGTCTTCGTGACCAAGGTTTTTGCCAGCATCGGCGAGTGCATGATCGAATTGTCCGATGCCGGCGGCGGGCTCTATCGCCGCGGCTTCGCCGGCGACACGCTGAACACGGCGTGGGGAGTGCGTGGGCTGACCGACCCCGCGCAGGTGTTGGTGCGTTATGTCACGCGGGTGGGCGACGACGCGGCATCGGAGGAGATGCTGGGTTTCTTCTCCCGAGCGGGGATCGATGCCAGCCATGTCAGCCGCGTGCCGGGCCGGCCGGTCGGGCTCTATATGATCGCGCTGCAAGGCTTCGAGCGCAGCTTCACCTATTGGCGCGACAGTTCGGCGGCGCGGCTGCTCGCTGCCGATCTCGGCGCCCTGCGGGCGGCACTTGCCGATGCGGATTGCGTCTATCTTTCCGGCATCACGCTGGCGATCCTGCCGCCGGAACATCGCGGCAATCTGTTCGCCGCGCTCGCCGAGGCGAGGGCACGTGGCGCCATGATCGCGTTCGACGCCAATGTGAGAGTGCGGTTGTGGCCGAGCCTCGACGCGTTGCGGGCCGGGCTGGAGGCGGGCTATCGCGCGGCCACCATCGCGTTGCCGACCTTTCCCGATGAGGGCGAGATTTTCGGGGATGCCTCGGCCGAGGAGACGGTCGTTCGAATAGCTGGCTATGGAGTGCCGGAGATCGTGGTGAAGGACGGCGCGGAGCCCTGCACGCTGCAAGCGGAGGGCCGCATCGACGTCATACCGGCGGTCCCGGTCGCCGAGCCTCTGGATACCACCGGCGCCGGCGACAGTTTCAATGCCGGCTATCTTGCCGCGCGCCTTGCCGGGCGGAGCCCGGCGGAAGCGGTGCGGCTGGCGCATAAGGTGGCGGCGCGGGTGATTTGCAGCCGTGGCGCGCTGATCGATATGGCGGCGCTGCGGGAGATCACGCAGGCCGAGCCGGCCTGAGGGCGGGGCCGGAAGCGCGGCTCAGTGAAAGTCGCGCGACTTCGGCAGAAGCCGCACATTCCGCGGGTGCCCGCGGGTGGAATGGCGGCCACCGAGAATGTGCCCCTCCGGCGGGTCGCCGCCTGCCGATTCGGGAGCCGGGCCTGCGCGCCCGCGTGGAGCCTCGAACAGGCGGCCGAGTTCGGCGGTGCGGTCGATTATCCGTTCGCCCATCAGATGCACCACGCCATCCTTGCTCTTCTGCACCCGCCCCTCCACCACCACGAGGCGGGCACCCATCACCTGCGCGCGGTAGCGCTCGAACAAGCGGGCCCAGATGAGCACGTTGACGATGCCGGTCTCGTCCTCCAGCGTCATGAAGATGGCGTTGCCCTTGCCGGGCCGCTGGCGCACCAGCACGATGCCGGCGGTGCGCAGAAAGGCGCCGTCGCGGCTCGCCGCCACCTCGGCGCTGGACAGCACCCGCTCGGCCGTGAAGACCGGCCGCAGCATGCCCATGGGATGTCCCCTCAGCGACAGGCGGGTCGTCTGGTAGTCGATGGCGATCTGCTCCGGGAGCGGCATGACGGGCAGCGGCGCATCGTGCTCCTCGCCGAGCTCGCGGGCATCGGCGGCGGCGAACAGCGGAAGCGGCTTATCGTCTGGCAGCCGTCGTACCGCCCAGGCCGCATCGCGGCGGGAAAGGCCCATGGAGCCGAAAGCATCGGCCTCGGCGAGCTTCGTCAGCGTGGCGGCCGGCAGACCGGTGCGACGGGCGAGGGTCTCGATGTCCGGATAGCCCTCGCGGCGGGCTTTCACCAGCCGGTCGCCGGCGGTTTCACCGACGCCATCGACCTGGCGGAAGCCGAGCCGCAGCGCCAGCGTGCCGTCGGCCCGCTCCTCCAGCGTGCAGTCGTGGTCGCTGCGATTGACATCGACGGGGCGGATTTCCACGCCGTGCTCGCGGGCATCACGCACGATCTGCGCCGGGGCGTAGAAGCCCATGGGCTGCGAGTTGAGCAGCGCGCAGGCGAAGGCGGCCGGGTGGCGGCATTTTATATAGGCGGAGATGTAGACCAGCTTGGCGAAGGAGGCGGCGTGGCTCTCCGGAAAGCCATATTCACCGAAGCCCTTGATCTGCTCGAAGCAGCGCGCGGCGAAGGCGGGGTCGTAGCCGCGCGCCGTCATGCCGTGGATCAGCTTGTGCTGGAATTCGCCGATGGTGCCGATATTGCGGAAGGTCGCCATGGCGCGGCGCAACTGGTTGGCTTCGACATCGGAGAATTGGGCGGCGACCATGGCAAGATGCATGGCCTGTTCCTGGAACAGGGGGACGCCAAGGGTGCGGGAGAGTACATCTTTCAGTTCGTCGGGGTCATGGGGGGGAGCGGGTGAAGGGTAGCTGACGGGTTCCGACTTTTCCCGCCGGCGCAGATAGGGATGCACCATGTTGCCTTGGATCGGTCCCGGCCGGACGATCGCCACCTGGATCACGAGGTCGTAGAGCTCGCGCGGCTTGAGGCGCGGCAGCATGTTGATCTGTGCCCGGCTCTCCACCTGGAACACGCCGATGGAATCGCCGCGGCAGAGCATGTCGTAGACGTCGTCCCGTTCCTTCGGCACCTCGGCGAGGCCGTAATCGAGGCCCTCATGCTCCTTCATCAGGTCGAGGGCCTTGCGGATGCAGGTGAGCATGCCGAGCGCCAGTACATCGACCTTCATCAGGCCGAGTTCGTCGATATCGTCCTTGTTCCATTCGATGAAGGTGCGGTTTTCCATGACCGCCGGCCCGATGGGCACGATCTCGTCGAGCCGGCCGCGGGCCAGCACGAAGCCGCCGACATGCTGGGACAGGTGGCGCGGAAAGCCGATGAGGCGCCGGGCGAGCCCGATCACCCGGGCGACGGTCGGGTTGTCCGGATCGAGGCCGGCCTCGCGGGCGCGGCGGGTTTCGATCTCGCCCCAGCTGCCCCAGATCGTGCCGGCGAGCCGGGCGGTGACGTCCTCGGTGAGGCCGAGCACCTTGCCGACATCGCGGAAGGCGCTGCGCGGGCGATAGGAGATGACGGTGGCGACGATGCCGGCGCGGTCGCGCCCATAGCGCCTGTAGACGTACTGCATCACCTCTTCCCGCCGCTCATGCTCGAAATCGACGTCGATGTCCGGCGGTTCGCGGCGTTCGCGGGCGATGAAGCGCGAGAACAGCAGATTGCTGGTTGCCGGGTCGACGGCGGTGATGCCGAGCACATAGCAGACGGCGGAATTCGCCGCCGAGCCGCGTCCCTGGCACAGGATCCGGTTGCTCTCGGCGAAATCCACGATGTCGCGGATGGTGAGGAAATACGGCGCGTAGCCGAGCTCGGCGATCAAGGCGAGCTCGGTCTTCAGCTGTGCCTCGACCTTCTCCGTCATCCCGGCCGGATAGCAGATGGCGGCGCGGCGCCAGGTAAGCTCCTCCAGCCAGCCTTGCGGCGTGTAGCCGGGCGGTACCGGCTCCTCCGGGTATTCATATTTCAATTCGCCGAGAGAGAACTCGATGCGGTCGAGGAAATCGCGGGTCTCGGCAAGGGCTTCCGGCGCCTCGCGGAACAGGCGGGCCATTTCCTCGGGCGATTTCAGATGCCGCTCCGCATTGGCCTCGAGCAGCCGGCCGGCGGTCTCGATGGTGGTGCCGTGACGGATGCAGGTGAGCACGTCCTGCAGGTCGCGCTGGTCGGGGTGGTGATAGAGCACGTCGTTGACGGCGAGCAGCGGCACGCCGGCCCGGACGGCGCAGGCCTTCAGCCCGACGAGGCGACGGCGGTCGTCGCCGCGTCGCGGCATGTCGGCGGCGAGCCATAGCGAGCCGGGCGCCGCCGCATGGAGGCGGGCGAGGAGGTCGTCCAGCCCGTCGATCCGGCGCGGCGGCATCAGGATGAGCGACAGGCCGCCGGCATCGGCGAGGAGGTCGTCGAGTAGAAGCTGGCATTCGCCCTTGATGCCGGAGCGCATGTTGCCGGCGGTGAGCAGGCGGCAGAGCCGCCCCCAGCCGACACGGGTCTGGGCGTAGGCGAGGATATCCGGCGTGCCGTCGGCGAAGGCGAGCCGGGCGCCGACCGCGAGCTTGAAGGGCAGGGGCGGCGGCGCATCGGCAGCGCGGGGAGAGGGGGGCTCGGCAGCCGTCTCCCCGGCAGCAAGGTCCATGGCTGTCTGGAGGCAAGGGGATGGGAAGGGGGCGACATTGCCGGCCGGTGCGAGATGCGGGTGGCCGGCGCCGTCGGGGTCCACATGGGTGCCGTTCGGCTCGGCGGGGAGCGCGGCGATGGGTCGGCCGCCTTCCGGCGCCCGGCCTTCCCCGTGCCGTTCGCCGTGTCCGCCACCTCTGGGGGGCGTACGATCCTGATCGGCGGGAATGCCGTGCTTGGAGGCACCCCGGTCATCGGGGACGTGTTCGAGCCGGATGCCCGCCCGCCCGTGCGGCTGAACGCGTGCGCCCGCATCGCCGCCCGCTTCCTTCTCGCCATTGTCTTTCCCGGTCTCTTCGGCATCGGCGGCGCTTGGCGATACCGTCGCATGCTCCGCCTTCCCCTTCTCCTGCTTCCACTTCTCCTTCCACTTCTCTTGTCTGATCTCCTCGGCGTGCCTCACCGCCGCATAGGCGCGCACCACGCCGGCCACGGTGTTGCGGTCGGCAATGCCGATGCCGCCATGGCCGAGCGCGAGCGCTTCCGCCACCAGCTCCGCCGCGTGCGACGCGCCGCGCAGGAAGGAGAAATTGCTGGTCACGGCGAGTTCCGCATAAAAGGGAACCAGGTTGCCGACCGCTTTGCCAACCGCCTTGCTCATGCCCGCCTCCTCACGGAAACAACCCATGCAGGAACCAGCGTGGCGTGCCGCCGCCGCGTTCATAGAGACCGGCGCGGAAGAGCCAGAAGCGCCGGCCCTCGCGGTTCTCCACCCGGTAGTAATCCCGCGTGCGCTGGCTTTCCTGCACCCTTTGTGCCGTGAGGGTGCGCCACCATTCCGGCGCGATGCGTTCCGGTCCCTCGGCGCGCACCACCTCATGCATGACGCGGCGCCAGCGGAAGCGCAGGGGCGGGCCGTCCGGCACTTCCGCGAGCGCTTCGACCGGCTGCGGCGGCTCGAACAGGGTGATCGGGCGGGGCAGTTCCTCCTGCGCCACGGCAAGGGAGACCGGGGCAGGACCATCGATCGCCGGCACCAGCGCGCCGGCGCGGGCGGGGGCATGGGTATCCCGCAGGACGAAGCGCAGCACGCGCTCGCGCCCCAGCCGCGTGGTCAGACGGTCGATGAGGGCGGCGACCTCCTCCTCTTCGTTGATGCGGCCATCGAGGCCGATTTGGGCCGCGGCGAGCGGTTCGGCGCGCAGCACGGCGAGGCGGACGAGATCGAAGCCGAAACCGGGGTCGAGCGGATCGGCGAGGCTGTCCAGCCGCTCGCGGAACAGCCGGCCGAGAGCCGGGCCGTCGCGCAGGGGACGAGCGGTTTCCACCGAGAGCCGGCGGACCGCACCGTCGGTGCGGAAGAACGAAGCCTCGAAGGCCCGGCCGCCCTCGCCGCGCCCTTCCAGCATCCGTCCGATATCCGCGACGAGCAGGGTGAGCGCGCCCTCAATGTCGGCGGCATGCGAGATCGGTTCGGCGAAGCGCCGTTCGACGATGCAGTCGGGCAGCGGCCGACGCGGCACGATGCGTGCATCCTCATAGCCAAGGGTGCGGCGCAGCCGCACCAGCAGCTCTTCGCCGAAACGTGCCGCGAGCGGGGTAGCGGGACGTTGCGCCAGATCGCCCAGCGTCTTCAATCCCGCGCGGGAGAGGCCGCTCGCGATCGCCGGCGACAGGCCAAGCGCCGCGACCGGCAGGCCGGCGAGCCGTGCCGCTTCCTCGCCGGAGGGGATGAGGCCGCCGAGCCCGCAGCGCGCCGGGGCGCGGGCGGCCTCCGGTGTGTTCGCCACCACGGCGAAGGCCGTGAGGCCGTGCGCCTTCAGATGCGCGAGCAGCCGCGCGCGCATCGCTCCCTCTCCCCCGAACAGATGCGCGCAGCCGGTGATGTCCAGCACGAGCCCGTCCGGCGCATCGAGGGCCACCAGCGGTGTCCAGCGGTCGCAATCATCCGCCACGCGATTAAGGAAGGCGGCGTCGGCGGCCGGATCGAAGGTGACGACGTCGAGATCGGGCAGGCGCGCCCGCGCATCGGCGAGCGTGAGGCCCGCCTCCAACCCCGCCGCGCGCGCCGCCCGCGACAGGGCGGCGAGCCGCAACCCGCCAGTGGTGCGCTCGACGAAGACGAGCAGGCTGGAAGCCTTCGGTGCCGGATCGGCGTCAGCCGGTGCGGCGGAAGGGGAGCGGCGTCGCTGCCTCTCCAGCCGCAATTTCTCCAGCCGTTCGGCGGCTAGGAACGGAAACCACAAGGCGAGGTAGCGCGACGATGTCGCGGAAGGAACAGGTCTCACGATCCCACTCCAGATGCCAGGACCCGCCGGCATGGCCGGCCCGGTGACGCAAAAGGTCGATGAGGAAGGCGGGCGCCCCCGGCGCATCGCCAGCCAACGGGCGGGACGGTGCGCCGCGGACCTGCCAGCGGGTCACGCCGGCACTGGGCCCGGGTCGGCCGGTCGGGCGCAGCAGCAGCACGGTGACGCCGGAGGTGCCGGCCCGCAGCGACAGGCGGCGCGTGGCGGTGAGATCGAGCGCCTTCGGCTCGCCCCAGGGCTCCAGGATCACCGCGCCGAGCGCGGAACAGCGCACCGCATCGTCCGCTGCCCGCAGCGCCGCGTCGGCGCCGGGCGCACGCACCAGCAGCAGCCGGGCCGGATCGATGCCCAGCGTGTGCAAGCCCGCCGCGGCGAGACCACCGGCTTCGGTGTCGACGGTCTCCTGCCTTACCCACAGCAGCGGGCGCGCTCCTGCCGCTGAGCGGGCCGAGGTGGCACGCTGCGCCAGCGCCAGCGTGAAACCGGCGGCGGCGGCCATGTCGCCGGCCCCGGCGGCGAACACCTCATGCAGGGCGCCACAGGCGAGCGGACCGCCGAGCGCGCCGTCCGCTCCCGGCGCACCGAGATGGAAGAACTGGGTGCTGCCGGGGAGCCGCTCCGCCTCAAGGCCGGCGAGCACCCCCCGCAGCGCGGAGACAGCCGGTGTGATACTCATTTCGTTCCTCTTTTGTTCTCTACAACGCCCCGATCCGGCCGAGGAGTCAAGAGAGAACAGAGGTCGTCGGGGAAGGGAGGAGTGCGTCGCGGGCCCGTCGGTGGAGATATACCGCAGGGCGGCTTTCAGCCGGCGAAACCGCCCGCGGCGAGG
The DNA here is from genome assembly GCF_031456575.1 of Ancylobacter sp. 3268. Taxonomy (NCBI): domain Bacteria; kingdom Pseudomonadati; phylum Pseudomonadota; class Alphaproteobacteria; order Hyphomicrobiales; family Xanthobacteraceae; genus Ancylobacter; species Ancylobacter sp. 3268. Next base: position 242,093 of record NZ_JAVDUX010000001.1, read on the forward strand.
AAGGCGGCCTCCTCCGGGGTCGTTTCGCGGGCGAGAAGACGGTTGCGATGCGGAAAGCGGCCGAAGCGGCGGATGATGTCGCGATGCCCCTGCGCATGGGCCAGCCACGGCTCGCCGAACGGGGTGGTGAGCGCGACGGAAATCTCCTGATCCGCCTCATCCTCCGAATGGGCGAAGGGCAGGATGAAGAACAGCCGCAGCGCCGGCTCCACGCGCTCCATGTGGCCTGCGGTGCGGGCCTGCCGCGCATAATGCCGTGCCAGCGGATCGGTGGCGTACATATGGCCGGTGCCGCGGAAGGCGTTGCGCGGAAACTGGTCGGTCAGGACCAGGAGCGCCAGCGTGCCATCGGCGCTCGCCAGCCAGTCGTCGCGGCGGCGGGCGGCGGCCTGCATGTGCAGATCGAGGAAGCGCGCGCGAAAATCCGCGTCGAAGGCGTCATCCTTCTCGAACCACCGCGCCTCGCCGGCCTCTCGCCAGAAATGCAGGACCGAAGCGATCTCCGCTTCGGCGGCCGGCGTCATCCCGCCACCTCGCCGGCCGTGGCCGCCTGCAGCGGCATCTTCGCTTCGGCGGCCGGCGGCTTCAGCGGCAGATTGCTGAGGACGAGGCTTCGGGCGGAGGCGTCGTACATGCCGCCGGTAAGTTCGATGTCGAGGCGCTCGGCGTCACGGCGGCGGACACTGGCGATGATGTCCGAGCGCCGGGCTTCCTCCACGTCCATCATGGCGAGCGCGTGCTCGCCGAGCGCGAGAGCGGATTCGAAGGTCTCGCGGATCTGGAAATCGACGCCGACATGGATCAGTTCGGCGGCGTTCTCGCGGTCGATGGCGCGGGCCAGCACCGGCACAAGCGGGAACTCGGCCTTGATCAGCTCGGTGATCTTCACCGCCGTCTCGCCATCGTTCACCGCCACCACGATCAGCCGCGCCTCGTGGGCACCGGCCGCGTGCAGGATGTCGAGGCGCGTCCCGTCGCCATAATAGACCTTGAAGCCGAAATCCTGCGAAATGCGGATGAGTTCCGGATCCGTCTCGATCAGCGTGACGGAGAAGCCGCCGGCCAGCAGCGGCTGGCTGACGATCTGGCCGAAGCGGCCGAAGCCGATCATCAGCACGTTCGCCGACAGATCCGCCGCCGCCTCGATGCCCTCCATCGAGGCCTGCTGCTTCGGCATCAGCCGATCATGGGCGATGATCATCAGCGGCGTCAGCGCCATCGAGACGATGATGGTGGCGGTGAGGATGGCGTTTTCCTCGACGGTGAGGATGCCGACGGTGGTCGCCGAGGCATAGAGCACGAAGGCGAACTCGCCCCCCTGCGCCATCAGCACCGCGCGCTCGACCGCCTCGTGATGATCGGCGTGGAACAGCCGCGCCACCACGTAGATAGCCACCATCTTGAGGATCATGTAGCCGACGACGCAGATCGCGATGAGCTGCCAGTTGGCGGCAATCACCGCGAGGTCGAGGGCCATGCCCACGCCGAGGAAGAACAGGCCGAGCAAAATGCCCCGGAACGGCTCTATGTCGGCTTCCAGCTGATGGCGGAAGGAGGATTCGGACAGCAGCACCCCGGCGAGAAAGGCGCCCATCGCCATGGACAGCCCGCCGAGTTGCATGGCGAGCGCGGCGCCGAGCACCACGAACAGCGCCGCCGCCGTCATCACCTCGCGCGCCTTGGCCTTGCCGAGGATGCGGAACATCGGGTCGAGCAGATAACGGCCGGCCAGCACCAAGGCCAGAACCGAGCCGAGGCCGATGGCGATGCCGATGAGCCGCTCATTGAGCGTGACTTCGCCGCCGCCGGGCGCCAGAAAGGCGACCAGCGCCAGCAGCGGCACGATGGCGAGGTCTTCCAGCAGCAGGATGGCGACTATGCGCCGGCCCTTCGGCAAGGCGATGGAACGTCGCTCCTCCAGCATCTGCATGACGATGGCGGTGGAGGTCAGCACGAAGCCGGTGCCGGCGACGAAGCTCGGGACCAGCGGATAGCCGAGCGCGAGGCCGACACAGGCAAGCAGGACGATACAGCTGCCGACCTGGGCAAGCCCGAGGCCGAAAATCTCGCCGCGCATGGCCCATAGCCGCGAGGGCTGCATTTCCAGCCCGATGATGAACAGGAACATGACGACGCCGAGCTCGGCGACATGCAGGATCGACTGCGGGTCGGAGAACAGGCCGAGGCCGAACGGGCCGATGGCGAGGCCCGCCGCGAGATAACCAAGTACCGAACCAAGGCCGAGGCGCTTGAACAGGGGCACCGCCACGACGGCAGCACCCAGAAGGACGACCACCGGCAACAAGTCGAAGCCATGGGCGGCAGCATCGGATGCGGCTTCGGCGGCCATCAGTCGTCCTCTCGCGCAGTGCCGGCATCCCGGAGCCGGCTTTCGCGGGGACCGTAAAGGCGCAGGCGAGCCAGGGCAATTATCGAACCGGGAAAGCGACCGCGATCGTCGTGCTAATTGACGTTCGGACCCCGCCTGTGGCGCCAAAGCGGCGGTGGGGGCTGCGCCACGATGCTGCCGAACCGATGGAACGCGCCGGTGCCCAACGAATCGGACACGGTCTCTTCGTCATCTCGCCGGATCAGTGCCCGCGGCGCCGTCGGTATTCCGACGTCCGCGCATGGCGTGCGAAGATCGCGACGACACGCGCAGCCAATGCCGGCGCGACAGTGGCGCAGCTGGAAGCGATTTTCGGCTGGACCGGGGGAACGATGGCCTCGCACTACACGAGGAGGGCCGACCGTAAGCGGCTAGCGAAGGCTGCGATGCACCTGCTCGCGAACGATGCCGGAACATCTCTTCCCGCCCCGTCGCCGAGACGCGGGAAAATAGAGAAGGCCAGTGAAATCAGCACCAAATCAGAAGAATGGTGCGGTCGAGAGGACTCGAACCTCCACGGTGTTACCCACTGCCACCTCAAGGCAGCGCGTCTACCAATTCCGCCACGACCGCAACCAAAACCGCCAGAGGGCCGAACCAGCGGCTGGCCCCGCGGCGCGGCATCGTCTAACAGATCGGTTCAGGCTTCACAAGAGCCGCGCGCGGCTGTGGACAGGCTGGTTTGTCCCGCGCCCCGCTCCTAGAGACAGATGCGCTCCCGATCATTATCTGTCCGGTCATGGAACACGCCGTATCACCCGCTCGCGACGACCTTACCGCCCCGATGCTGCCTGGCCCCGGCATGCCGCCGGTGCGCTGGCGCATCGCCTCTGCGCCCGTGGCCTATCCCGACGCGCTGGCCGAAATGGATGCGCTCGCCCAGGCGATCGCCACTGGGGACGCGCCGGAGACGGTGTGGCTGCTGGAGCATCCGCCGCTCTACACTGCCGGCACCAGTGCCCGGCCGGAGGACCTCGTCGAGCCCGACCGCTTCCCGATCTTCCAGACCGGGCGCGGCGGCCAGTTCACCTATCACGGCCCCGGCCAGCGGGTGGCCTATGTGATGCTCGACCTCAAGCGGCGCGCCCCCGATGTGCGGCGCTATGTGGCGACCCTCGAGGAATGGCTGATTCGCACCTTGTGGAACTTCCATGTCCGCGGCGAGCGACGGGAGGACCGCGTCGGCGTCTGGGTGCGGCGGCACGACCGCGCCGGCTCGGGCGAGGACAAGATCGCCGCGCTCGGCATCCGGGTGCGGCGCTGGGTGACGATGCACGGCGTGGCGCTGAACGTTGATCCCGACCTCGCGCATTTCGGCGGTATCGTGCCCTGCGGCGTGCGCGAGCACGGCGTTACCAGCCTCGTCGATCTCGGCTTGCCGGTGACGATGGAGGATGTCGACCTGGCGATGCGGCGTGAGTTCGAAGCCCTGTTCGGTCCGACGATGGACGAGAGGCCCCGCGAGGGCTGAAGTCCGCTACAGCGTCGGGCGCTGCTCGAAACCGTCCGGCACCGCATCGGCAGCCTCGGCGATCTCGATCTCCCGCACCCGTGCGGCGAGAGGACCGCGGCGGCAGGCATCGATGAGCGCCTCGCGAATGGCCGCGTCGGCATGGAGGAACGCCTCCACCGTGCCCTCGCGGCGATTGCGCACCCAGCCCCGCACGCCGCGCCGCTGCGCCTCGTCCGCCAGCCAGGCGCGGTAGCCCACCCCCTGGACGCGGCCGTGGATGACCAGCCGCACGCCACCCGCCTCGCTCATCGGCGCACCGCCCGATCAATCGGTCCCAGGCCCTCGGCAGGGATAGCCGCAAGGGTGGCCACAGGGGACGGAGCGCCTATTTGCCTTCCATGGCGATGCTTCATAAGAACAGCTTTCCTTCTCGAATCCGTGGTCCCGGGAGATCGGCATGAACGACGATACCGACCTCGCCGTTCGCCCGCACGAGCGCGATCCCGAGGACGAGCGGGCCCTCGTGGACGACCCCGCCTTCGTCGAGCACGTCGCGCAGGCCATCGAAGCGGGGCGCGGCGATGATTTGCGCGGGCTGATCGCCGATTTCCACGAGACCGACCTCGCCCGGCTGCTCGAGGCGCTGCCGGCTCCGGCGCGGCCGAAGCTCATCGAACTGCTCGGCGCCGATTTCGACTTCACCGCGCTTACCGAACTCGACGAGACCGTCCGTGTCCAGATCCTGGAGGAGCTGGAGACCAAGACTGTGGTCGAGGGCATGCGCGACCTCGATTCCGATGATGCGGTCTACATCCTCGAAGATCTCGACGACGCCGACAAGCAGGAGATCCTCGGGCAGCTACCGATCACCGAGCGCGCGGCACTCCAGCGCAGCCTCGACTATCCCGAGGAGAGCGCCGGCCGGCGCATGCAGACCGAGTTCATCGCGCTGCCGCCCTTCTGGACGGTCGGGCAGACGCTGGACTACATCGGCGAGACCGAAGACCTGCCGGAGACCTTCTTCGAGGTCTTCGTGGTCGATCCCACCTACCGGCTCACCGGATCGGTGCCGCTCGACCGCCTGCTGCGCACCAAGCGGGGGCTGAAGCTCGGCGACGTGGTCACGCCCGACCGGCATGTGGTGCAGGCGACCGACGATCAGGAGGACGTCGCCCGCGTCTTCGAACGCTATAATCTGATCTCGGCTCCGGTGGTCGACAGCGCGGGCCGCCTCGTCGGCGTGCTGACCGTCGACGACATCGTCGACGTCATCCAGGAGGAGGCCGACGAGGATGTGAAGGCGCTCGGCGGCGTCGCGGCCGACGAAGAGCTTTCCGACAGCTTCTGGACCATCGCCAAGAGCCGCTTCTCCTGGCTGCTGCTCAATCTCATCGCCGCCAACCTCGCCTCTTTCGTCATCGCGCTCTTCGAGGACGAGTTGCAGCGGCTGGTCGCCCTGGCCGTGCTGATGCCGATCGTCGCCAGCCAGGGCGGCAATGCCGCCACCCAGACCATGACGGTGGCGGTGCGGGCCATCGCCACGCGCGAATTGCGCGCCAGCAACGCCCGCCGGGTGATCGCCCGCGAGCTGCTGGTGGGCCTGTTCAACGGCGTCGTCTTCGCGGTGATCATGGCGGCGGTGGTGTTCGCCCGCTTCGGCGTGGCCGATCTCGGCTTCATCATCGCGCTGGCGATGATCATCAATCTCGTCGCCGCCGCGCTCGGCGGCATCCTGGTGCCGCTGACGCTCAACAAGATGGGGGTGGATCCGGCGGTATCGTCCGGGCCCTTCGTGACCACCATCACCGATGTGATCGGGTTCTTTGCCTTTTTGGGTATCGCGTCGCTCTGGTTCTGATCCGCAATTGCGCGAAGAGCCGCGATGATGTCACATGGCAGGATCGGCCGCGCGAGCGATCCGTCCAATGCTTTCAAACCACATTAAGTTTCGCCCGTTAAGGTCGCGCAAACATCGAAGATCGACGCTAAGGGAGCGCTTCCGACACCAGCGCGGACGCTCTCTGATCGGATATCGCGGCGGATAAGGCGGCAATGCGCATTCCGATCCACAGCGGAGCCGGCATGGCTTCGGCAAGGGCGAGCGACCGGACCATTTTGGCGGTGGCGCTGGTGGTGTTCGCGGCGATCGTCGCGATGGGGGCCTTCGCGCTGCTGGCGGCGGAGCGCGTCGACGCTGCGGCGCGCCAGCGATGGACCGAGCTCGTCTCCCGCGCTCTGGAGAGCAAGGCCGGATTGCTGCAACGCGATCTCGCCAGCTTCGCGCATTGGGACGAATCCGTGCTGCGGACCGCCTATTTTCTCGATGTCGACTGGGTCCACCGCAACTTCGGCAAGTGGCTGCGCGACCAGGACCATCACGACCGCTCCTATATCGTGCTGAACACCGCGGTCGCCTATGCCGCGATCGATGGCGAGCTGGTCTCCGGCGAACAGGCGCCCTTCGACGAATCGGCGCTGCTTCCCTTCGTGCTCGACGTGCAGAAGGCCGTCGCCGGGCGGAGCGACCGGCAGGACGTGGATGCCGGCGCCGGCGCGGCAACGCCTTCGGCCTTCCGTGCCGGCTATGTCCGTGTGGAGGGGCGGCCGGCGTTGGTCGGCGCCATCAGCGTCACGCCCGACTATGGCCGGGTGATCGCCCCGGAGCAGATGCCGCCGGTGGCCGTCACCGTGCTGTTCATCGACGATCATTTCCTGAACGTGCTGGCGCGCGAATTGCGGATCGCCGAGCCGACCGTCAGCCTCAATCCGCCCGAGGCCGGGCAGCATGGGGTGGCGATCCCGTTCGTCGCCGGCGAGGCGGAGCCGGCCTGGCTGGTGTGGAAGCCTGACGCGCCGGGGACGGCGCTGCTGCACGCCCTGCTGCCGGCTCTTGTCGCGACGACGGTGCTGCTGCTGGCCGCGGCCGTCTGCGTGTTGTGGTACGCGCGCCGGGCCACGCAAAACCTTGCCGCCAGCGAGGCCTATGCCTCGCGGCTCGCCTATGTCGATCCGCTCTGCGGCCTCGCCAATCGCGCCATGCTGATGCGGGTGCTCGGCGACCGCCTTCTCCAGCTCGACGGCACCGGACACCGGCTGGCGGTCTTCTTCCTCGATCTCGATGGCTTCAAGGACATCAACGACACGCTCGGCCATCATGTCGGCGACGTGCTGCTGGCGGAAATCGGGACGCGCCTGAGGGAGCTGTCGATTCCCGGCCTGCTGGCGTCCCGGTTCGGCGGCGACGAATTCGTCATCCTGGCGCCCCTCGGGGACAAGCCGGGCGAGGTCGAGGCCATCGGCAACGCCATATTGGAGGCGGTGCGCAAGCCGGCCGCCGTCGGGGGACAATTACTCGCCGTCGGCGGCTCGATCGGCGCGACGATCGCACCGACCCACAGCACCGAGGCCAGCGAACTTATCCGGCTCGCCGACATCGCGGTCTATCGGGCGAAGGCCGACGGGCGTGGCCTGTTGCGGCAGTTCGAACCGCGCATGGAGCAGGAGGTTCGCCAGCGGCGCGACATCGAGACCGACCTGCAGCGGGCGCTGAAGGAAAACGAGCTGACGCTGTTCTACCAGCCCCAGTTCGCCGTGGACGGCCGCACGGTGATCGGCTTCGAGGCGCTGCTGCGCTGGATCCATCCCGCGCGCGGCCTGGTCTCGCCCGCCGAATTCGTGCCGATCGCCGAACATTCCGGGCTGATCACCGAGCTCGACCTTTGGGCGGTGCGCCGGGCCTGCGAGCAGGCGGCCGACTGGGGGGGCGCGCGGATGGCGGTCAACCTGTCGCCGGTGGATTTCCGCATGCGCGACCTTGTCGGGGCGATCCGGCGCATCCTGGACGAGACCGGCTTTCCGGCCGAACGGCTGGAGATCGAGATCACCGAGAACCTGCTGCTCGGCAACCAGCCGGAAGCCTTCGCCTCGCTCACCGCACTGCGCGCCATGGGCGTGCGGATCGCCCTCGACGATTTCGGTTCCGGCTATTCCTCGCTCGGCTATCTCCGGCGCTTCCGCGTCGACACCATCAAGATCGACCGCAGCTTCATCCAGAATATCGGCCAGACCGACGACGCCGCGGCCATCATCGACTGCGTGGTGCGGCTGGCGCGCGCCCTCGCCATCACCGTCACCGCCGAGGGCGTGGAGACGCGCGAGCAACTGCGCTATCTCCAGTCGGTCGGCTGTCATCATGTGCAGGGTTATCTGCTGGCCAGCCCGATGCCGCCGGGCAGCCTCAGCCGCTATATCGGGCAAGTGAAGCACGCCCACGAACATAGCGCCTCCCGTCACGCGGAGGCCTGATGGACGACGTATCGGGCACGGCCTTCTTCTATGCTGCCAAGCTGTTGTGGATGCTGGCGGTGCCCTCGAGCGCGCTGACCCTTCTCGCCGGGCTCGGCCTGCTGGCGGGGCTGCGCTATCGCCAGGCCGGAGGCTGGATGACGCTGGTCGGCGTGCTCGGCCTGCTGATCTGCGGGCTGGGTACGGTGGGACGGGCGCTGGCGGTGCCACTGGAGAACCGCTTTCCGATCTTCGTCGATGATGGCCGGCCGATCACCGGCGTGGTGGTGCTGGGGGGCGGCGAACGCCCGGATGTCACCGCGGCACGCGGGCAACCGGCCCTCACCCAGGCGGGCGAGCGGATGATGGCGCTCGCCGACCTATCTCGACGCTATCCCGAGGCCCGCATCGTGTTTTCCGGCGGCAGCGGGGATCTGGAGCGGCCGCCGCTCTCGGAAGCCGATGTCGTGCGCATGGTGCTGCCGCAACTCGGCGTCGATCCGGCACGGGTGGCCTTCGAGGCCGCCTCGCGCAATACCGCCGAGAACGCGGCCCTATCCCGCGCTCTGGTGCGGCCGACACCTGGCGAGCGCTGGCTGCTCGTCACCTCCGCCCTGCACATGCCGCGTGCCATGGGCAGCTTCGCGGCGGCGGGCTTTCCGGTGACCGCCTATCCGGTGGACTATCGCACGGCAGGGACGGTGCAATGGACCCGGCCCTTCGCACGGGTCAGCGAGGGGCTCGAAATGACCGATGCGGCGTTGCGCGAATGGATCGGTCTGGTCGCCTATCGCCTTACCGGGCGCACCGACGCGCTGTTCCCCGGTCCGGCAAGCTAGCGCCGGCGGCGCAAGCCTATTCCGGCAGCGGGGAGGTGGAGGGGGGCGGGCCGAGCCGGTAGACGCCGCGGAAATTGACCGGGTCCACCGGCTTGCCCTTGCGGTAGATGCCGAGCGCGCCCTCCTGAGCCAGGCGTATCGCCACGCGCCGCACCAGCGGCAGCACGGCCTGCCACTTGCCTTCCGGCATCAGGGCGCGGGCCGGCATCGCCGGATCGATGGTGCGTGCGGTATCGGCGAGCGCGGCGCGGATCGCCGCCTCGACATCGGTTTCCGAGGGCAGGGGGTTGGAATGGACAGAGGCGGTCATGAATTCTCCAGGGTGGCGGTCTCGTCGAGCACCCAATGCGAATCGCGCCCGAACTGGCGGTTCAGCATCACCACGAAGATCGCGACGGTTCCGATGATGAGCGCCCAGCCGTTGATGTACCAGCCCAGATAGGCAATGGCGAAGAAGAAGCCGCGCTGGCCACGGTTGAAGTGCCGGCCGGCGAGGGTCGCCATGCGCGCCAGCTTGGCGACGTGCGCCTGCGCCTGCGGTGTCGCCGCCTCGGAAGGGGGCGGCGTCGAGCCCAGCATGATCGCGGTGTAGTTGAACAGGCGGTAGGCCCAGGCGAATTTGAAGAAGACATGGGCGAAGATGATGGTGATGCCCAGCGTCTTCATCTCCCAGCCGGCACGGTCGATCTGCACATAGGGCAGGTGGGAGAAGATGGCGAGCACCTCCTCGGTCGAGCGCAGGATGGCCAGCGAGGCGCCGACCGCGAGCAGCGAGGTCGAGGCGAAGAAGGCGGTGCCGTTTTGCAGCGCAGCGACGATCTGCGTATCGACGATGCGATTCTCCCGCGCCAGCATCCGCTGCATCCACTCGTGGCGGAAAGCGTCCATGCGCTGGTTGAGCGTCCGTCCCTCCGCCCAGCGGCCCTCCATCATCTGGTGATAGGCGAACCAGGCCGCTGCGAAGACCGCCAGCGCCGCGTAATCCAGATAGGAAAAGCCGATCATGGAGTTGCCTTCCATTCGTGGCTCCATTTCCTCGCGCTGATTCGGCGCTCGTGCCGCCGCGCGACTCTGCTGTAGGCCGGCGTCCGAGAGGCTTTCAAGCCTGTCGGCAAGACAGCTGTGCAAAAAGCGGGCATGCGTTATTTGCGCATCAGATCTGTGCATAACGCAGTGCAACCCTTCCCTAACGCGATTGCACCCGCGGTAACGTTTCATTAAATATCGTAATAATCCGCAAGTGGCCGATGTCTCATTCCGGTTGTGGCGGTGTAACGGGATTATCCGGAGTTCACGAATGAATTCCCTTACCGAGCGCTCCTGCTGGGGGGTCGCGCGCTGGGCTGTCGTCGCCATTCTTGTGGGCGTCGCCCTTGTCTATCTGTTCGGCGGCTTTGGCGGCACGCCGGCGGTCGTCGGCTGATCGAGCCACGCGGATCACAAGGCCATTGCGGCGGCATCGCCGAGGCTTAGTGCCTTGGCGCGCGATGCCTTGTTGGTGCGTGATGCCCGGGTGATGCATCATCGCCGCTGATGGTCCCCATGACAGCTCTTCGCTTGTCCATTGCCATGCGCCGCTTCACTCTGGCGCCGGCAATGAAATGATCGCGGAGAGGGGCATGGCACTGAAGCTGTTGATCGCGAACAAGAATTATTCGTCCTGGTCGCTGCGGCCGTGGCTGCTGCTCAAGGCGTTCGACATCGCCTTCGAGGAGGAGATGGTGTTGCTCGGCGATGCCGACTTCAAGGCGCGGATCAGCGTGCATTCGCCGGCGCAGCGGGTGCCGGTGCTGGTCGATGGCGAAGCCGTCGTCTGGGAATCGCTCGCCATCATCGAGCACATCGCCGAACGTTTCCCCGAAAAGGCGATTTGGCCGTCCGCACCGGCAGCGCGGGCCTATGCGCGGGCGATCGCCACGGAAATGCATGGCGGCTTCGGCGCCCTGCGTTCGGCCGTGCCGATGAACCTGTGGCGCCCGATCGAGCCGCGCCCCCTCTCCGACAAGGCCGCCGCCGATCTGGCCGGCATTGCCGGCCGCTGGCGCGCCACCCGCGAACGGTTCGGCGCCGGTGGGGATTTTCTGTTCGGCGCCTTCAGCGCCGCCGACGCCATGTATGCGCCGGTGGCCACGCGGATACGCACCTATGACCTGCCGGTCGACGCGGTCGCTGCCGCCTATGTGGAGGCGGTCCACGCGCATCCCGCTTTCGTCGAATGGAAGGCGGCGGCGCTGAAGGAAGAGCAGGTGCTGCCGGCGGACGAGGTCGACTGGCCGGTGGTGAAACGCGTATAGGAGGCGGTCCGCCGGCCTGTCGCCGCGCGGCGTCCGCTTTCCGGGCCTGCCTTCATGCCGCTGCACCTTCTGAAGCTCTGCGTCGGAGCCGAATCGATCAAGGACCTTGAGGACTGGATCGGCGAGACGCTGGCCGCGCGCGACGCGCGTGGCCTTCCCATCGAACAGACCCACACCACCCGCATGGTGCCGACCCGAACCGACGAGATTCTCGACGGCGGCTCGCTCTATTGGGTGATCAAGGGCGAACTGGCCTGTCGTCAGCGGTTGACCGACATTCGACCCTTCGTCGATGCCGACGGGATCAGGCGTTGCCATCTGGTGCTGGAGCCGAAGGTGCACCGGGTGGAGCCGCGGCCGAGCCGCCCGTTCCAGGGCTGGCGCTATCTCGCTGCCAAGGATGCGCCGCCCGATCTCGCCGGAGAGCCGGCCGCCGCCATGCCCGATCAGTTGCGGCGCGAACTGAGGTCGCTCGGCCTGCTTTGAGGGCGGATGGAACCGAATCGGCCATTCCCAGCGTTGTCCCTGCGGAAATCCTTCGACAGGAGGCAGAGATGACCAAGAATATCGACGAGGCCGGGCTAAAAGAAGGGCAGGCGGTCACCGAAGAGCGGCAGGTGGTCGAGAGCGGAAATGTCGTCGTGCAGGCAAAACCGGTGGAGCGTCAGGCAACCGAGGTCCGCCCCATGCGATATGTCCTGGGAATCGGCCTGCTTCTCGTCATCATCGGCATGATGGTGACGTATATGAGCGTCTAGTCGGGGACGGCAATATTATCGATGAGCCGCGTCGTCCCCAATCGCGCGGCGACGAGCAGGCGTAGCGGCCCCTCGTCGCGCGCGGCCACCGGCGCCAGCGTCTCGGCATGGCGGGCGTCGAGATAGTCCAGCGCGAAGCCGGCGCTGCGAACACCGTCGCGGGCGGCCTCGATGGCCTGGGCTATCGGCGCTCCCGAACGGATCGCCTGCGCCGCCCCGGCAAGCGCTCGATGCAGCACCGGGGCGATGCCGCGCTCTTCGGGGCTCAGATACACATTGCGGGAGGAGAGGGCGAGGCCGTCCGGCTCCCGCACGGTGGGCACGCCGATCACTTGCACCGGCAGATCGAGATCGCGCGCCATGCGGGTGACCACCGCGAGCTGCTGATAGTCCTTCTCGCCGAATAGCGCGACATCCGGCGCGACCTGGCTGAAGAGCTTGGCGACCACGGTGGCCACGCCGGCGAAATGGGTCGGGCGGAAATCGGTTTCCAGCCCGCAGGCCGGTCCAACGAGCGAGACGGTGGTCGCGAAACCCTGCGGGTACATCTCGTCGACATCCGGTGCGAAGACGACATCGACGCCGGCCAGCGCCGCCTTCTCGCGGTCCGCATCGAGGGTGCGGGGATAGCGCGCAAGATCCTCGGTGGGAGCGAACTGGGTGGGGTTGACGAAGATCGACACCACGATCCGCTCGGCGTGCTGGTGGGCGGCCTGCATCAGCGCGACATGGCCGGCATGGAGAGCCCCCATTGTGGGTACCAGCGCGATACGCTCGCCGGCAGCCCGCCAGAGGCGCACGCGGGCGCGCAGTTCGGCAACGGTGTGGATGGTCTCTATGTCGGCCACGGCGGAACCCGTCCTGAGATGCGAAGGCGGGCGGGAACCTAGCAGCGGTTCCCGGCCGGTCAACTGGCCGTCATCCGCGCCTTGCCCGCCGCAGGCCGGTCTCCCACTTAACCCGAGGGCCGGTCTAGTATCGGCGCCGAATCGCGATTGAAACCCATGGCTGCCGACCGACCCACATCCTCGAAACCGCCGGTCACCGGGCCGAAACTATCCTCGCCCGCCGCTTCGGCCGGTTCGGAAGTGGCGGCCTTCCTCGCCGAGGTGGCGGCGCGCCCCCCGGCCTCGGCGGCGGGCGAGGCGCGCGGCCGGCTGATCTTCGCACTCGACGCCACCATGAGCCGCCAGCCGACCTGGGACCTGGCCTGCACGCTGCAGGCCGGCATGTTTGAGGAAGCGGCGGCCATTGGCGGGCTCGACATGCAGCTGGTCTATTATCGCGGCATCCATGAGTGCCGGGCCTCAGGCTGGGTCGGCGACGGTCGCCGGCTGGGCGCATTGATGGCGCGGATCGACTGCCGAGGCGGCCGCACGCAGATCGGCCGGGTTCTGGCGCATGCGGGCTCGGAGGCCGAGCGCGCGCGGATCGGCGCGGTGGTGTTCGTCGGCGACGCGATGGAAGAGGCGCTGGACGACCTCTGCGCCAAGGCAGGTCCTCTCGCCCTGCGCGGCGTGCCGGTGTTCCTGTTTCAGGAAGGTCGCGATCCGGTTGCCGAGCGCGGCTTCCGGGAAATCGCGCGGCTGACCGGCGGCGCCTGGTGTCGCTTCGATGCCGGCGCGGCGGAACAGCTCAGCGCACTGCTGCGGGCGGCGGCGCGCTACGCTGCCGGCGGGCGGCAGGCGCTGACGGCGCTGGCGAACGCGTCGCCGGGAGCCAAGCAGTTGCTGGCGGCCATGTCCGGGCCGAAATCGGGGGCGGGATGATCAATCTTCTGGCCGGCGCGGCCATCGTCGCGCTGCTCTATTACGGACTGAAGTTCTTCGCGCGCACCGATCCCCAGCGTCTCGCCCGCCTCGCCCGCAGCGTCGGCGGGTGGATCGCGGTGTTGCTGGCCGGTTTTCTGGGAGCGCGCGGCCATATCGAGACCGCGCTGCCGCTCGGCATATTCGGCCTGTCGCTGCTCGGATGGAACATCGGCACCGCAGCCAGATCGCCATGGTCGCGGCTGCGCCGCAGCGCCGGCCGCTCCTCCACGGTGCGCACCGCCAGCCTCGAAATGGTGTTGAACCATGACAGCGGGCAGCTTTCCGGCCGCGTTCTCACCGGCCCTCTGGCCGGACGGGAGCTCGATACCCTGCCGACAGGCGAAGTGGCGCGGCTGGCGCTGACGCTCGATGCGGAAAGCCGGCAGCTACTCGAAGCGTATCTGGACCGCCGGGCGCCCGGTTGGCGTGAACACGCTGAGGGCGAGGCGGGCCGGCGGAGCGCTGCGCCGCCGCAGGGCGGTACGATGACGGAACAGCAGGCCTACGAAGTGCTGGGGCTTCAGCCGGGGGCGGGGACGGACGAGATCCGAAAAGCTCACCGCGCTCTTATGAAGAAACTCCATCCCGACCAGGGCGGGTCGAACTATCTCGCCGCCCGGGTGAATGAGGCCAAGGACATCCTGCTCCGCAGCCATTGATCGCCCCGTTTCCAATCAGTTGCGGAAGACCATGCAGCCGAACTGGCCCTTCAGCGCCTTGCACGCCTTCTGGGCCGCGGACTGCTCGTCGAAGCCGGCGAAGCGGGCCCGCACGATGGTGTTCGACCCCTTGGTCGCCTGCTCGGTGTAGGGGTCGACCTTGGCGAGGGCGGAGCCGGCCTTGGCCTTGGCCTTGGCGAGCTGCGCACGGGCATCGGCCTCGCTGCCGAAGGCACCGATCTGGATGGCCCAGCCCGAACGCGGCGCCGCCGTGGCGCGCGAAGTGGTCTCGGCGATCTGACGCGGGATTTCCGCCGGATCGGCGCTGGCCAGACGCACCGGCTTGGCGGTCGGCGTCGGCTTGGGTGCCTGGGCGATCTGCGGCGGCAGCGAGGCGCGGCCGGAGGGCGCAGACTGGGTGAAGGCCAGCGTGCCGAGAATGCCGGGCTGGTTCGAGAAGCCGGCCACGGGGGCGGACGGCTTGGCGACCGCCACGGTTTTCACCGAAGTGGGAATGATGGGCTCGGCCGAGCCAACGGAGGGAGCCGGCGGCGGCAGCGGCGCCGTGCGGGCCGGGGCGGGCTCCGGCATGGCCGGGGAGACCATGGCGATGCGCTGCGGCGGCAGGGCGCCGGTGGTGACGGGATCGGCTTCGCTCGCCTGCTCGGCGGTGTCTTCGTCGACCTCATCCGGCGCGGTGGCATCGACCACCGAGGCCATGGCGAGATTCGGCCGCCCCGAGGGGATCGGGATGACCGCCGGCGCCGGCGCTGCGGCAGGGGTGGGGATCGGCGCGGCCTGCGCCACCGCGACTTCCTCGGCCGCGCCGCTGCCGGAGGGAGGCGAGGACATGCGGGCCACCATCTGACGGCCGGAATAGGCGCGATCGAAGGTCCCGGAGATCAACTGGGCCATGCGGTTGTCGCGCGAGGCGCCGCTGGTGCCGCCCAGCACCACGCCGATGACGTAGCGGCCATTGCTCTTGACGCTGGTCAGCAGGTTGAAGCCGGAGGCATTGGTGTAGCCGGTCTTGATGCCGTCCACGCCTTCGAGGCGCCCGAACATGCGGTTGTGGTTGCGGATCGCGACGCCCTGGTAATTGAACGAACGGATCGAGAAATACGCGTAGTAGCGCGGGAACCGCTCCTGGATCGCGCGGCCGAGAATGGCCAGATCACGCGCCGTGGTGACCTGCTGCGGATTGGGCAGGCCGTTCGGGTTCTTGAAGGTGGTGCGGGACATGCCGAGCTGTCGGGCTCGACGGGTCATCAATGCGGCGAACGTATCGGAATCGCCGGCGATCGCCTCGGCGATCACGACTGCGGCATCATTGGCGGAGCGGGTAATCAGACCCTGGAGCGCGTCTTCGACCGAAATCGTCGAGCCGGCCCTCAGCCCCAGCTTGGTGGGGGACTGCCGCGAGGCATAGGCGGAGACGGGGAGGCGGGAGTCGAGCCGGAGCCGCTTGGCCTCGAGCTGCTCGAACAGCAGATAGAGCGTCATCACCTTGGTCAGCGAGGCCGGATGGCGCAGTGCGTCCGCGTTCTCCTCATGCAGGACGCGGCCGGTATTGGCGTCGATCACGATATCGGCATAACCGCGCTGCCACCGGCTATCGACCACCTGGGCGGCGGCCGGTTTCCTCTGGCTGGTCTTCTTCTTTCTCGCCGCGGCGTCCGCACCGCCCGTGCCCGCGATCGACAACACCAGAATGGCCACCCCAGCGCGCAGAAGTTGCGTGCCCACAGTTCCCGGAAGCCGCATGAACCCGTCCCGTCACTCAATTTGCCGGCCCGCGCCGGTCATTCGCATCAAGCCGGCTGGAGCGGATGCGAGGCCCTGAGGCGACCCGCATCGAGCTGACCGTTGCCGGACGATCACTCCCGCAATGATAAGGAGAGCGCGGTTACGAACTCGTAAATCCCGGCGTAAGCGAGGCAATTGCAGGCGCTTGGAAAAACTGGGTCAGTGATGCTGTCTTGTTGCGTCGCACAAAATTTATTGACGTTGATGGTGCGCTGCATTATTTCTGACGCTAGCGACGTTGATGCAGGCAGCGCGCGGTTCACGTTGGCGCATGAGAAAAGTGAGGAGCGACCCGATGATCCAGAACATCGACGAGATTCAGAAGCTGGGCAAAGACAATCTCGACCTGGCCATGAAGAGCTTCGGCACCGTGTCGAAGGGCGTGCAGGCCATCGCCGTCGAAGTGGCCGACTACTCCAAGAAGTCCTTCGAGGAAGGCACCGCCGCGGCCGAGAAGCTGTTCGGCGCCAAGACCCTCGACAAGGCCGTCGAGATCCAGTCCGACTATTTCAAGAACTCCTATGAGAGCTTCGTCGCCCAGGCGACCAAGATCGGCGAGCTCTATGCCGATCTCGCCAAGGAGTCCTACAAGCCCTACGAAGGCATTCTCGGCAAGCTGCCGATCGGCAAGTGAGCCCTGGCCGGTAATCGTCGCTGGTTCGGCCCGCCGCTGGGTGTGCCGCGTAGATTTGTCTCATGCGCCCGAAAGGCCCGGTGAAAGCCGGGCCTTTTTGTTTCAGCGTCTTCGCTTTTTCGGATTTTCCCGCTTTGCACGGTGCCGGGCGGTGCCGTGGGCCGGTCAACTCATTGCGACCGGCGCACGCTCTCGCTACTCTGGCAGAGTGAGCCGGGCGTACCTATTATATCGTGCAGCCCGGCCAGCTTAGCCGAGCGAGGTGAGCCTTTCATGTCAGTGACCACGCCTTCCCGAACTGTCGATACCAGGATGGGCGACGACGAGCGTCGCCGCCGCGGCGATGGCATGCCCGGGACAGCGGTGATCACCCGCACCAAGCCGCAGGTGAAGCGGCCGAGTCTGTATCGGGTACTGCTCCTCAACGACGACTACACGCCAATGGAGTTCGTCGTTCACGTGCTGGAGCAGTTCTTCAACAAGAACCGGGAGGAGGCCACTCACGTCATGCTGCATGTGCATCAGCACGGCGTGGGGGAGTGCGGCGTCTTCACCTATGAGGTGGCCGAAACAAAGGTCACGCAGGTGATGGACTTCGCACGAAAGCACCAGCATCCTTTGCAGTGCGTCATGGAGAAGAAGTGACGCTCTGCAGCGGCTAAACGAAGAGGTACCCATGCCGACCTTCTCCCGCAGCCTCGAGCAATCGCTTCACCGAGCCCTGGCGCTCGCCAACGAACGTCACCACGAGTACGCGACCCTCGAGCACCTGCTGCTGTCCCTCGTGGACGACCAGGACGCCGCGGCGGTGATGCGGGCCTGTAACGTCGATCTTGAAAAGCTTCGCCGCAACCTTGTCGAGTATATCGATACCGAGCTCGACAACCTCGTGCAGGACGGCGGCGAGGATTCCAAGCCGACGGCCGGCTTCCAGCGCGTGATCCAGCGCGCGGTGATCCATGTGCAGTCGTCCGGGCGCGAGGAAGTGACCGGCGCCAACGTTCTCGTCGCGGTGTTCGCCGAGCGCGAGAGCCATGCGGCCTATTTCCTGCAAGAGCAGGACATGACCCGCTACGACGCGGTGAACTACATCAGCCACGGCATCGCCAAGCGCGCGGGCATGTCGGAGAGCCGGCCGGTGCGCGGTGCCGAAGAGGAGACCGAGACGAAGACCGGGGACGAGACCAAGAAGAAGGCCGATGCGCTCGACGCCTACTGCGTGAACCTCAACAAGAAGGCACGCGACGGCAAGATCGACCCGCTGATCGGCCGCGACAGCGAGATTCAGCGGACCATCCAGGTGCTCTGCCGCCGGTCCAAGAACAACCCGCTTTTCGTTGGTGACCCCGGCGTTGGCAAGACCGCCATCGCCGAGGGGCTGGCCCGTCGCATCGTCGACGGCGATGTGCCCGAGGTACTGGCCACCGCCACCGTCTTCTCGCTCGACATGGGCTCGCTGCTCGCCGGCACCCGCTATCGCGGTGATTTCGAGGAGCGCCTCAAGCAGGTCGTCAAGGAGATCGAGGCCTATCCGAACGCCATCATGTTCATCGACGAGATCCACACCGTGATCGGTGCCGGGGCGACGTCGGGCGGCGCCATGGACGCCTCGAACCTGCTCAAGCCGGCACTGGCCTCCGGCTCGCTGCGCTGTATCGGCTCGACCACCTATAAGGAGTACCGCCAATACTTCGAGAAGGACCGTGCCCTGGTGCGTCGCTTCCAGAAGATCGACGTCGCCGAGCCGACCGTTCCGGACGCCATCGAGATCCTCAAGGGCCTCAAGCCCTATTTCGAGGACTATCACCGGCTGCGCTACACCAACGACGCCATCAAGGCGGCGGTGGAGCTCTCCGCCCGCTACATCCACGACCGCAAGCTGCCGGACAAGGCGATCGACATCATCGACGAGTCGGGCGCCGCGCAGATGCTGGTGCCGGAGGCCAAGCGCAAGAAGACCATCGGCGTGAAGGAGATCGAGGCGACCGTCGCCACCATCGCCCGCATCCCGCCCAAGACGGTCTCCAAGGACGATGCCGAGGTGCTCGCCACGCTGGAGACGACGCTCAAGCGGGTCGTCTACGGCCAGGACAAGGCCATCGAAGCGCTGTCCTCGGCGATCAAGCTGGCCCGTGCCGGCCTGCGCGAACCGGAGAAGCCGATCGGCTCCTACCTGTTCTCCGGCCCGACCGGCGTCGGCAAGACCGAAGTAGCCAAGCAGCTCGCCTCCTCGCTCGGCGTCGAACTGCTGCGCTTCGACATGTCGGAATATATGGAGCGTCATACCGTCTCGCGGCTGATCGGCGCGCCTCCCGGCTATGTCGGCTTCGACCAGGGTGGGTTGCTCACCGATGGCGTCGACCAGCACCCGCATTGCGTGCTGCTGCTCGACGAGATCGAGAAGGCGCATCCCGACCTGTTCAACATCCTGCTGCAGGTGATGGACCATGGCCAGCTGACCGACCATAACGGCAAGCAGGTGAGCTTCCGCAACGTCATATTGATCATGACGACCAATGCGGGCGCTGCCGATCTGTCGAAGTCGGCCTTCGGCTTCACCCGCTCCAAGCGGGAAGGCGACGACGTCGAGGCGATCAACCGGCTGTTCGCGCCGGAATTCCGCAACCGGCTCGACGCCATCATCGGCTTCGCCCACCTCACCAGCGACGTCATCGGCCTGGTGGTGGAGAAGTTCGTGCTGCAGCTGGAGGCGCAGCTCGCCGACCGCAACGTCACCATCGAGCTGTCGGACGACGCGACGGCGTGGCTGGTGGAGCGCGGCTATGACCAGCAGATGGGCGCCCGCCCGATGGGCCGGGTGATCCAGGAGCACATCAAGAAGCCGCTGGCTGACGAGGTGCTGTTCGGCAAACTGAAGAATGGCGGCCATGTCCGGGTCATCGTCGCCACGGACGAGGCCGGCGACAGCACGCTCGGCTTCGAGTTCCCGGAAGGCCCGGTCACGCCGAAGCCGGAGAAGATCGAGCCGCCCAAGGCCAAGCGGGTCCCGCGCCGCAAGCCCGCCGCTCCCAAGGCCAAGAAGGCCGGACCGGGTGAAGGTGGCAACCGCGGCCGTTCTTCCGGCGGCTCGCGCGTGCCCAAGGTGCCGCTGGTCAAGGCCTGAGCCTTCCCGTCGCGATCACAGCCCTCCCGCCGGATGCCCGGCGGGAGGGTTTTCTTTTGCCGCCGCCGCGGCCCGGGAGCCGGCTTCGCCGCATCGCGGCAAATCTTCCAAAGGTCGAGCTTGACCGTGACGCCGCACCGGTCAATCAACGGCCGACATGAGCGCGCCGATGCAGCCATCCGATCCAGCCGCCGCCGAGGCCGGCCCCGCCTTTCGTGCCGGTTACTTCCTGCGAGGTGTCGCGGGGGCCTTCTCGGTGCCCGGCGTCGTGCTGATGGCCACCTTTGTCGGCTTCGGCGGCCTGCTGCATGACGTCGGTTTCCCGATCGGCGCCGGATTGCTGTCGACGCTGCTGATCTGGGCGCTGCCGGCTCAGGTGATCCTCGTCGGCGGCATCGCCTCGGGCGCGGCGCTGCCGGCGATAGCGATCGCCGTGTGCCTCTCCGGCGTGCGGTTGATGCCGATGGTGGTGGCGCTGATGCCACTCATGCGCGGCAGGCGCCCGAGCTTGTGGCTGGAACTGATCGCGGCGCATTTCGTCGCCGTCACGATGTGGGTGGAGGGCTTCCGGCTGCTGCCCAAGGTGAGGCAGGAGGGACGGCCCTCCTATGCCATCGGCCTCGGCGCCGGGCTGACCGCCGCCAGCATGATCGCCACCGGCGCCGGCTTCTATCTCACCAGCTTGCTGCCGGGGCCGCTGGCCGTCGCCCTGCTGCTGCTCACCCCGATCTCCTTCACCATCCTCTTGGTGCGCAACGCCCGCGAGCGGGTGGACTGGCTCGCCATCGGGTTCGGCGCGGCGCTGTCGCCGCTGGTCGCCAACACGCCGGGCGGCCTCGACCTGTTCTGGAGCGGGGTCGGCGGCGGCACGCTGGCATTCTTCATCGCCCGGATCTGGAAGGCCGACCGGGCATGACGCCGTTCTCCAATGAAATGACCGCAATTCTCGTGGTGATCGTCATCGGCTTTCTGCCGAACGAGATATGGCGGGTGCTCGGCGTGTTGCTGGGGCGCGGGCTCGACGAGAACAGCGCCTGGATGCAATGGGTGCGCGCGGTGGCGACCGCGCTGCTCGCCGCCGTCGTCGCCCGTCTCCTGCTCATCCCGAGCGGCGCGCTGGTGGCGTTGCCGTTCCTGCTGCGCGCAGGTGCGGTGGGCGCCGGCGTCGCCGGCTTCCTGCTGGTGCGGCGCTCGGTGCTCGCCGGCGTGCTGACCGCCGAAGCGGTGCTGATCGCCGGTGCCTGGTGGCTCGGCGTCGTCAACTGACGCCGAGGCGAGCACGGCTCAGCCCTGCAGCGCCGCCTTCAGCCTGGCGGCCTGTTCGGCGAGAATTTCGGGCGCTTCCTTGTAGGACAGCGGCGGCCGAAGCTCGACGCCGAGCCGACGCGGAATCACATGAACATGCAGGTGGAACACTTCCTGCCCGCCGGCGTGCTCATTGTGCTGGGTCAAGGTGATGCCTTCGGCCTCGAAGACACCGAGCTGGGCCCGGGCAATGCGCTGGGCGGCGGCCATCACCGCGGCGAGGTCGTCGGCCTCGACATCCAGGAGATTGCGGGCCGGCGCCTTGGGAATCACCAGGGTATGGCCGGCCGCACGCGGCATGATGTCGAGGAAGGCGAGCACCTTGTCGTCTTCATAAACCCGGTGCGACGGGATCTCGCCGCGCAGAATCTTCGCGAAGATGTTGTTCGGATCGTAGGCCATCTCACCCTCCCTATGCCCGGATTGGATGGCAAGCCGGAGGGCGCGGGTCAAGGCTCGTCGTGATCCCGACGAAACGGCGCCTGTGCCGCGAGTTCCGCCTGCGCTTCCTGCGAATAGCTGCGCTCGCGCGCCAGATAGGCGGCAACCGCCTCGCGGAAGCCGGGATCGGCAATGAAATGCGCCGAGCGGGTGGTCACCGGCAGGTAGCCGCGCGCCAGCTTATGTTCGCCCTGCGCGCCCGCCTCGACGGTGGAGAGGCCGCGGGCGATGGCGAAATCGATGGCCTGATGGTAGCAGACCTCGAAATGCAGGAAGGGGTGCTCCTCGATGCAGCCCCAGTGCCGGCCATAGAGCGTGTCCGAACCGATGAAGTTGATCGCACCGGCGATCGAGCGGCCGCCACGCCGTGCCATGACCAGCAGGATGCGGTCGGCCATGCGCTCGCCGATCAGCGAATAGAAGCGGCGGTTGAGATAGGGCCGGCCCCATTTGCGCGAGCCGGTCTCCATGTAAAAGGCGAAGAACGCGTCCCAATCCGCCTCGGTAATCTCCCGGCCGGTGAGCCACTTGATGTCGATGCCGTCCGCCAGTGCGTCGCGGCGCTCGCGGCGGATCGCCTTGCGCTTGCGGGAGGCCAGCTCGCCGAGGAAATCGTCGAAGCTGCCATAGCCGCGATTGGTCCAGTGGAATTGCTGGTCGATGCGCGGCAGCCAGCCCTCGGAATCGAAGACCGCCGCATCGGTTTCGGTGAGGAAGGTCGCGTGCACCGAGGAGGCGCGACGCATGTCGCACAGCGTGGCGAGGCCCTGCGCCAACGCCCGCTTTGCGGCGGCGGCATGGGCGCCGGGGCGCACCAGCAGCCGCGGGCCGGTCGCCGGGGTGAAGGGCACGCTGACCTGGAGTTTCGGATAGTACTGGCCGCCGGCGCGCTCATAAGCGTCGGCCCAGCCATGGTCGAAGACGTATTCGCCCTGCGAATGCGTCTTCAGATAGGCCGGACAGAGGGCCAGCGGCTGGCCGCCTTCGCCCTCCAGAACCAGATGCTGCGGGTGCCAGCCGGTGCGGGCGCCGACGGAGCCCGATTCTTCCAATGCCGATAGAAATTCGTATGAAACGAACGGGTTATAGGGAGATTTCTCATCTTTAAGATCAGGATCCCTATCCAGCGCATCGGCAGGGTTGGCGCAGGCGTTCCACTGTGCGGCGGTGAGGGCGGATATGTCGCTCTCGACGCGCAGGCGGATGGTGTCGGAACTCATGAGCGTCGCGGAACCTCGGGCAGGGTGCGGCGGAGGCGCCGCATCGCACAATGTGCGCCTTCGCCCGGCGTCCTTAAAGAGCCCTCACGCCGATTCGATATCGGGCAGGAAGCCCTCGAAGATGATCTGGTCGGCGTGCCGTGCCGCGATCGCCCGGTCTTCCGGCGTGCGCACGGTCCAGCTCAGCACCGCCAGTCCGGTGGCGCGCCGGGCCAGCGACACCGCCGGCGAGGGCAGGTCCTTCACATAATGGGCGAGGAAGTCCGGCTGCATGCGCGGGAAATGCAGTAGATTGCCCCAGGCGAAGCGGGTCGCCGGGCTGAGCATGTCCCATTCCGGATCGTCGTAGAGGCGTTCCATGGTGAAGCCGCGCGGAATGGTGGGAGCGAGCGTCCGCACCGCTGCCACCAGATCGGGATCGAACGACATGAGCGCTATCGGGCCGGCATAGGCGGCCAGCACCTCCACGGCGCGGATGGCGACCGCCGTGTTGCCGTCGTAGCGGCTCTTGAGCTCGATCACCAGCGGCACGCGGCTGCCGACACGCTCCAGAAGCTCGGCGAGCGTCATGATGCGATCGGCGGTGCCGCGCATGACGACGCCCTTGAGCTCCTGCAGGGTGAGTGCCTCGCTCGGCCCGGTCGCCTCCGTCAGCCGATCGAGATCGTCGTCATGGAACACCATCGCCTCGCCATCGGCGGAAAGCTGGATGTCGACCTCGATGGCATAGCCGCGCGCCAGCGCGGCATCGACCGCCGAGGGCGTGTTCTCGATGATGCCGCGCGCCGCATCGTGCAGGGCGCGGTGAGCGATGGGACGCGCGGTCAGCCAAGCAGGGGCTTTCATGGGGCGATCAGGCGAATTCGATCACCGCATCGATTTCCACGGCGACACCCATCGGCAGCGCCGCCACCCCCACCGCCGAGCGCGCATGCCGGCCGGCATCGCCGAACACCTCGACGAATAGATCCGAGGCGCCGTTCACCACCTTGGGCTGATCGACGAAGTCCGGCGCCGAATTCACGAAGGCGTTCAGCTTCACCACCCGCTTCACCCGGTCGAGATCGCCGAGCGCCGCCTTGATCTGGGCGATGATATTGATCGCGCACTGGCGCGCCGCCGCCTTGCCGGCTTCGACATCGGCATCGACACCGAGCTTGCCGGTGATCGGCTTGCCATCGGCGAGGGCAACCTGGCCGGAAATCCAAAGCTGGTTGCCGCTGATGACCGTCGGTACATAATTGGCGACGGGCGCGGTGGCGGCCGGCACCGAGATACCGAGGGAAGCGAGCTTGGATTCGACGGTGCCGGACATCTGTGTCTCCATTGGCGACGCATGCGGGACGACGCGGCGGGCACTCAAAATTTTGCCCATCTTGTCGCCTTCGTTGGGGTAGCGATGTTTGGCCTATCGATCCGACGCGCGCAAGCCGCGCCCTTCCGGAAGGAGCTGGAGCTGATGACTGTGCCTGCCACTCTCAGGATCTGCGCATTCACCGGAGTGTCTTTCCTGGCTCTCGTCCTGCCGGCCTCGGCGACGATCCGGCTGGAGCCGCACCGTGCGACCTACGAATTGTCGCTCGACGCCGCCAAGCCGGCGAAGAACGTCAACGCCGCCGAGGGAACGATCGTCTACGAGCTACGCGGCAATGCCTGCGACGGCTATTCGGTGCAGCTGCGCCAGAGCACCAGCCTGGAAACCGAGGGCGGCCGACTGAGCAGCGCCATCACCACGGCCACCTGGGAGGACGGCGAGGGCAACTCCTATCGCTTCCGGGTGGAGAACACGGTGAACGACGATCGCCCGGAGGAGGCGGACGGTGTCGCCGAGCGCAAGGATGGCCGGCTGATCGTGAAAGCCACCAAGCCGGAGGCGTCCACCATCGAACTCGCCAAGGGCGTGCTGCTGCCGACCCAGCACATGATCCGCGTGCTCGCCGCTGCCGAGCAGGGAGACGCGGTGCTGGAGGCGCCGGTTTATGACGGGTCGCCCGACGCCCGGAAGATCTACGACACGCTGTCGGTCATCGGCCGCGCTGTCACCGGCGGCGCCGGGCTGGAGAAGACGGCCAGCGACGGCGTCCTCGCCGGGCGCGAGCGCTACCCGGTGGTAATCAGCTATTACGAGCGCGGTTCGGCGGAGCAGGCGCCGGATTACACCATCAGCTTCGACCTCTACGACAATGGCGTCAGCCGGGCGCTGAAGCTGGATTATGGCGACTTCGCCCTGCGCGGCACGCTCACTTCCTATGAGGCGTTGCCGCAGGAGAGCTGCTCGAAGTAGCGGCCTTTTCCTCGCGCCGGTCCGGTCGGCCGGCATCGATGAGGATGCCGCGCTCGATGATGCCGCGTCCGAATCGCTGGCGCAGCCGGTCGGCGGCGATCTCGGCATGGGCGGCCTTGGTGCCCGTCGTGTCGATCAGGTCGTCGGGATCGGCGGTCGCGGGATCGGCGAGATCGGAGACGCCGATGCCGATCAGCCGAAAGCGCCGCCCATCCGTCTCGTGGCGCAACAGATCGCGGCCGTGATCGAACAGCCGGTTGGCGAGGCGGGTCGGGTTGTCCAGCGAGCGGGCGCGGGTGACGAGCCGGAAATCGGCGGTCTTCAGCTTCAGCGTGATGGTGCGGCCGGCATGGCCGCCCGCCTTCAGCCGGTCCGACAGCTTGCGGCACAGGGCGTAGAGCGCCTGTTCCAGCTCGCGGAAATCGGAAATGTCGGTGTCGAAGGTGGTCTCGGTGGAGACGCTCTTGGTCTCTCGTTCCGGATTGACCTTGCGGTCGTCGCGGCCGAAGGCGAGCCGGGCGAGGCGCAGCCCCTCATTGCCGAAGCGGCGGGCCAGCGAGGTTTCGCCGGCCGCTTGCAGATCGGCAATGGTGCGGAAGCCCTCCCTGGCGAGGCGCTCCTGCGTTACCTTGCCGACGCCCCAGATCGTCCCCACCGGCCGCGGGGCGAGAAAGCCTGCCGCTTCCTCCCTGCCGATCACCGCGAAGCCGCGTGGCTTGTCGAGTTCGGATGCGATCTTGGCGAGAAACTTGTTCGACGCGAGGCCGATGGAGAGGCTGATGCCGATCTCCGCCTCGACATCGCGCGCCAGCCGGGCGAGGCTGCGTGCCGGGCTCTCGCCATGCAGGCGCTCGGTGCCGGACAGGTCGAGGAAGGCCTCGTCGATCGACAGCGGTTCGACTAGCGGGGTGAGGGCGCGCATGCGCTCGCGCACCTCGCGGCCCACCGCCACATATT
The DNA here is from genome assembly GCF_031456575.1 of Ancylobacter sp. 3268. Classification (NCBI taxonomy): domain Bacteria; kingdom Pseudomonadati; phylum Pseudomonadota; class Alphaproteobacteria; order Hyphomicrobiales; family Xanthobacteraceae; genus Ancylobacter; species Ancylobacter sp. 3268. Next base: position 268,351 of record NZ_JAVDUX010000001.1, read on the forward strand.
TCGCCATGTTCGGCTTCACCACCACCGCCTCGGGGCACAGGGCCAGCGCCTTGAACATCGGCATGGCCGAGCGCACGCCCTGCACCCGCGCCAGATAACAGGCGGTTGAGACCACGCCGCGCTTGCCGCCGCCGATGATCACCGGCACGTCGCGCAGGCCTGGATTGTCCCGCTTCTCGACCGCCGCGTAGAAGGCGTCGCAATCGATATGGCCGATGGTGAGCAGGTCGAGCTCAGCATGGCGGACGACACGCGGGCTGCCGCAATGGCCGCAGCGCAACCCCGCGAGCCCGCCGGGGCGCGCATCGGTCAGGCAATCGCGGCAGAAGGCAGCCATGGTCCTCAACCCTTCCGATTCGCGGCGTCGGTCCTCCGCGTCAGTCTTCGCTGCCGGCATGAGCCAGGATGTCGCGCGCCGCCACCACGTGGCCGGGATCGATCTTTGCCTGGGTGGCATAGTCGATGAGCAGATCCTGCCGGTTGATCAGGTGATCGAGCAGCGCCACATGAAAGGCGGGCGAGCCGGCCACGCCGCGCAGATCGGCGGGCGAGAGGCCGCTTTCGGCGAGGAACGCGCCGATTCGCTCCGGGTCTCCGGCCATGAAGCCGAGGACGCCGATGGCGACTTCGCGTGCGGCCTGTCGCGTGGAGAGTGGCTTGGATTTGAGGCTTCGCATTTGTGGTTCCGTAAGGAATGGCAGGCTAGGTTGAGGCTGGCTGAAAGCTTGTTTTCGGCCAGGAGCTTCTCGACAACTCGCTCGAGCGCCGTCGCACCCGCCCAGAATCGCATATCGAGCGCCACATGCCCAAGACCGTTTTGATCGTGGAAGACAACGAGCTCAACATGAAGCTCTTTCGCGATCTGCTGGAAGCGCACGGCTACGCAACGCTTGCCACCCGCCACGGGGTGGAGGCGATGGAGCTCGCCCGCCAGCACCGGCCGGACCTTATCCTGATGGATATCCAGCTGCCGGAGGTTTCGGGACTTCAGGTCACCGCCTGGCTGAAGGCGGATCCAGAGCTGAAGGCGATTCCGGTGGTGGCGGTGACCGCCTTCGCCATGAAGGGCGACGAGGAGCGCATCCGGCAGGGCGGCTGCGAAGCCTATCTTTCCAAGCCGATCTCGGTGGCGAAGTTCCTCGAGACGGTCCGCCATTTCGTGCCGCAGGACTGATCGGCCGGCCGCTTTCGCGCCGTTGTCCGATATTATAGGCGCGAAGCCAAAATAAATTCGGAATATTACCGGCGCCGGGTCTGGTGCGCTTTCGAGAACTCATCTAAATTCCAGTCAATGGCTGCCAGGCTGGCAGTGCGCTTGAAAACAAGCGGTGGCGGGGGCTCGCTACATTTCCTTCTTTGTGCGTGCGGCGTGCGTAGTGGAGCGCGACGGCGGTAGCCGAGCGTCCGAATACTGTCTCGTGTGTGCCTGAAGTTTCTGTGCGTAGCGGAGCGCTGGTCCGAACGCTGGAACTCCGTTATGGAAGTGGTATTATGTTGCCGTCACGACGAGAGTTCATGAAGTGGAGCGCGGCCGGCGGCATCGTGCTCAGCCTGTCTCGTTTCGCCGGCGCGCAAACGCCCGACTTTCTCGAGCGCGAGACCTTGCCGGGCAGGGGCGTGCCCCATCCGGCGATCGGCCGTGTCGATGGCGTGGCGAAGGTTACCGGCGCCAAGCTTTATGCTTCGGATTTTCGCGCCGTCGACCTGCCAGGCTGGCCGGCGGAAACCCATCACGCGCTGCTGCTGCGTACGCCCGACGCCAGCCATGTCTATGAAGGGCTGGCCCTTGACGGTCTCGGGGCCGATGCGAAGCCGGCAACCATCATCGCCGCCGAGGACATCGCCAAGATCGGCCTGCGGGTGCCGCCCTTCTATACGGGCGACCTGTTCTGCCCGATCGGCACGACGCCGCTCTATCTCGGCCAGCCGGTGGCCCTGCTCCTCTTCGATCGCTTCGACGCCTATGACCGTGCGCGCACGTTCCTCCGCGACAACCCGCACCTGAAGTTCGGTGCCGAGACCGGGCCTCTGACCCGGCCGAATTACGGCGCCTTCCGCTTCACCCGCGTGGCCGGCGCGACCCCGGACGCGCCGGACCTGTATTCGCCGATACAGGAGGGCTGGATCAGCCCCGGCTTCGTCGAGAGCAGCGGCCGGCCGGTCTGGCAAGTGCTGCCGGATGCCAAGGGCGCCGATTACGTCAAGGGCGCGACCTATGGCACCGCGATCCGCGACGAGCTGGCCAAGCCCGCTGCCGGCACCCTTGTGCTGGACCGCTCCTTCGCGACCCAGTCCATCGACCCGATGTTCCTCGAGCCGGAGGCCGGGCTCGGCTTCTACGAGCCGGGCGCCAGGAAGCTCGATCTCGTGCTGGGCGTGCAGTCACCCTTCGAGGCGGCCGAGGCCATCGCCTACATGCTCGGCGAGGCGGTGCCGGACTTCAAGCCGGCCAGCATCGACGGCAAGTTCTGCTATGTCGGCGGCGGCTTCGGCGGGCGCGACCACACGCCGTTCCCGCTCTATCTGACGCTGGCGGCCATGTTCTTTCCCGGTCGTCCGGTACGGCTGGCGCATGATCGCTTCCAGCAGTTCCAGGGCGGCATCAAGCGCCATGCCTTCAAGATGCGCAGCCAGATCGCCGTCGACCGCGCCAGCGGCACCATTGCCGCCTTCGCTGCCGATCATGTGCTCGATGGTGGCGGGCTGATGAACTATTCGGTCAGCGTCGCGGTAGTCGCGGGCACCGGTGCCATCGGCATGTACAACGTGCCGAAGGTCGATGTGACGACGGTTGCCGAGCACACCCGCGGCGTCACCGCCGGATCGATGCGCGGCTATGGAACCGTGCAGTGCTTGACGGCGCTGGAGACGCTGGTCGACGAAGTGTGCACGACGCTGCCGCTCGACCCGATCGAATTCCGCCGCCGCAATGCGCTCAAGGTCGGCGAGCGCACCCTGACCGGCAATCCTTATTCGGTTTCCGTCCGGGCGCCGGAAATCCTCGACAAGCTCGACGGCCACCCGATCTGGCGCAACCGTGCCGCGGAAAAGGCGAAGGCGCCGGCGGGCGTTCTGGTGGGCACCGGCGTCGCCTGCGCCGCCAAGGATTACGGCACCGGCGCCGATTGCTCGCTCGGCACGGTGGAGATCGATGCCGAAGGCCGGATCTCGATCCATAGCGATGCGGTGGAGATGGGCAACGGTATCGGCACCGCCTTGGCGAACCGGGTTGCCGGCCATATCGGCGGCATCGCCGATCAGGTCACGGTGGCGCAGGTCGACGTGTTCGACGCGCTCGGCCTCGTCAAATCCGGCGATCCCTATTCGATCACCCAGGCCGAGCAGGACGCGGCGGCCGCCAATCCGCGCTGGGTGCCGGAAATTTCCTCGGCGACCAGCGCCTCGATCGGCGCCCATGTCGGCACGCAGGCAGCCTCCGAGGCGGCGCGCGTGGTGTTTCGCTTCGGTCTGTGGCCGGCCGCGCTGGCGATCTGGGGCATTCCGGCGGCCGATCCGCGCGTCAACCAGTCGGACCAAGCGTTCTGGCAGGGCGAGACGCTGATCTTTTCCGGCCTGCCGCCGCTGTCGCTCAAGGCGCTTGCCGCCAAGGCGCATCAGCAGGGCGGCGTCACCGGTGCCATGACGCATGCCTTCTCGCGCTGGGCCTGGTCCGAGGCGACCTTTGCGCTGCCCGGCGGCGACTGGTCCGCCGATATCGACGCGCTGGCGGTGCGCCGCGGCAGCGGTGCGTTCCAGGTGCTCGATCGCAAGGCGGTCGCCTTCCCGCCCACCGACTACAACCGCATCGGCACCTCCTTCGCCTCCATGTGCGGCACGACGCTGCGGGTGGAGATCGAGCGAGCCACCGGCAAGCTCACCATCGCCAAGGCCTATAGCGTCGTCGAATGCGGCCAGGCACTGGTGCCGGAGATTGTGCTCGGACAGTCGCAGGGCGGCTTCGCCATGGGCGTCGGCCAGGCTCTGCTGGAAGACCTGCCGCCCTTCGAGGAGGGGCCCGGCAACGGCCAGTGGAATCTCGGCCGCTATGTGGTGGCGCGCGCCTCCGACCTGCCGCTGCACGACCTCGAGATCGAGATCCTGCCGCCGCTGTCGCCGCGCGAGCCGCCCAAAGGCATGGCCGAGGTGGTGATGATCCCGGTCATACCCGCTTTGCTGAACGCCATCTTCGATGCCACCGGCCATCGCTTCCAGTCGCTGCCGGTGACGCCGCAGATGATCAAGGGAGTTATCGGGTGACCGCGCTCAGCCTTACCATCAATGGTCGCGCCATCGGTCCCATGGAGGTGCGCGACGACCTCTCGATGAACGATTTCCTGCGCGAGGTGCTGGGCATGACCGGCACCAAGTTCGGCTGCGGCGCCGCCCAGTGCCTCAGCTGCGCGGTGATCGTCGACGAGGACGGCGCCAGCGCCACCCGTCCGACCTGCATCGCCCCGGCGATCGATTTCAATGGCCTGACCATCCGCACCGTCGAGGGGCATGCCGCCGGCGGCGCGCTCACGCCGCTGCAGGTGAGTTTCATCGAGCATTTCGCCTTCCAGTGCGGCTATTGCACGCCGGGCTTCCTCAATGAGGGTCAGGTGTTTCTGGAGCGGCTGGCGCGCGATCCGATCCCGCGCGCGGATCTGGAGCGCACCCTTACCGAGGCGCTGGACGGGCATCTGTGCCGTTGCTCCGGCTATGTGAAGTACCACGAGGCGGTGCGCGCGGTCGTCTTGGCCGATGTCGGCCGCTATCTGACCTGAGAAGGTGCCATGATGGTCCGCGAATGGCGTCTTCCCGCCCTGATGATGGCCGCCGTGCTGGCGAGCGCAGCGGCGACCGGTTTCAGCGGCGCCGGCATATCGGCGACCGGGGCGGGGACGCTGGCGGCGCCGGCCGACTTTGCCCATATCGCCGATCCCAAGGCCCGCTCGGCCGCCTATTTCACTGAGCTGGGCAAGGTGCTCACCAATCCGCGTTGCACCAATTGCCATCCGGCGACCGAACGGCCGCGCCAGGGCGACGAGGCCCGGCTGCACCAGCCGCCGGTGTTCCGAGGCCTCGACGGCTTCGGCCTCGATTCGATGCGGTGCGGCAGCTGCCATCGCCGCGCCAATTTCGATCCCGCCCGCATGCCGGGGCACGAGGCCTGGCATCTCGCGCCGCCGGAAATGGCTTGGGAAGGCAAGACGGTTTCGCAGATCTGCGAGCAGATCAAGGACCCGAAGCGCAACGGCAACCGGACGCTGGCCGATCTCATCGAGCATATCGGCAAGGACACGCTGGTCGGCTGGGCGTGGCATCCCGGACCCGGCCGTACCCCGGTGCCGGGCACACAGGCCCAAGCCGGCGCGCTGGTCGAGGCCTGGGCCGAATCCGGGGCGGCCTGCCCCTGACAGGTGCCCGGCCTTTTCGGTCCGTGCCCCGGCGTGACCGGCGGCAGGAAATCCTCCGGCGACTTTCCCCTCAAGGGGGCTTTCCTTTCCGCACCGGCACGCGGCATCACTTGCTGGCCGGGGGCACCTCGGCCCAGTGCAGGGAGAGCAGCCGTGATCGTCGTATTCGGATCCATCAACATGGACCTCGTCGCCACGGTGCGCGCCATTCCGCGGCCGGGGGAGACGGTGCTGTCGCCGGGCTATCGCACGCTGTTCGGCGGCAAGGGCGCCAATCAGGCGGTGGCAGCCGCCCGCGTCCATGACGGCAGGGTCGCCATGGTCGGGCGGATCGGTCGCGACGGCTTCGGCGAGGCCTGCCGTGCCAACCTCGCCGCGAACGGGGTGACGGTCGAGCCTCTGGTCGCCGACGATGCGCCCACCGGCTGCGCCTTCATCACCGTCGATTCGCGGGGCGAGAACGCCATAACCGTCGCCAGCGGCGCCAATGGCAATGTCGCGGCGGTCGATCTGCCGGAGGCCCTGCTCGGCCCGGATACCATGGCGGTAATGCAGATGGAGGTGCCGCTGGCCGCGAGCCTTGCCGCCGCGCGGCGGGTGAAGGCTGCGGGTGGGAGCGTCGTCTGGAACTTCGCGCCGGCGCCCTCCGCCATTGCGGCGGAGGACCTCGCGGCCCTGCTGGCACACACGGATATCTTTGTCGTCAATGAGCTGGAGGCGCGTGCCGCCGCGACTCTCCTGGAGGCGGCGGCCGACGATTGGGACGCGGCGGCGTGCACCGTCGCCCGGCTCGGCCATACGACATGCGTCGTCACCGCCGGAGCGGCCGGCGCTGTGTCCTATGCGCCCGACGGCTCGCGCCTCCATGCGGCGGCGTTGCCGGTGACGCCTGTCGACACCACCGGTGCCGGCGACACGTTCGTCGGCATATTGGCGGCGGAGATGGTGGCCCATGGCCATCTGGCCGTTGCGCTGCGGCGCGCGTGCATCGGCGCGTCGCTGGCGTGCGTTGCCGAGGGCGCACAGACCGCGATGCCCACCCGCACAGCTCTTGTCGCGGCCGATACGGCTCCTGATTGAAGTCAGTGGCTCCGGGTCGGTCGGTCGAGCACGCGCCGGCCCATAAGGCTGGCCACCAGATCGACCATCAGCCGTGCGGTGCGGCCGCGCTCGTCGAGAAACGGGTTGAGTTCGACAAGATCGAGGCTGGTGACGAGGCCGCTGTCGTGCAGCATCTCCATCACCAGATGCGCCTCGCGGAAGGTGGCTCCGCCCGGCACGGTGGTGCCGACGCCGGGCGCGATGTCGGGATCGAGAAAATCGACATCGAGGCTGACATGCAGCAGGCCGTCGGCGGCGGCCACTCTCTCGAGGAAACCGCGCAACAGGACGGCGACGCCGTGCTCGTCGATGGCGCGCATGTCGTGCACGGTGACGTCGCCGGCCGCGAGCCTGGCCCTCTCGGCGGGATCGACGCTGCGAATGCCCATCATGCAGATGCGGGCCATGTCCAGCGGCGCGGAAAGGGGCGGGAAGATGCCCTCGAAACCCGGTTGGCCGGTGGCATAGGCCATCGGCACGCCATGCAGATTCCCGCTCTCGGTGCTGTCGAGCGTGTGCAGGTCGGGATGGGCGTCGAGCCAGAGCACGAAGAGCGGCCGTTCGAGATCGGCGGCGCGACGGCTGAGGCCGGACAGGGTGCCGGCGGCGAGGCTGTGGTCGCCGCCGAGGGTGATGGGCATGCCCTCGGCGCTGGCCTCATAGATCGTCGCGGCCAGAAGCTCGGTCCAGGCGACGATCTCCGGCAGGGATTTGATGGCGGCATTGCTGTGCCGCACGTCCGGCTGGCGGGTCGGCACCAGGTTGCCGCGATCGACGACGACGTGACCGAGCTCGCTTAGCGCACCGGCGAGCCCGGCTGCGCGAAAGGCGCTCGGCCCCATATCGCAGCCGAGCCGGCCTGTTCCCTCCTGCACCGGAGCTCCCAGCAAGATGCATGTCGTCACAGCGGTCTCCCCATTTCGAGGCAACGAGACTAGCAAGCCTCTTGGGGCATGCGAACACCGGGTTCGGTGGGAAGCCACATCGTTCGCGGCTCGTCCCGCGCCTCCTCCCAATCTCGCGGCCACCGGTCTTTATGCCGGCCTTACGGGGCGTGGTTCAGATCGCAATCGCTTCCTGAGGTCGGCCTACCTAGCTTGACGTTGCGGCGCACACAACGCGCCGGCAAGGTGATGATAGGCCATGAAACGTCTCAAGCATGCGCTGGCGGCCCGAATCGTTCCAATCGCCAATACGTTGCGTTTCGCCGTCGGAAAGGACCAGCTCGGTCATTGGATCGCCCTTGAGCTTCAGGGGCGCGGCGGCGGCTTCTTCCGCAGCAGGGAAGCGGCCCTCCACTATGCCGTCACCGAGTGCGGCGGCCGGCGGAGCGCCGTGCGCCTCGTGCGGCGTCCGCTGTTCCTGTCCCTGTAAGGCGGGGAACGCCAGATGCTCAATGGAACATTGGTGCCGTTGGTCACGCCGTTTCTTGGTGCGGCGGTCGACGAGGATGCCTACGCCCATCACATCGAGGAACTGCTGGCTGCCGGCGTCGGCGGGCTGATAACCGGCACCATCGCCGGCGAGGGGCCGACGCTGGCTTCCGCGGAAGCGCTTCGGCTGGTGCGGATCGCCACCGGCATCGCGGGACGGCGCGTGCCGGTGATCGCGGCGACCGGCACCCATTGCACGGCGACGACGATCCGCGCGACGCGGGATGCCGCCGAGGCCGGCGCGGCGGCGGCCATGCTGGTCACGCCCTATTACAACAAGCCGTCGCAGGAGGGGCTCCGCCAGCATTTCGAGGCGGTGGTGCGGAACTGCGAACTGCCTGTGATCCTCCATAATGCTCCACAGCGCACCAATGTGTCGTTGGCGCCCGAGACGATGCGGCGGCTGCTACAACAGCCGGGGTTGTTTGCCTTGTTCGACGAGGACGAGAATTCCGCTCGCAGCGCCGCCTTGGCACAGAGTTGCGCCGAGCGGCTCTGGAGGATCGCGCCGGGCTGCCAGTCGGCGTTCGCTCCCGGTGTCCGGGCGCCACGCGCCTGTATCGCCACGCTGGCCAATGTCGTGCCGCATCTCTGCGTACGGCTTTGGCAGAAGCGGATGAGCGGGCAGTTGGACGAGGAGGCGCGGCTGGCGGCGCCGCTGATCCGGTTGCAGCAGGCCGTCGATCTCGAACCGGAGCCGGCAGGTGTCAAATATGCCATCTCGCTGCTGAACCCGGCCTTCTCGCCCATACCCCGCCTGCCGCTGGTGGAGCCGGCGCCGGCATCCGCCGCAGCCATCCGTGTCGCCCTGGCCGGACTGACGATTGCGGATGAGCATGTGCGCGGCGCCTGCCAAGGGCTTCTTCATGCCTGAGCGGAACGTGGATCGCCGCGTCGGCGGCCGGATCGGCCGCCAGCGCCGCCGCCATGCTGCCGTGGCGCGCATCACCCTCATCATGAGCGCGGTGCTCGCCTTCGCCATGTTGCTGAGCCAGCTTTCGCGTTTCTGACCCGCCTCAGGCGGTGGACGGTCGACGCTCCCACGCCGAGCGGATGATCTCCACCAGCTGGCGCAGCGCGGCATGGTTCTGCCGGCGGCTCGGATAATACATGGCGAAGCCGGCACCGGTGGAGGCCCAGTCCGGCAGCACGATCTCGAGCCGCCGGTCGGCGAGGTGTGCCCGCACCCGTTCCTCCAGCACATAGCCGATGCCGAGCCCCTGGACGGCGGCATCGATGGTGGTCGCGGTATCGTTGAAGGTCAGCGTGCCGGCCAGGTCGAGGCGGATCAGCCTTTCGCCGTCGCCGAGCTCCCAGCGAAAGACCGCGTTATTGCCGAGCATCAGCCGAAGGCAGCGATGATCGCCGAGGTCCTCCGGCGCGCGGGGCCGGCCGAAGCGGGCGAGGTAAGTCGGCGACGCCACCGTCACCCAGCGCAGCGGCGGGGTGAGCGCCATCGCCACCATGTCTTCCGGTACGGTGTCGCCATAGCGGATGCCGGCGTCGAAGCCTTCCGCCACGATGTCGACCGGCCGATCCTCGACGGCGACGGACAGCCGCGTGTGGGGAAAGCGCTTGACGAAGTCCGGCAGCGCCGGACGCAGCAGCAGCATTGCGGCATCGGCCGGCACATTGAGGCGGATCTCGCCGAGGGAGGCGGCGCGTTCGCCGGCCGCCTCGTCCAGCGCCGCCGCGATGGTATCAAAGCCCTCCGCTAGCCGTTCGGCAAGGGCGAGGCCGAGCGTCGTCGGCGCCACCGAGCGGCTGGTTCGGTTGAGCAGCCGCGCACCCAGCCGGGTCTCCAGGCGGCGGATCGCATGGCTGAGCGCGGAGGTGGTGACGCCGATCTCGATGGCCGCGCCGGTGAAGCTGCGATGCCGGACGACGGTGGCGAAAGTGCTGAGATCGGCGAGGTCGGAACGCGAGAAGGCGGCCATGCGTGAACCGGAATCCGGATTTCATTGAAGCGGGCTCATAAAATCCCGGCCGACCGGGCGGAGCAAGCGCGAGCGCCTGTCGGGCCGACGCCTCGACGGCATCAGCGCACCGGTCGACGGCGCAGCACGTTCGAGGTGGCGAGCAACTCCGCCACCCAGTCAACGAACACCCGCAGCCGACTGCTCAAATGCCGGTTGGGCGAGTAGACGACGTGCAGCACGATGGGCTCGGAATGCCATTCGGGCAGTACCCGCACCAGCCGGCCGGCTTCCAGATGCGGCTCGATCAGCGAATAGATGGACTGGGCGATGCCGAGCCCGGTCAGGCAGGCGGCGAGATAGGCGGTGGAATCGTTCACCGCCAGCACATAGGGCGGATCGAGCTCATAGACCTCCTTGTCGCGCATGACGTCGAAGGGCATGCGCCGCCCAGTGCGCGGGCTGAAATAGGCGATGGTCTGATGGCCGCTTTCCAGATCGCGCGGATGCTGCGGCATTCCGTGGCGCTGGATGTAGCCCGGCGTCGCGCACATCACGAGTTCGATCTCGCCGACCCGTCGCGCGATCAGGCCGGGATCGAGCACGTCGCCGCCGCGGATGGCGCAGTCGATGTTTTCCGCCACCAGATCGGCCGGCCGGTCGGACACGCCGAGATCGAGCTGGATGTCGGGATAGCGCGCATGGAAGTCGGGCAAAGCGGGAATCAGCACGTGGAGCGCGAGCGAGGTACTGGTGTCCACGCGCAGCCGCCCGGCCGGGCTGGCCTGCGAACGCATCATCGAGCCGTCGAGTTCCTCGAGGTCGGAGAGCAGCGTTACCGCACGCTCATAATAGGCGGCGCCGTCGGGGGTGACTCCGACCCGACGCGTGGTGCGGTTGAGCAGCTTGGTGCGCAGATGCGCTTCGAGCTGCTGGATCAGCTTGGTGACCGTCGGTTTGGGCATGTCGAGGAGGTCGGCGGCGCGAGTGAAGTTGCCGGCCTCGACCACGCGGACGAAGGCCCGCATTGCCGCAATCTGGTCCATGCCCCGGTTTCTCCCTCCCGCGCGACGAACGAAACCCGATATTGTTTCCCTGTGTGAATAATGAAATCCCGAATCCGATATTTTTTCATTCTTGCTGAAGGACTAAATCTCGCTGCATCGCAGCAGGGGTGAAATCGGGTTGCCGTCATGGCCCCCGTTTTCCCAAGGTGATTTCATGTCGGCTCAATGGACCGAGGACAGGCTGGAACTGGACGGCGCGGCATTGCCCGTTCGCGTCTATCGCACCGGCTCGTCAGGGCGGCCGGCGCCGCTTGTCCTTCATCTTCATGGTGGCACCTTCACCTGCGGCGATTTCGACTGCAGCGCCATGATCTGCCGGGCGATGGCCGAGGCCGGGGCCGTCGTGGTGTCTCTCGACTATCCGCTGGCACCCCGGCATCCGTTTCCTGCCGCGCTCAATGTCAGCTTCGCCGCGCTCGGCCTGCTCTATCGCCAGCGTGCCCAATGGGCGGGGCGGGGGGCAAAGCTGTTCGTCGCCGGTGAGGAAGCCGGCGCCAACATCGCCACCGCGCTGACCCTGATGGCCCGCGACCAGCATCATCCGCCGGTCGCCGGCCAGATCCTGATTTCGCCCATGCTCGACCCGTGCCTGGCTTCCGGCTCCATCCACGCCGCCGAGGCGGGCGCCGCCGGCTGCAAGTGGGCGGATGGCTGGCACTCCTATCTCGGCTCGGCCGACAAGGGCGCGCATCCCTATGCCGCTCCGCTGGGCGCGCGCCGCCTTGGTGGGGTCGCGCCGGCCCTCATCATCACCTCGGACGATTGCCCGATGCGCGACGAGAGCCTCGACTATGTCCACCGCCTCCAGGGCTGTGGCGTGCCGGTCGAGAGCCATGTCGTCGCCGATGCCTCCGACTGGCCCGAGGACAATCCCAATGCCGCCGGCCTGCCGCCCTGGGCGCAGGACTTGCGGCCCTTGTTCGCTTCCTTTCTGGCAGGGCGCTCTGTCGCCGTCGCCGAGACCGTTCAGGCCTGAGGGCCGGGAGATTTCGCATGAGCACCGAAAAAGCTCGTAGTCACGCCGCCGTTCCGGAAATCGTCCAGGCCGAGCTCGCGCGTATAGAAATGGAGACGCCGCGCCGGCGCTGGCGTGATGCCGGCCTTGCCTTCGGCCTTGCCGGAATGGCGACGGCCGCCGCCGTCTGGTTCGCCTGGCCGATCAGCACCGCCCTCGCCACCGATCCGCCGGCACAGGCCCAGGCACCGCAGGCGACGCCGGTCTCGGTCGCGGTGCTGAAGACCCGCGACACCATGGAATGGGACGAGTTCTCCGGCCGCCTTCAGGCGGTCGAGCGGGTCGAGGTGCGCCCGCGCGTCGCCGGGGCGGTGAAGACGGTTCATTTCCGCGAGGGCGCGCTGGTGAAGCAGGGTGATCTGCTTGTCACCATCGACCCCGAGCCTTTCCAGGCCGCGCTGGACCGCGCCGAAGCGCTGCGCGAAGCGCTGGTCGCGCAGGTCGAATTCTCCCGCAGCGAGGTCGATCGCGGCAAGCAGCTGGTCGACAACCGCGTCGTCTCCGTTCGCGATCTCGACCAGCGCACCAATGTGTTTCGCGAGGCGCAGGCCAATCTGAAGGCGGCGGAAGCCGCCGTGCAGACGGCCAAGCTCGATCTCGGCTACACCGAGGTACGCGCGCCGGTGGATGGCCGCGTCGGCCGGCTGAACGTCACCGTCGGCAATCTGGTCGCGGCCGGTCCCACCTCGCCGGTGCTGACCACGCTGGTCTCCGTCGATCCCATCTATGTCGGCTTCGATGCCGATGAGAATGTGGTCAGCAAAGCGCTCGCAACGATCGGCGACGGCGATGTCCTCGGCCAGATCGATCGCATTCCGGTGGAGATCGCCACCGCGACCACCGGCGCCGATCCGATGCGTGGGCATCTTCAGCTGGTCGACAACCAGGTGGACGCAGCGACCGGCACCTTCCGGCTGCGCGCGGTGTTCGACAATCCGCAGGGCCGCCTCGTGCCGGGCCAGTTCGCGCGGGTGAAGATGGGCCGCGCCAAGACGGAGCCGGCGCTGGTCATCAACGAGCGCGCCATCGGCACCGACCAGGACAAGAAGTTCGTCTTCGTCGTCGATGCCGACAGCAAGGCCTCCTATCGCGAGGTGAAGCTCGGGCCGCCGACCGAAGGGCTGCGCGTGGTCACCAGCGGCCTCAAGGATGGCGAGCGTGTCGTCGTCAACGGCCTGCAGCGGGTGCGCCCCGGCGCGCTGCTGGCGCCGGAAATCGTGCCCATGGAAACCGCCTCCGCCGCCAAGGCGACGGGCTCCGCCACCGTCGCCGCCCAATAAGGCTCCCAGCCTCGGCCTGCTGACCTCCTTTGGGGGGAGGACGCTATGAATCTATCCAAATTCTTCATCGACCGGCCGATCTTTGCCGGCGTCATCTCGGTGCTGATCTTCGTCGCGGGCCTGCTGGCGCTGCGGGTGATGCCGATCTCGGAATATCCCGAGGTGGTGCCGCCGCAGGTCATCGTGCGCGCGCAATATCCCGGCGCCAGCCCCAAGGTTATCGCGGCGACCGTGGCGACGCCGATCGAGGAGCAGATCAACGGCGTCGAGGACATGCTCTACATGTCCTCGCAGGCGACGACCGATGGCGTGATGACGCTGACCGTCACCTTCAAGCTCGGCACCGATCCCGACAAGGCGACGCAGCTGGTGCAGAACCGCGTCAGCCAGGCCGAACCGCGCCTGCCCGAGGAGGTGCGCAGCCTCGGCGTGACGACCACCAAGAGCTCGCCCAACTTCATCATGGTGGTGCATCTGGTCTCGCCGAACGACCGTTACGACATCACCTATCTGCGTAATTACGGCGTCTTGAACGTCAAGGACCGGCTGGCGCGCATCGCCGGCGTCGGCCAGGTCGACATGTTCGGCGCCGGCGACTACTCGATGCGGGTCTGGCTGGATCCGCAGAGGATTGCCGAGCACGGCCTGTCGGCGGGGGATGTCGTCAACGAGATCCGTGCGCAGAACATCCAGGCGGCGGCCGGCATCGTCGGAGCCTCGCCCACCGTTCCGGGCGTCGATCTCCAGCTGTCGGTGAACGCTGCCGGTCGCCTCGAGACCGAGGAGGAGTTCGGCGACATCGTGGTGAAGACCGGTGCCGACGGGCAGGTGGTACGCCTGCGCGACGTCGCCCGTCTCGAACTCGGTGCGGCCGACTATGCGCTGCGCTCGCTGCTCGACAACAAGCAGGCGGTCGGCATCGGCGTGTTCCAGGCGCCGGGTTCCAATGCGCTGGAGATCGCCGCCAACGTCCGCAAGACGATGGAGGAGGTCAAGAAGACGATGCCGGAAGGCGTCGACTACGCCATCGTCTACGATACAACCCGCTTCGTCGATGCCTCGATCGAGGCGGTGGTCCACACGCTGTTCGAGGCGGTGCTGCTGGTCGTCATCGTCGTGGTGGTGTTCCTGCAGACCTGGCGGGCCTCGATCATCCCGCTGCTGGCCGTGCCGGTGTCCATCGTCGGCACCTTCGCGGTGATGTATGTGTTCGGCTTCTCGATCAACGCGCTCAGCCTGTTCGGGCTGGTGCTGGCCATCGGCATCGTCGTCGACGACGCCATCGTCGTCGTCGAGAATGTCGAGCGCAATATCGAGGAGGGGCTTTCCCCGCGCGACGCCGCCTATCGGGCGATGAGCGAGGTGTCCGGTCCGATCATCGCCATTGCGCTGGTGCTGGTGGCGGTGTTCGTGCCGCTCGCGTTCATCTCCGGCCTGTCCGGGCAGTTCTACCGGCAGTTCGCGCTGACCGTCGCCATCTCGACGGTGATCTCGGCGATCAACTCGCTGACGCTGTCGCCGGCGCTCGCCGCGCTGCTGCTCAAAGGCCATCACGCCGAGCCGGACTTCCTGCAACGCATCATCAATGCGCTGCTCGGCTGGTTCTTCCGCGGCTTCAACTGGGTGTTCTCGCGCAGCTCAAACGGCTACGGCCGCGGCGTGCGCGGCGTGCTCACGGTGAAGAGCGTGGTGATGCTGTTCTACGCCGTGATGCTCGGCGCTACCTGGTGGCTGTTCCAGACGGTGCCGTCGGGCTTCGTCCCGGCGCAGGACAAGCAGTATCTCGTCGGCTTCGCGCAGCTGCCCGACGGCGCCACGCTCGACCGCACGGAAGAGGTGATCCGCCGCATGACGGAGATCACGCTGGCCGAGCCGGGCGTGGAAAGCGCGGTGGCCTTCCCCGGCCTGTCGATCGCCGGCTTCTCCAACTCGTCCAATGCCGGCATCGTGTTCTCGACGCTGAAGCCGTTCGAGGAGCGCAAGGACCCCTCGCTCAGCGCCGGCGCCATCGCCATGTCGCTGAACCAGAAATACGGGGTGATCCAGGAGGCGTTCATCGCCATGTTCCCGCCGCCGCCGGTGCAGGGCCTCGGCGTGGTGGGCGGCTTCAAGATGCAGATCGAGGATCGCGCCGGTCGCGGCTTCGAGGAACTGGCGCGGGTGACCAACGCCTTCATGGCCAAGGCGATGCAGACGCCGGAGCTGATTGGCCAGTTCACCACCTTCCAGGTCAACGTGCCGCAGCTGTTCGCGAATGTGGACCGCACCAAGGCCCGCCAGCTCGGCGTGCCCATCCAGTCGGTGTTCGAGACGCTGCAGGTCTATCTCGGCTCGCTCTATGTCAACGACTTCAACAAGTTCGGCCGCACCTACTCGGTGCGTGTGCAGGCCGATGCGCCCTACCGGGCCAAGCCGGAGGATATCGGCAAGCTGAAGGTGCGCGCGAGCAACGGCGAGATGATCCCATTGTCGGCGCTGCTGAAAGTGGAGACCACCGCCGGGCCGGAACGCGCCATGCGCTATAACGGCTTCCTGTCCGCCGACTTCAATGCCGGACCGGCGCCGGGCTTCTCGTCCGGCCAGGCGCAGGATGCCGCGGCGCGCATCGCCGCCGAGGTCTTGCCGCCCGGCTTCGACTTCGAGTGGACCGACCTGACCTATCAGGAAATCCTCGCCGGCAATTCCGCGGTGCTGGTATTTCCGATCGCGCTGCTGCTCGTCTTCCTGGTGCTGGCGGCGCAGTATGAGAGCCTGACCCTGCCGATCGCCATCATCATGATCGTGCCGATGGGCATTCTCGCCGCGCTGTTCGGCGTGTGGCTGGGAGGAGGGGACAATAACATCTTCACCCAGATCGGCCTGGTGGTGCTGGTCGGCCTGTCGGCGAAGAACGCGATCCTGATCGTCGAGTTCGCCCGCGAGCTGGAGTTCACCGGCAGCAATCCGGTGGATGCGGCGGTGGAGGCGGCGCGGCTGCGGTTGCGGCCGATCCTGATGACCTCCTTCGCCTTCATCATGGGCGTGCTGCCTCTGGTGCTGTCGACCGGTGCCGGTGCCGAGATGCGCCATGCGATGGGTGTGGCGGTGTTTGCCGGCATGATCGGCGTCACTTTCTTCGGCCTGTTCCTGACGCCGGTGTTTTACGTGCTGCTGCGCGCGCTTACCGGCAACCGGCCGCTCCGCCAGCACGGCCACGGCATCGCCGCGTTGCCGCACCCGGCGGAGTGAGACGGCCGATCTGACGACGGATGAAGCCCGCCCGGTCCTCGGACTTGGCGGGCTTCATGCTGTCAGGATCCTGACGAGGCGGGCGGTCGCGCTCGCGCTCGCGCTCCGGGCGGGTCTAGCCGGCCAGCCCGATCAGCGAGGCGGCCCCGCGATAGCGGGCCTTCTCGTCGGCGGCGAAGTGGAAGGTATCGAGAAGGTCGTCGCCGCGGTAATGCGGGTTCTGGCGACGGATGCGCGCGACATGGGCGCGGGCTTCCTCGATGCGGCCGGCAAGGGCGAGGCAGTGTGCGGCGATCGCCAGTATGTGCACATGGGCATTGGGGCGGGCCGCGGCCTTGACCGCCCATCCGGCGGCCTCCTGAAAGGCCCCGAGCCGGACGAGCGCCAGGGCGCGGGTCCCCAGCATGCCGAACAGCAGCGGATCATAGGGACTGAGCAGGCGCGAATGGTCGGATGAGGCGATCGCCAGCGCCGGATCGCCGGTCTGGCAGTGCACGAAGGCCAGGGCATAGTGGCCGAGGGCGAAGTTCGGGCTGAGGTCGACGGACCGCTCCAGCTCGCGCACCGCCGCTTCATGCTCGTCCATCAGCCACAGGGCGCGTCCCATCGACCAATGGGCGGCGGGGTTCTGGTCGTCGACCAGCAGGCTGTGGCCGGCGGTCTCCAGCGCCTGCCGCGCTTCGACGCTCCGGTCGCCCCAGCGCTGGAAGGCGCTCTGCCAATGCGTGAAGGACAGCCCGGCATAGGCGCGGGAGAAGGTCGGGTCCAGCGCCACCGAACGTCGGAAGAAGGCTGCGGCGCGGGCGTTTTCCTCCGCGGTGAAGCGGTACATGTGCCAGAGGCCGCGATGATACGCCTCCCAGGCATCGAGCGAATCCGGAGGCTTGAGCAGTGCGCGGTTGCGCTCGGCGTTCTCGATCTCGGCGGCGATCGAGGAGACGATGCCGTTGCCGATCTCGTCGAGAAAATCCAGATGCCGACCCGTGCCGGCTTCCAGCCGCTCGGTCCATATGATCCGGGAGGTGGCGGCCTCGGCGATCTCCGCCGCCACCAGCACGACGCCTGGCCGCCGCTCGACGAAGCCTGTGGCGACATAGTCCACGTTGAGGCGGCGGCCGATCTCCTGCACGTCCAGCTGCTCGCCCGCCAGGGCGAAGACGGAGCCGCGGGAGATGATGAAGAGGCTGCGCAGCCGCGCCAGCCGGCTGATGATGTCGTGAGCAACGGCATTGCCGAGTTCGCTCGGTTCGCTGGCGCCGTCGCGCAGCTCGCGGAAGGGCATGACGGCGATGGACGCCCGCCTCGGTCCGACGGTTTGCGGCGGAGGCGGTGGCGATACCACAGGGGTATCGGTGCGCGGCGCCGCAGGCACGGGGCGCATCTGCCGGATCCGGTCCCAGGCCTGCCGCACCGGCGCGAAATCCACCCCTTCCTGGAGGAAGACCTTCTCGTTTCTCTCCAGATGCCGGGCGCAGTCCTCGACCATGCCCCGGTGCAGCAGTTCGAGCAGGAAGCGCTCATGCCCGCGGGGATCGCACGGGGCGAGGTCAAGCCAGCGGCGCGCGGCGGACAGGCCCTCCGCGGTGCCGGCCGGCATTCGCCGGGCCGCTTCCGCCAACACGTCGATATGGAGCGAGCGAAACTCGCTGCGCCGGCCGGCAAGCCAGTGTTCGAACTCGACGTGATGGTCGAAGACCACGCCTTCGAGGAAGTCGCCATCGCAGGAGGCGGCCAGCGCCTGCAAGGCGGCGAGGTCCAGCCGGTCGAGCCCGGTGCGGGCAGCATCGAGGAGGCGCGCGGTGTCGACTTCACAGCCGTCGAGATCGAGCCAGACATGATCCGCCGCCGTCCGCACGCGGAGCCGGGAAGGATCGTCCAGCAGGGCGCGGAGCTTGCTCAGGCACCATCGGAGCTCGCCGCGCGGGTCGTTCGGCACGTCCCAGAGCAGCGTGCAAAGCCTTTCGCGCAAGACCGGATGCGGGGCGAGGGAGAGATACGCCAACAATGCGCGAAGCTTTCGCGATGGCGGCAGTTGCAAGGCCACGCCGTCGCGGCACAGGGCAAGCGGCCCGATCAGGCGCAGGCTGCGTTGCGGGGGCAGGGACGACATGGCGTTCCGCGTCGTTTCCATGGGCACTCCCACGCCGCCTCCCACGCCCGATGACCCGTGGCGAGACTACCACTTGCGCCTCAAATTGGCATTAGACGGCTCGTTCCACAGAAACGCACCACGTCCGGAAGGCGAGCCGCTATGGGAGACGAGGCAATGCTCGAGCGGACCGAAGCGCGGACAACCAGCGGGCGAGGCAAGCTGTTCGACAGCGTGCTCGAGACGATCGGCGACACGCCGGTCATCCGCATCAACAATCTCGGCGTTGATCATGCGACGATCTACGTCAAGGCGGAGTTCTTCAACCCTGCTTCCTCGGTCAAGGACCGGCTCGCCATCGCCATCATCGAGGATGCCGAACGCAGCGGGGCGCTGAAGCCGGGCCAGACGGTCGTCGAGGCGACCAGCGGCAACACCGGCATAGGGCTGGCCATGGTGTGCGCCCAGAAGGGCTATCCGCTGGTGGTGACCATGGCCGACAGCTTCTCGGTCGAGCGGCGCCGGCTGATGCGCATGCTCGGTGCCAAGGTGGTGCTCACGCCGCGCGCCCAGAAGGGCCTCGGCATGTACCGCAAGGCGGTCGAACTCGCGGAAAAGAACGGCTGGTTCCTCGCCCACCAGTTCGAGACGGCGGCCAATGCCGCCATCCACGAGACGACGACTGCGCGCGAGATCGTCAACGACTTCGCCGGCACGCGGCTGGATTACTTCGTCACCGGCTACGGCACCGGCGGCACGGTGGTCGGCGTCTCGCGCGTGCTGCGGCGCGAGCGGCCCGAGACCAAGATCATCCTCAGCGAGCCGGCCAACGCGCAGCTGCTGGGCTCGGGCCATGCGCAGCCACGCGAGGACGACGGCGCTCCGGCGGCAAGTCACCCCGCCTTCGAGCCGCACCCGATCCAGGGATGGACGCCGGACTTCATCCCCAAGGTGCTGCAGGAGGCGATCGACGAGCATTATTGCGATCAGGTCGTGCCCATCGCCGGACCCAAGGCGATGGAATGGAGCAAGGCGCTGGCGCAGAGGGAAGGCATCTTCACCGGCATTTCCGGCGGCGCCACCTTCGGCGTGGCGCGGCAGATCGCCGAGGCCGCCCCGGCCGGCTCTGTGCTGCTGTGCATGCTGCCCGACACCGGCGAGCGCTATCTGTCGACCCCGCTCTACGAGTCGATCCCGGCGGATATGGATGCCGAGGAGCTGGAGCTGTCGCTTTCGACACCCGGCTTCCAGCTTCCTGCCTGAAGCGTGCGAGGACGATCGCCGTGGCTACGCATACCCCGTTGCAGAACCTGCCCGAGGAAACCCTCGACCCGCCGGACTGGTCCGCCGTTGCCACGCTGGCTCACCGGATCGTCGACGATGCCGTCGATCATGTCGCCCGCGTGCGCGAGCGGCCGGTATGGCGGCCGATGCCGGACGATGTCCGCGCCGCCTTCCAGACCGGGCTTCCGCAGGAGGCGATGCCACTGGAGGCCGTATACGGGCTGGTGCGGGATCGCGTGATGGCCTACCCGATGGGCAACATCCATCCGCGCTTCTGGTCCTGGTTCATGGGAGCGGGCAACTTCACCGGCGCGCTTGGAGATTTCCTGGCTGCGGTGCAGGGATCCAATCTCGGTGGCGGCAGTCATGCCGCCGCTCTGCTCGATCAACAAGTGGTCGACTGGCTTCGCGACATGGTCGGCTTCCCGGAGGGTGCGAGCGGGGCGCTGGTCAGCGGCGGCTCGGTCGCCAACCTGCTGGCGCTGACGGTCGCACGCAACGCCATGGCGGGCGTCGACCTGCGCGAGGAGGGGCTCGCGGCCCTGACGCGGCCCTTGCGGTTCTATGCCTCGGATCAGGTCCATTCCTGCCACCGCAAGGCCGTGGAGGCCCTCGGTCTCGGCAACAAGGCCCTGCGCCGCATTCCGACCGATGACCAGTGCCGGATCGACATCGCCGCCTTGCGCAAGGCGATCGCCGATGACCGCGCCCACGGCTTCGCACCGGCCTGCGTCATCGGTACGGCCGGAACGGTGAATTCCGGCGCGGTGGACGATCTCGACGCTCTGGCCGACCTCGCGGCCGAGGAGGAACTTTGGTTCCATGTCGACGGCTGCATCGGGGCGCTGGTCGCCATCGCGCCGGAGAATGGCTGGCGGGTGGACGGCATCCGCCGCGCGCATTCGGTCGCGCTCGATCCTCATAAATGGCTGCATGCGCCCTTCGAGGTGGGATGCGTCGTCTTCCGCGACCGGGCGATCCACCGGCAGGCCTTCGCGGTCTCGCCGGAATATCTGCAGGCGACGCCGCGCGGCATCGCCTCGGGCACATGGCTGCACGAATTCGGCCTGCAGACGAGCCGCGGTTTCGCGGCGCTGAAGGTCTGGATGGCGCTGATGGAGCATGGGCGGACGAAATTCGGGCGGCTCATCGACCAGAATATCGGCCAGGCCCGCTATCTCGCCTCCCTGATTGAGGACGAGGAGCAATTGTCGCTGCAGATGCCGGTCGGGCTCAACATCGTGTGCTTCCGCTTCGATCCCGGCGGCCTGGACGAGGAGCGGCTCAAGGCGATGAATGTCGAGATCATGCTGCAGCTTCAGGAGACCGGCGTGGCCGCGCTCTCCGATACCACGATCCACGGCCGGCATTGCCTGCGCGCCGCGATCTGCAATCACCGCACGCGTCGGGACGACCTCGATCTGCTCGTCGCCGACGTCCTGCGTCTCGGCAGGCAACTCGTCGTGCCGCAGCCTGCCTAGACGCGACCGGTGCGCTCGGCCGGCCTGGGCGGACGGGATGTCTGCGTCGCGGGAGCTTTTGCCCTCGCAGACGGAAGCCGGCGGATCACATTGCGGCGGGCGTGCCTTTCCGCCGTCGCCTGGAGCGGTATTCTCCGGTCCATCTCCGGCGAGCGGGCAGGCCTGTGCAGTCTCCCGGCTCGCGCAAAAACAAGGACATGGATCGTGAAGATTGATCTTTCAGGCAAGAGCGCCCTTGTCACCGGCTCGACCGAGGGCATCGGTTTCGCCATCGCCAAGGGCCTGCACGATGCGGGCGCCACGGTCGTCGTCAATGGGCGTACCCAGGCCAAGGTCGACGCCGCGGTGGTGCGACTGGGCGGGTCGGCGCGCGGCAGAGCTGCCGACCTTGCCACGGCGGAGGGCGTGACGGCCCTGGTCGCCGCCGAACCGGCCTTCGACATCGTGGTCAACAATCTCGGTATCTTCCAGCCGGTCGACTTCTTCGAGGCCGATGACGAGGTGTGGGAGCGCCACTGGCAGGTCAATGTCATGGCGTCCGTACGTGTGGCGCGGGCCTATCTGCCGGGCATGGCGGAGAAGGGGTGGGGACGCCTGTTGTTCCTCAGCTCGGAATCCGGCTTCAACATTCCGGTGGAGATGATCCACTACGGCGTCAGCAAGACCGCCGATGTCGCGGTGGCGCGCGGGCTGGCCAAGCGCATGGCCGGCACCGGCGTGACGGTCAATTCGATCCTCCCCGGCCCGACGCTGTCGGAAGGCGTGGCGGCAATGCTCAAGGAAGAGGTGGCCGCCGGCAAGACTCTGGAGCAGGCCGGCGCCGATTTCGTCAAGGCGCATCGGCCGGGCTCGCTCATCGGCCGGCCCGCCTCGGTGGAGGAGGTGGCGAACATGGCGGTCTACATCGCCTCGCCGCTGGCCTCCGCCACCACCGGCGCCGCCCTGCGCGTCGATGGCGGCCTCATCGACTTCATCGTGTGACGAGCCGTTCGGAAGAAGTGATATCCGGCCGGAATTTTCCGGCCGGGAGTCCCCTTTCTTGAAGACGGGGCGGGCAGGGTGAAGCCCCCGCCCGTCAGTTCTCGGCCGACGCGGCGCCGTTCGGGTTGTCGGTCAGGCCGTAGGCGGCGGCGATCAGTTCGCGCGTATAGGCGGCAGCCGGTGCGCCATAGACGTCCTCGGTGGGACCGGCCTCGACCAGCTGCCCGCGCCGCATCACCATGATCCAGTCGGAGAGTGCCCGCACCACCGACAGATCATGGCTGATGAACAGATAGGAAAGGCCGTGTTCCCTCTGGAGCCGCCGCAGCAATTCGACGATGCCCTTCTGCACCGAGCGGTCCAGCGCCGAGGTGGGTTCGTCCAGCACCAGCACCCGCGGCTTCAGCACGATGGCGCGGGCGATAGCGATGCGCTGGCGCTGGCCGCCGGAGAATTCGTGTGGATAGCGGTTGCGTAGCGACGGATCGAGGGTGACGTCTTCCAGCGCCGCGATCACCTGCTGTTCGCGCGTGCGCGCGTCGAGCTGGGGTTCATGCACCCGCAGGCCCTCGCTGACGATCTCGCCGACCGTCATTCGTGGCGACAGCGAGCCGTAAGGATCCTGAAAGACGATCTGCACCTGCCGGCGCAGCGCACGCAGGCCGGTGGCGTCGAGGCCGCCGATGGGGTGGCCGAACAGGCGGATATCGCCCTCGCTGTCGATCAGCCGGATCAGCGCCCGGCCAAGCGTCGACTTGCCGGAACCGGACTCGCCGACGATGCCGATGGTCTGTCCCTGCTTCAGTGTCACGCTGACCTTGTCGACCGCATGAATCTCCAGGGGCGGCCCGGCCAGCAGGCCGCCGCCGGTCTTGAAGGTGACGTCGATGCCGCGCGCCTCCAGTACGAGCGGGGCGTCGTCGGGCGGAGGGGCCTTGGTGCCGGTCGGTTCGGCGGCCAGCAGCATGCGGGTATAGTCGTGCTCGGGTCGCGTGAGCACGCGCGAGGCCGGCCCCTGCTCGACCACCTGTCCGTAGCGCATCACCGCCACCCGGTCGGCGAAGTGCCGGGCGAGGCCGAGATCGTGGGTGATGAACACGATGCCCATGTGGAAGCGCTGCTGCAGCGAACGCAGCAATTCGAGGATCTGCGCCTGCACGGTGACATCGAGCGCGGTGGTCGGCTCGTCGGCGATCAGCACGTCCGGCTCGGCGGCCAGCGCCATGGCGATCATCACCCGCTGGCGCTGGCCGCCGGAGAGCTCGTGCGGATAGGCGCGGAGCCGCCGCTCCGGGTCGGGAATGCCGACCAGGGCGAGCAGTTCCACCGCCCGTTGCCGCGCCGCCTTGGCGCCGAGGCGCTTGTGACGCATCAGCGGTTCGGCGAGCTGGTTGCCGATGGTGTAGAGAGGGTCCAGCGAGGTCATCGGCTCCTGGAAGATCATGGCGATCTTGGCGCCGCGGATCTCGTCGAGCGCCCGTGCCGGCAGGCCGAGGATCTCGCGCCCGCGATAGCGCACGCTTCCCGTGGCCCGGCCGTTCTTGGTGAGCAGGCCCATGGCCGCCATCATGGTCTGGCTCTTGCCGGAACCGGATTCGCCGACGACGGCGAGGGTCTCGCCGGGAGCCACCGTGAGATCAATGCCGCGCACGGCGTGAACCTCGCCATCCGCCGTGTCGAAACGCACGTCGAGATTGGCGAGTTCGAGCAGGGGTGTCGTCTCGCCCATGTCAGCGGTCCTTGGGGTCGAGCGCATCGCGCAGGCCGTCGCCGAGGAAATTCAGCGCGAACAGCGTCGAGGTAAGGAAGATCGACGGGAAGATCAGCAGCCAGTTGGCGGAGGGGATGTTCTTCGCCCCCTGCGCGATCAGCACGCCCCAGCTGGTCAAAGGCTCCTGCACGCCGAGGCCGAGATAGGAGAGGAAGCTCTCCAGCAGGATCACCTGCGGCACCAAGAGCGTCATGTAGACCGCCACCGGGCCGAGCGTGTTCGGCACCACGTGCCGCCACAATATGCCGGAAGGCGAGACGCCGAGGGCGAGGGCGGCCTGCACATATTCCTGCCGGCGGATCGACAGCGCCTGGCCGCGCACGATGCGTGCCATGTCGAGCCATTGCACCGCGCCGACGGCGATGAACATCAGCACGAAGTTGCGGCCGAAGAACACCACCAGCATGATGACGAGAAAGATGAAGGGCAGCGAGTAGAGCACGTCGACGATGCGCATCATGATGTCGTCGATGCGTCCGCCGAGATAGCCGGCGGTGGCGCCGTAGATCACCCCGATGACCACGGCGGTGAGCCCGGCGAGCAGCCCGATCGCCAGCGACACCCGGCCGGCGATGAGGGTGCGGGTGAGCAGGTCGCGGCCGGTATTGTCGGTGCCGAACAGGAAATAGCGCTTCGCGACCGCCGTGCTGAGCGTCATGGTCAGCCCGTCGGGCGAGGTGGTCTCCACCCGCGGATCGGTGAAGCTCGACGAACGGTCGAAATAGCGCACCACCCGCGGATCGATCGGCCGCGAGGAGCGGATGGTCAGGCTGACGCGGTCATCCTGATCGTTCCACGCGACGAGATCGACCCGCATGCGGCGGATCAGTTCATCCAGCATGCCGGAGATCTGGTCCGGCTTGGGATACGCCGTCAGGCTTGGCGGCACCCGGACGTAGTCGGTGTAGATGGTGGTGTAGTGATGGCCCGTCAGCAGCGGCCCGACGAGGCAGGCAACGCCCATCAGCACGAGATAGACCACGCTCACCACGGCGGCGCGGTTGGCGGTGAGGCGCCGCCAGGCGTCGATCCACAGCGACCGTCCCTTGACGGGCCGGGAGAGGACAAGCTCAGTCATAACGCACCCGCGGATCGACCAGCGCGTAAAGCAGATCGACGATCAGATTGAAGACGATGACGAAAACCGCGATCACCACCACGGTGCCCATCACCAGCGTGTAGTCGCGATTGAGGGCGGCATCGACGAAGTAGCGGCCGACGCCGGGAATGGCGAACACCGTCTCCACCACCACCGAGCCGGTGAGCAGCGCCGCCGCGGCCGGGCCGGCATAGGAGATGATCGGGAGCAGGGCGCCGCGCAAAGCGTGCTTCACCACCACCGACCAGCTGCCGAGCCCGAGCGCGCGGGCGGTACGGATGTGGTTGGCGCGCAGGGCTTCGATCATCGCCCCGCGCATGAGGCGGGCGACGATGGCGATCTGCGGCAAGGCCAGGGTCAGCGCCGGGCCGATCTTGTTGACGAGCGCTCCGCCGCCCCAGCCGGCGACCGGCACCCAGGCGAGAGTGAGGGCGAAGACCAGCTGATAGAGCGGGGCGATGACGAAGGTCGGAATGGTGGAGCCGGCGGTGGCGAGCGCGACCACGGCGTAATCGACGCCCCTGTTCTGCCGCAGGGCGGCGACGATGCCCAGTATCGAGCCGAGGATCAGCGCCAACACCAGGGCGGAGGCGCCGAGCTGTACCGAGACCGGCAGGCCGACGCGGAACAGGTCCGCCACGGTGAAGTCCGGCAGGTTGTAGCTGGGTCCGAAATCGCCGCGCAGGAGATTGCCGAGATAGGAGAGGTATTGCCGCCACAGCGGCGCATCGAGCTGGTAGACGCGCTCGAGATTGGCCCTCACCTCCGGGCTCAGCCCGCGCTCCTGGCTGAACGGCCCGCCCGGGGCGACGCGCAGCAGGAAAAACGAGAGAGTGACGATGAGGAATAGCGTCGGGATGGCGGTCAGGAGCCGCCGCAGCACATAGCGTAGCACTTGAATCGTCCTCGTGCCGGGAGGTGAAGCCGGCGGCGCGCGGAGCGCCGCCGCCGGCGGGCCGGCTCACTTGCTGATGAAGCGCGAGGGATGGATGGCCATCACGTTCGGCTCCCAGCCCTTGAGCTTGGGCGAGACGATCTCGTGATAGCTGTAATAGAGTAGCGGCATGTTGCCGAGATTGTCGACGAGCACCTTCTCGGCCTCGGCGAGCTTCTTCATCCGCGCCGCCGGATCGCCGCCGGCGGCGGCAGCCTCGTCCATCAGCTTCTCGAAAGAGAGGTTGTCGAAGTTCGAGTAGTTATTGCCGCTGGCCTTGCGGGAAATGCCGAGGAAGGATTCCGGGTCCTTGTAGTCGGCGATCCAGCCGCCGCGCGCATAATCGTAATCGCCCTTCTGCTCCAGATGGCCGTAATGGGTCTTGGTGTCGGTGTTGATCAGCGACACCTCGATGCCGAACGGCTTCAGCTGTTCCTGGATCGCCACCGCGGTGTTCTTGTGGTTTTCCGAGGTGTTGTAGCGGATCTCAAGCTTCAGCGGCTTGCCGGGGCCGTAGCCGAGCTCCGTGAGAATCTTCTTGGCCTCGTCCTCGCGGTCGAACTGGGACATCTTGGCGTAGTCCGCCTCGGCCGGCGTGTAGCCCTCGATGCCCGGCGGCACCATGGAATAGGCCGGCAACATCGAGTTCTGCCACACCTTCTCGGCGAGGAAGTCGCGATCGATGATCAGCGAGATGGCGCGGCGCAGCTTCGGGTTGTTCCACGGCGCCTTGTCGGTCTTGACGGCGTAGTAATAGGTGCCGAGATAGGGGCCGAGCTTCACCTGATCGCCGAACTTCTTCTTGAGATCGGCGAGTTGCTCGGTGGGCAGGTCGTCATTGGAATCCAGCTCGCCGGCCTCGTAGCGCTTGATGGCGGTGGAGCGATCCTCGGTCGGGATGTAGTTCACCACATCGAGCTTCACCTCATCGGCGGCGTGAAACTTCGGGTTCTTCACCAGCTTGATATGGTCGTTGGGAACGAACTCGGTGAGGGTGAAGGCGCCGTTCGAGACCAGGTTGCCGGGCTTGATCCACTCGGCGCCGAACTTTTCGATCGATGCCTTGTTCACCGGATAGGCGGCCTGGTGGGTCAGCATTTCCAGGAAATAGGGAGTAGGCGACTTCAGCGTCACCTCGAAAGTCTTGGCATCGACGGCACGTACGCCGAGTTCCTCCGGCTTCGCCTTGCCGGTGTTCACCTCTTCGCCATTCTTGATGACGTAGAGCATCGAGGCGTATTCGGCGCCGGTGGCGGGGTCCTCGAGCCGGCGGAACGAATAGACGAAGTCCTCCGCCGTCAATGGGTCGCCGTTCGACCAGGCCGCGTCCGGCCGCAATTTGAAGGTGTAGACCTTGCCATCGGGTGAAACCGTCCAGCTCTCCGCCGCTCCGGGAATAAGGTCGGAGGTGGCATCCTGCATCACCAGCCCCTCGAAGACATCGCGCAGGATATGCGCCTCATAGACGGTCGAGGTCTTGTGCGGATCGAGTGATTCCGGATCGGCGGAGTTGCCGCGATTGTAGATGCTCTCGGCGGCGGCCGGCAAAGCGGCGGTGCCGAGCAGGAGGGTGGCGATGAGAAGAGATCGGAAGCGGCTCATGTGAACATTCCTTTCACGCGAGATTGGCGTCGCACCTGCACGGTTCTAGTGCATGGCGACGATTTGTGCGAAGCCTTCCTTTGCCAATTCGCACGGACCGGTTTCACCTATGCACGCATCGGTAGGCATCCGGCCGACGACCGGACGACCGGCGAGGCCCGCGATTCAGCTGGCGAGCGCGGTTCCTGGAGAATGATCTTCTCTCCGGCAGTGTGAGCGCGAAAGCCCCTTCCACAGCGCGTCGGTTACGGTGGTGAGCCCGCTGTCGCGGGTATCCGACTCCGGGTAAGGTTCCTTCATGCGGGGCATTCATCACATCGCGATCATCTGTTCGGACTATCCGCGTTCCCGACGCTTCTATTGCGAGACGCTGGGATTTCCGGTGCTGCACGAGGTGTTTCGCGAGGAGCGATCCTCCTGGAAATGCGACCTCGACGCCGGCAATGCGCGGCTGGAGCTGTTCTCGTTTCCGGCGCCGGCGCCGCGCCCGAGCCGCCCGGAAGCCTGCGGGCTGCGCCACCTCGCCTTTGCCACCACCGACCTCGACGCTGAGATTGCGCGGCTCTCCCGCCTCGGCATCGCTGTCGAGCCGGTGCGGACCGATCCCTATACGAACAGGCGGTTCACCTTCTTCGCCGATCCCGACGGGCTGCCGCTCGAGCTCTATGAGGACGGGCCGGATGCGGGCGGGGAGGGTCAGGCGACTGGCGCGGCCGGCTGACTTCCGGCTGTCGTGTTTCCATGGCTTTGATCCCGCCTCCTTTGCCTTCCGGCGGAAGCCGCGTTCCCGATTCCCGCTGCATCCCATAACCCTGACCGTGCCATTGCCAGGACCGTGCCATTGCCATGACCACACCGCCCGCCCGCGCCACCCTCCCCAACGCCCCGACGCTGGCCGAAGCCTTCCGGGTGTGGGCGAAGATCGGCCTGCTCGGCTTTGGCGGCCCGGCGGGACAGATCGCGCTCATGCATAAGGAACTGGTGGAGGACCGCCGCTGGATCGGGGAGCAGCGCTTCCTGCACGCTCTCAACTACTGCATGCTGCTGCCCGGCCCGGAAGCGCAGCAGCTCGCCACCTATATCGGCTGGCTGTTGCACCGCACGGCGGGCGGGCTGATGGCCGGCTTGCTGTTCGTGCTGCCGGGCGCCCTGGTCATGCTGGCCTTGAGTTCCCTCTACGCCCTGTATCGTCATGTGCCGCTGGTCGACGCGCTGTTCTTCGGGGTGAAGGCGGCGGTGCTCGCCATCGTGGTGCAGGCGGTGGTGCGGATCGGGCGACGCGCGCTCAGGAACCGGTTGACGGTCGGCATCGCCGCCGCGGCCTTCCTGGCGATCTATCTGCTCCACCTGCCTTTCCCGCTCATCATCGCCTTGGCCGGGCTTACAGGCTGGATCGGCAACCGCTACGCGCCGGCGCTGTTCGTCCCGGCCGGCAACGGCGCGAGGGGGGAGGCGCCGGAGGTGCCCGGCGTCGTCGATGCGATGTTCGAGCGCGGCGAGCTCGCCCATGCCGCTCCTTCATGGGGCCGGGCGTTGCGGGTGGCGGCGACATGGCTGCCGCTGTGGCTGGGGCCGGTGCTGCTGCTCTGGGCGACGACCGGGTCGTCCAGCGTATGGACCCAGATCGGGGCGTTCTTCAGCGTCATGGCGGTGGTGACCTTCGGCGGGGCCTATGCGGTGCTCGCCTATGTGGCGCAGGCGGCGGTGGACAGCTTCGGCTGGATGACGCCGGGCGAGATGGTGGACGGCCTCGGTCTTGCCGAGACCACGCCCGGCCCGCTGATCCTGGTGGTGCAGTTCGTCGGCTTCCTGGCGGCGTTCCGCAATCCGGGAGCGATCGACCCATTGCTGGCCGGCACGCTGGGGGCCCTCCTGACCATATGGGTGACCTTCGCGCCCTGCTTCTTCTGGATCTTCCTCGGCGCGCCCTTCGTCGAATCGCTGCGCGGCAACCGTGCGCTGTCGGCGTCGCTTTCGGCGATCACCGCGGCGGTGGTCGGCGTGATCCTGAACCTCGCTTTGTGGTTCTCGCTCCATGTGCTCTTCCGCCAGGTCGAGAGCGTGGAATTTCTCGGCCTGCGGCCGGACCTGCCGGTGCCGGGATCGGTGGATTGGCGCGCCGCACTGCTGGCCGCCGCCGCCATGGTGGCGCTGCTGTGGTTCCGGCTCGGCCTGTTCACCACGCTGGCCGGCTGCGCCGTCGCGGGCATCTGCCTGCGGCTGCTGCTTTCGTAGCCGACGGTCGCCAAATCGCCCCAAATGGCTTTCACCGTCTCACCCGGGGGAGAGAGGCCGCGCGTCGGCTGCCCGTAACGCCGTCTCGGCGGGCGGGGCGATGCGCTTGCATGCAGGGCCGTTCGCATGTCCGACGACCTCGCCGCGCTCACTGCCCTTCGCCGTTTCGGGCTCGGTCCCCGTCCCGGCGACCTCAGCCATATCCGCTCGGACCCGCGCGGGGCGCTTGTCGAGGAGTTGGCGCGGCCGGCCGCGGTCCGGTTGGTCACTCCCGAACTACCGACCAGCCAGCAGGCCCTTGCCCGCAACGCCGCCTATCAGCGTGACGTGACCCGCGCCCGCCAGCAACCGCAGCCGAGGCCGGAGACCGCCGGGCCGATGACGGTGGCGTTGCGCATGGATGCGGGGGCCGGGCAGGGGATGGAGCGGCCAACCGGCCCGGCGATGGACGCGGCGGCCCCGTCGATGGCCGGCAGCGGCGGCCTCCAATCGCCCGACACCCCGGTCTACGAGCAGGAGGTGGCGGCGCGGCTCGTGCGCATGCACGAGGCACCGGTGGGCTTCACCGAACGCCTGGTGCTGTTCTGGGCCAACCACTTCGCCATCGCGCTCAAGGACGCGCCGATGCGCATCACCGCCGGCGCCTTCGAACGCGAGGCCATCCGCCCCTATGTGCTCGGCCGCTTCGCCGACATGCTGAAGGCGGTGGAGCAGCACCCGGCGATGCTGTTCTATCTCGACAACAACCAGTCCATCGGGCCGACCTCCAACACGGCGCTGAAGAACAAGCGTGGCCTCAACGAGAATCTGGCGCGCGAGACGCTGGAACTGCACACGCTCGGCGTCGATGGAGGCTACACGCAGGCCGATGTCACGTCGCTGGCCCGCATCCTCACCGGCTGGACGGTGGCGTCGGCGGATGAGGACGCCTTCCATGGCGGGAGCTTCACCTTCGCACCGGTCCGCCACGAACCCGGCGACCAGATGCTGCTCGGCCGCGTCTATCCCGAAGGCGGCGTCGAACAGGGGGAGGCGGCCTTGCTGGCGCTGGCGGCGCATCCGGCCACCGCACGGCACATCGCCCGCAAGTTCGCCAGCTATTTCGTCGCCGACGACCCGCCGCCGGCGCTGGTCGCCCGGCTGGCGGCGAGTTTCCGCAGCAGCGGCGGCGACCTGAAGCAACTCGCCCAGGTGCTGGTGGAATCTCCAGAGGCTTGGGACGGAGCCGCCGGCAAGCTGCGCTCGCCGCAGGAGTTCCTGTTTGCCGCGCTTCGGCTGACCGGCAAGCCGGATCAGGTGAAGATGGCGCTGGGCCAGCTCATCGCCATGGGGCAGCCGATGTGGAATCCCGGCAGTCCGAAGGGGTTCACAGACCGCAGCGACGAATGGCTGTCGCCAACCGGCATCAAGACGCGCCTCGATGTCGCCGACCAGATCGGCCGCGCCGCCGGCGCCGCCGATCCGCTGGCGCTTGCCGAGGCCGCCTTCGGCGTCACGATTTCGGAAGAGACGCTGCGGGCCGTGCGTCGCGCCGAGAGCCGGCCGCAGGCCATCGCGCTGCTGCTGATGTCGCCCGAATTCCAGAGGAGATAGCCATTGGACCTCTGCGAGACCTCGCTGTCCCGTCGCGCGCTGCTCGGCACCTCCGGCGCCCTGTTCGCCTGGGCCTTCATGCCGCGGATCGCGGGTGCGGCCGGCGGGCGGGATGCACGCTTCGTCTGCATCGTCCTGCGCGGCGCGCTGGACGGGCTCGCCGCCGTGGCGCCGGTCGGCGATCCGGCCTATGCCGGTCTGCATGGCGATCTTGCGCTCTCGCTCGATGGCGAGATCCCGGCGCTGCCGCTCGACGGCTTTTTCGCGCTGCATCCCTCGATGCCGAACTTCGCCCGGCTCTATAGGGCAGGGCAGGCCAGCGTCGTGCATGCGGCGGCAACCGGCTATCGCGAGCGTTCGCATTTCGACGGCCAGGACGTGTTGGAAAGCGGCCAGCCGGCCCCGGGGAAGATCGAGACCGGCTGGCTGAACCGCTTCCTTGCCGGCCTGCCGGCTGGCGATCGCGTCGCTCCGGCCGGCGCGCTCGGTGTCGGCCCGGTGGCTCCCCTGGTGGTGCGCGGGCCGGCCCCGGTGCTCGGCTGGAGCCCGGCGGTCCTGCCCCCGGCAGGCGACGATCTCGCCGACCGTCTCGCCGCGCTCTATGCCGAGCGCGATCCCGCCCTGCATCGGATGCTGGTCGAGGGATTGAAGACCGAGGATCTCATCGCGATGAACGGCCCGGCGATCCGGCGCCAGGGCGGCCTGTCCGATCCGAAGGGCATGAGCCGGACCGCGCTCGGTGCCGCGCGCCTGCTGGCGCAGCAGGAAGGCCCGCGCATTGCCGGCCTCGCCTTCGAAGGCTGGGACACCCATGCCAATGAGGGAGGCGTGAAAGGCCAGCTCGCCAACCGCCTGCGGGGCCTTGACGACGCCATCGGGGTTTTCGCCGAGACGCTCGGGCCGACATGGAAGGATACCGCGCTGATGGTGGTGACGGAGTTCGGCCGCACCGCCCGGATCAACGGCACGCGGGGGACCGACCACGGCACCGGTACCGTGGTGCTGCTGGCGGGCGGCGCCATTCGCGGTGGCCGGGTGATCGCCGACTGGCCGGGCCTGTCCGACGCGGCGCTGCTGGACGGGCGCGACCTGCGTCCGACCACCGATGTGCGCAGCGTGGCCAAGGGAATTCTCGCCGACCTGTTCGGCGCGCCGGCCGGCTATCTCGCCCGCGACGTGTTTCCCGACACTGCCGGGCTGGCCCCGCTCAAGGACCTGGTGGCCTGAGGGTCCGGCATCGGGCGCGATGATGACGTAGTTCGGGAACATATTGCGAACGCGGAACAAACAGGGTACATTCGCGAAATCTCAGCAAAACGCTTGCTTGCGACCCGGAGCCCGGCAATGACTCAATCTACGTTGCGACTCGTCGAAGGATCTTCCATGGACAAGGCCAAGGCGCTGGACGCGGCGCTTTCACAGATCGAGCGGCATTTCGGCAAGGGCTCGATCATGCGGCTCGGCAAGAACGACAAGATCATGGAGGTCGAAACGGTCTCCACCGGATCGCTGGGGCTGGATATCGCTCTCGGCATCGGCGGCCTGCCGCGTGGGCGCGTGATCGAGATCTTCGGGCCGGAATCGTCCGGCAAGACCACGCTGGCGCTGCATACCATCGCCGAGGCGCAGAAGAAGGGCGGCGTGTGCGCCTTCGTCGATGCCGAACATGCGCTCGACCCCATCTATGCCCGCAAGCTCGGGGTAGACCTCGACAATCTGCTGATCTCCCAGCCCGATGCCGGCGAGCAGGCGCTGGAGATCGCCGATACGCTGGTGCGCTCGGGGGCCGTCGACGTGCTGGTGGTGGATTCGGTGGCGGCGCTGACGCCGCGGGCCGAACTCGACGGCGAGATGGGCGACAACCAGCCGGGCATGCAGGCGCGGTTGATGAGCCAGGCCTTGCGCAAGCTCACCGGCTCGATCAGCCGCTCCAATACCATGGTGATCTTCATCAACCAGATCCGCATGAAGATCGGGGTGATGTATGGCAGCCCGGAGACCACCACGGGCGGCAACGCGTTGAAGTTCTACGCCTCGGTTCGTCTCGACATTCGCCGTATCGGCTCCATCAAGGAGCGCGAGGAGGTGGTTGGCAACCAGACCCGCGTGAAAGTGGTGAAGAACAAGCTCGCTCCGCCCTTCAAGCAGGTCGAGTTCGACATCATGTATGGCGAGGGTGTCTCGAAGATGGGTGAGCTCATCGACCTCGGCATCAAAGCGGGGGTCGTCGAGAAGTCCGGCGCCTGGTTCTCCTATGACAGCCAGCGGCTCGGCCAGGGGCGGGAGAACGCCAAGAACTTCCTGCGCCAGAATCCGGATGCCGCCGGCCGTATCGAGGCAACCATCCGGCAAAATGCGGGCCTCATCGCCGAGCAGATCCTTGCCGGTGAGCCGGGGAGCGAGGACGACGCCGACGCCTGAGGGCGCACCTGGGGCGGTTCGGCGACGTTTCGCGCACCAGGCGGTCGTCTCACCAGGCGGTCGTCCAGTCCGCTCAGTGGACGACGGCCCTGTCGTGGACAGGGCGGGCTTGGCACGAGGCCTTTCTGGACAAGCTATTGCGGCCTCGTTAGAACCGGGGCTCGCGCTGCTCCGGCGCGGGCCGGCGGACCTGCCGGCGGTCTATTTTCTACAGGCAGTGTTCGATGAGCGGCGTCAACGAGATCAGGTCGGCCTTCCTCGATTATTTCGCGAAGAATGGCCATCAGGTGGTGGACTCCTCGCCGCTCGTGCCGCGTAACGACCCGACATTGATGTTCACCAATGCCGGCATGGTGCAGTTCAAGAATGTCTTCACCGGCATGGAGAAGCGGCCCTATTCGCGGGCGGCGACATCGCAGAAATGCGTGCGTGCCGGCGGCAAGCACAACGATCTCGATAATGTCGGCTACACGGCCCGGCATCACACTTTCTTCGAGATGCTCGGCAATTTCTCCTTCGGCGATTATTTCAAGGAGAATGCTATCGAGTTCGCCTGGAACCTGATCACCCGCGAGTTCGAGCTTCCCGTCGAGAAGTTGCTGGTGACGGTGTACCACGAAGACGACGAAGCGTTCGACCTGTGGAAGAAGATCGCCGGGCTGCCCGAGAGCAAGATCATCCGCATCCCGACCTCGGACAATTTCTGGCAGATGGGCGATACCGGTCCCTGCGGTCCCTGTTCCGAGATTTTCTACGACCACGGGTCGCACATTCCGGGCGGCCCTCCCGGCTCGGCGGATGCGGATGGCGACCGCTTCATCGAGATTTGGAACCTCGTGTTCATGCAGTTCGAGCAGCTGCCGAGCGGCGAGCGGATCAACTTGCCGCGCCCTTCGATCGATACCGGTATGGGGCTGGAGCGCATCTCGGCGGTGCTGCAGGGCACGCATGACAATTACGAGATCGACCTGATGCGCGCGCTGACCGGCGCGGTCGAGGATCTCACCAATGTCACCGCCGACGGTCCGCAGAAGGCGAGCCATCGGGTCATCGCCGATCATTTGCGGGCCTCGACCTTCCTCGTGGCGGATGGCGTGCTGCCCTCGAATGAGGGGCGCGGCTATGTGCTGCGCCGCATCATGCGCAGGGCGATGCGTCATGCGCAGCTGCTCGGCGCCCGCGATCCGCTGATGCATCGGCTGGTGCCGGTGCTGGTGCGCGAGATGGGGCGTGCCTATCCCGAGATCGTGCGCGCCGAGGCGCTGGTCAGCGAAACCCTGCGCCTCGAGGAGACACGCTTCCGCAAGACGCTGGAGCGTGGCCTGTCGATCCTGGAAGCGGAGAGCGAAGGCCTCGGCGATGGGGCGAAGTTCTCCGGCGAAACCGCCTTCAAGCTTTATGATACCTATGGCTTCCCACTCGATCTGACCGAGGATGCGCTGCGCGCCCGCGGCATCAGCGTCGATACCGCGGCGTTCGACACGGCTATGGAGCGCCAGCGGGCCGATGCGCGGGCCTCCTGGTCGGGTTCGGGGGAGGCGGCGACCGATGCCGTCTGGTTCGGCATCCGCGAGAAGGTGGGAGCCACCGAGTTTCTCGGCTATGGCACGGAGATCGCCGAAGGTTCGGTCGTCGCCCTGCTGGCCGACGGCGTCGAGGTTTCGGAGATCGTTACCGGTGGTCGCGGCTTCTTGGTCCTCAACCAGACGCCGTTCTACGGCGAATCCGGCGGCCAGCTCGGCGATACCGGCGTCCTCACCGGCGAGGGTGGGGTGAAGGCGCGGGTGCTCGATACGCAGAAGAAGCTCGGCGACGTATTCGTGCATGAGGTGGAGGTGGAGAGCGGTTCGCTGACGTCCGGCATGGCGCTGGCGCTGGAGGTCGATCACGCTCGCCGCCGTGCCATCCGCGCCAACCATTCGGCGACGCATCTGCTGCATGAGGCGCTCCGGCGGGTGCTCGGCGATCATGTCGCGCAGAAGGGCTCGATGGTGGGGCCGGATCGCCTGCGTTTCGACTTCAGCCATCCCAAGCCGATGAGCGAAGAAGAGATCGGACAGGTCTCCGACATCGCCAATGCGGTGATCCTGCGCAACGAGCCGGTCGAGACGCGGCTGATGGCGGTCGACGACGCGATCGCCTCCGGCGCTCGGGCCCTGTTTGGCGAGAAATATGGCGATGAGGTACGGGTGGTCTCGATGGGGACCGATCCGGGCAATGGCGCCCCCTATTCGATCGAGTTGTGCGGCGGCATCCATGTCGGCCGCACCGGCGACATCGGACTTGTCTCCGTGCTCGGCGAAAGCGCTGTTGGCGCGGGCGTGCGACGCCTCGAGGCGATGACCGCGGATGCGGCACGCCATCATCTCGATGCACAGGGCAAGGCGCTGCAGGCGGCGGCGGCGGTGCTGAAGGCGCCCGTCGGCGAGGTCGAAGCGCGTGTCGCCCAGCTCGTCGAGGAGCGGCGCAAGCTGGAGCGCGAGCTTGCCGAGGCGCGCCGCCGCCTGGCGATGGGCGGCGGCGAGGCGGCCGAGGAGCCGGCCCGTACGATCGGCTCGATCAGGTTGCTGGCCAGGCAGGTCTCCGGCATCGATCTCAAGGATCTCAAGAGCCTCGCAGACGAAGGCAAGAAGCGGCTCGGCTCCGGCATCGTGGCGATCGTCGCGGTTACCGAGGAAGGACGCGCCGGCCTGGTCGTAGGTGTGACGCCGGATCTGACCGATCGCTATGACGCGGTGGCCCTGGTGCGCCGGGGCGCCGAGGCCTTGGGCGGCAAGGGCGGCGGCGGCCGCGCCGACATGGCGCAGGCCGGCGGGCCGGATGGAGCCAATGCGTCAGCGGCGCTGGAGGCTATCGAGGCGGCGCTCGCCGGCTGACGGGCACCACCACCGCTGCGGCGGTGGATCAAGCGGGCTTTCGGGAGTGGACGTGGCATCATGGCATCCCGCGGGCAGCATGGCGGCTGGTTGTCGAGCGCCGGGCGCCGCGGCCTGCGGCGTCGGCTTTACGAGGTACTGGAAGGGAACGCCTCGGAGGACCGGGTCGGCCGCTGGGTCAACGCCGGGCTGATCGGCCTCGTGCTCGCCAATGTGGTCGCGGCGGTGCTGGAGACCGTGCCGAGCCTGCTGTTGCACGACGCCGCGCTGATGCGCGGCTTCGAGGCCCTTTCTCTGATCGTTTTCGCGCTGGAGTACGCGCTGCGGCTGTGGATCGCGCCGGAGGACCCGCGCTATCGCGGCCTGCGCCATCGGACGGCCCGTCTGCGCTACGCGCGCTCCCTGCCGGCGCTGGTCGACCTGGCGGCGTGGCTGCCCTTCGTGCTGTCGGCGCTGTGGGGCGTCAATCTGCGCACGCTGGCGATCCTCCGTTTGATGCGGTTTGTGAAGCTCGCCCGCTATTCGCCTGGTATGCAATCTCTTTTCGAAGTGTTGCGCTCGGAACGGCAATCGCTGCTCGCCTGCCTTTGGCTGTTGGTGGCGGCGGTTCTTATCGCCGCCTCGGCAATGTATGTCGCCGAGGGCAGCGTGCAGCCCGACCATATGGGGTCGATCCCGCAGGCGATGTGGTGGGCCATGTCGACGGTAACGACGGTCGGTTATGGTGACGTCTACCCCGTGACCCCGATCGGGCGGGTGATCGCCGGGCTGACCATGCTCACCGGGATCATCATGATCGCGCTGCCGGTCGGCATCATCGCCACCGCCTTCGTCGACATCATCAAGCGGCGGGATTTCGTGATCACCTGGGGCATGGTGGCACGCGTGCCCCTGTTCGCCGATCTCGACGCCGCGGCGATCGGCGAGATTCACAAGGTGCTTTCCGCCCACACCGCCCAGCCTGGGGAGATCATCGCCCGGCGCGGCGAGCAGGCGCGCTCGATGTATTTCATCGCTTCGGGCGAGGTGGAGCTGGAGTTCGGCGATGAGACGGCGGTGCTTGGCACCGGGCAATTCTTCGGCGAGATGGCGCTGCTGCACAACACCCGCCGCGCCGCCACCGCTCGCGCCCGGCGGCGCTGCATGCTGCTGGCGCTCGATGCCGAGGATTTGGCCGAGGTCATTCGTCATCACCCCGGCATCGGCCAGCGCATCCGCAGCATGGCGAAGGATGAGGACGGCCCGCACGCCGTCGGCCGGCGCAGCGATATTGCCGCCGGTGAAGTGCCCGAGAAGGACGAGAGGGACTGAAGTCCCGTAAGGCGGGGCGTGGAGCCTATCGGTTTGAAAGGGAGCGCTTAGGCTTTGACCCCGCCCAATCGGCGGAGCAGGCTCCTTCCGGAATTGGCACGAGCGCGCCCAGGGTAGCTCGGTGGTCACGTTCGCCTGAGCTTCAGCGAGCCAGTCGCCAGCCATATTCGCCGGTATTTCCTGCATGATCCCTGCGGCGTGGTCGGGTCGCGCCGCCACGGCCGTGACGGCATTCGATGCCGAGCCGAGCATCGGGCCATAACCGAGGTGGCGGGGCCACCCACTCGTTCCGCGGTGTTATCGGCACCGTTCGGCGCGGTAGGTAGCGGCGCATTTCCGCCTTCTGGCACAGGCACGTGCGGGATGGGAGAGACCCCCATCCCGCCGTTGGATAATCGTGTCAGGCCAGGGCCTTGCGCAGATTATCGGAGATCTTGTCGAGGAAGCCGGTGGTGGAGAGCCACTTCTGGTCCGGCCCGATCAGCAAAGCGAGGTCCTTGGTCATGTCGCCGGCCTCGACGGTGTCGACGCATACCTTCTCCAGCGTGGCGGCGAAGGTGGCCAACTCGGCATTGTCGTCGAGCTTGGCGCGATGCGACAGGCCGCGCGTCCAGGCGAAGATCGAGGCGATGGAGTTGGTCGAGGTCTCCTTGCCCTTCTGGTGCTCGCGATAGTGACGGGTCACCGTGCCGTGGGCGGCCTCGGCTTCCACCGTCTTGCCGTCGGGCGTCATCAGCACCGAGGTCATCAGGCCGAGCGAGCCGAAGCCCTGCGCCACGATGTCGGACTGCACGTCGCCGTCATAGTTCTTACAGGCCCAGACATAGCCGCCGGACCACTTGAGCGCCGAGGCGACCATGTCGTCGATCAGGCGGTGCTCGTACCAGATCTTCCGCTTCTCGAACTCAGCCTTGAACTCGGCGTCGTAGATGTCCTGGAAAATCTTGCGGAAGCGGCCGTCATACTGCTTCAGGATGGTGTCCTTGGTGGAGAGGTACACCGGGTAGTTGCGCATCAGGCCGTAGTTCAGCGAGGCGCGGGCGAATTCGACGATCGACTCGTCGATGTTGTACATCGACAGCGCGACGCCGGCGCCGGGGAACTTGTAGACTTCGTGCTCGATAGTGGTGCCGTCCTCGCCGACGAACTTCACCGTCAGCGTGCCCTTGCCCGGCACGGTGAAATCGGTGGCACGGTACTGGTCGCCGAAGGCGTGGCGGCCGACGATGATCGGCTGGGTCCAGCCGGGAACGAGGCGCGGCACGTTCTTGCAGATGATCGGCTCGCGGAAGATCACGCCGCCGAGAATGTTGCGGATGGTGCCGTTCGGCGACCGCCACATCTTCTTCAGGTTGTATTCCTTCACCCGGCCGACATCGGGGGTGATGGTCGCGCATTTCACGCCGACGCCGACCCGCTTGATCGCTTCCGCGGCATCGATCGTCACCTGATCCTCGGTGCGGTCGCGGTTCTCGACGCCGAGATCGTAATATTCCAGGTCGATGTCGAGATAGGGGTGGATCAGCTTGTCTTTTATGTACTGCCAGATGATGCGGGTCATCTCGTCGCCGTCGAGCTCGACGACGGGATTCGCGACTTTGATCTTCGCCATGGTTCTACCTCGCGCGGAAGCAGCTTCGTAATGGGGCCTCGGCGCCAGTCCGCGCGGCAGGCGCCGGTGCGAGCGTGATACCGCGACCTTGGGTCAAACGAAAGCGGTTCGGGCACCGACTTTCTGGCAAGTTGCCGAGGGCCGGGCAGGGGATTGTCGCCTGAGGTTCATGCGGTGCTGCTAGGCGGCGGGCGTCACACAGTCTTGGCGGCCGCGTGCGCGCCGCCGCCATGGGAGACGTCCATGTTCAATCGATCCGTTTTCACCACGAAGCGCCGGGCGATCGTCGCCGGTGCCCTGCTGGCCACCGCCTGCGCCGGGACGGCG
Organism: Ancylobacter sp. 3268; assembly: GCF_031456575.1. NCBI lineage: Bacteria > Pseudomonadati > Pseudomonadota > Alphaproteobacteria > Hyphomicrobiales > Xanthobacteraceae > Ancylobacter > Ancylobacter sp. 3268. The sequence goes on from NZ_JAVDUX010000001.1 coordinate 308,406, forward strand.
CTTGCCCAGGAGCAGCGGCCGGCGGCCGAGACGATCCGCCGTGTGCAGGTGCCGGAGGCCCGTCAGGCCGTCGCCGTCGCCGAGCGCTCCTTCTATGCGATCGACAACCGGACCATTGCCAAGTTCGATAAGGAGACCGGCAAGCAGGTCGCCAAATGGGAAGGGCCGAAGGGTGGGCCGATCCTGCATCTCGACAGCGGCGTGGTGCGCGACGGCAAGCTCTACACCGCTCATTCCAATTATCCGGACTGGCCGATGGTGAGCTCGGTGGAGATATGGGACGCCGAGACGCTGAGGCATCTGGAGAGCCACAGCTTCGGTATCGAGCGCGGTTCGTTCACCTGGCTCGACCGCGACCCGCAAGGCCGCTGGTGGGGTGCCTTTGCCAATTACAACCGGGTGTTCGACAAGAGCCCGCTCGCCTATGGCAACAAGTTCAACACCCAGATCGTGCGCTTCAACCCCGATTGGAGCATTGCCGAGGCGTTCGTCTATCCCGATGCGCTGGTGGCGCGCTTCCAGGACATGAGCAATTCCGGCGGCGCTTTCGGGCCGGACGGGCGGCTCTACATTACCGGCCACGACAATGCCGAGCTCTATGTCGTCGCCCCGCCGGAGATGGGGTCGGTCATGCAATGGATAGAGACCATCCCGATCGAGATCGGCGGGCAGGGCTTCGCCTTCGATCCCGCCGAGCGCGGCGTGGTGTGGGGTCTGATCCGCAACAAGACCGGCGGGCCGAACGACGTCACGGTGAGCCGTCTGCCGCCGCGGTCGTGAGATCCGCTGGAATAGACGCCCACGAGCGGGCCTGACGGGCACCAACCCCGTTCAAATTTGCTCGGACATGCTCTAGGAGGAGCGCATGTCCGAGCTTTCCTGCATCCTCCCGCCCGCCATCCGCGCCCTTCCGCCGTCGAGGGAGGTACGTTGATGCCCGGCGCGGGAACCGACAGCACCAAGCCCTGGCACGAGGGCGGGCCGGTGGTGATCCTCGTCGAGCCGCAACTCGGCGAGAATATCGGCGCGGCGGCGCGCGCCATGGGCAATTTCGGCCTGTCACGGCTGCGGCTGGTCAATCCGCGCGAGGGCTGGCCCAATCCGAAGGCGGTGACCTTCGCCTCAGGCGCCGACCGCATCCTGGAGCAGGCGGCGGTGTTCCCGGATGTGCGCTCGGCAGTGGCGGACCTGACGTTCATCGCCGCCACCACGGCGCGCGAGCGTGGCATGGCGAAGCCGGTGATGGGAGCCGACGCCATGGCCGCAGAACTCGCCGGCCGCCTCGCCGCGAATGAGGATGTCGGCCTGTTGTTCGGGCGCGAGCGCACCGGCCTCTATACCGAGGAGGTGTCGCTCGCCGACGCCATCCTCACCTTGCCGGTGAACCCGGCCTTCGCCTCGCTGAACCTCGGCACCGCCGTCGCGATCGTCGGCTATGAATGGTACAAGCTCGCCTCCGGCGGCGCGCTGCCGTTCCAGCCGCCGGAGCGCTCGCCGCTTGCCGACAAGGCGGATCTTTTCGCCTTCTTCGACCATGTCGAGCAGGAGCTGGAATCCGCCGATTTCTTCCGCTCGCCGGAGAAGCAGCCTTCCACCACCCGCAACATCCGCAACATCTTCCATCGCGTCGGCCTGACCCGGCAGGATCTGGCGACGCTGCACGGCATGATCACCGCGCTGGTCGAGGGGCGGGAAGGCCGTGCCGCCCGCCGCGCCAGGCGCGAGAGCTGAACGCCCGGTATCCGGCCGCTGGCGGTGCTCGCCTTGCCCTCTCCCCAATGGGGAGAGGGTGTGAAGGGTTGGCGCTTCAGGCCGTGCGGGCCAGCGGTGCGGCTTCCACCACCGGCGCATAGGCGAAGGCCTCCAGCGTTTCCGGCTTCATCTCGATGGAGAAGCCCGGCCGCTGGGGCGGCATGTAGGCGGCGTTCTCGATCACGCAGGGATCGAGGAAGTGCTCATGCAGATGGTCGACATACTCGATCACCCGCCCGTCCTTGGTGCCGGACACGGCGATGTAGTCGATCATCGACAGGTGCTGCACATATTCGCACAGGCCGACGCCGCCGGCATGCGGCCATACCGGCAAGCCGAACTTCGCCGCCACCAGCAGCACCGCGAGCACCTCGTTGAGCCCGCCCATGCGGCAGCTGTCGATCTGCACCACGTCGATGGCGCCTTCGGCGATGAACTGCTTGAACATGATGCGGTTCTGGCACATCTCGCCGGTGGCGACCTTCACCGGCGCGATGGCCTCGCGGATCTTGCGATGGCCGGCGACGTCGTCGGGGCTGGTCGGCTCCTCGATGAAGAAGGGATTGGCGAAGGAGAGCTTCTTCACCCAGTCGATGGCCTCGTCCACCTCCCACACCTGGTTGGCGTCGATCATCAGATAGCGGTCCGGCCCGATCACCTCGCGGGCGATGGTGAGGCGGCGGATGTCGTCTTCCAGGTCGCGGCCGACCTTCATCTTCACATGGTTGAAGCCGGCGTCGATGGCTTCCTGGCACAGGCGGCGCAGCTTGGCGTCGTCATAGCCGAGCCAGCCGGCGGAGGTGGTGTAGCAGGCATAGCCCTCGGCCTCGAGGGTGGCGATGCGCGCGGCCTTGCCGCTTTCAGCCTGCCGCAGGATGGCGAGGGCATCGTCGCGGTCGAGAACGTCGGTCAGGTAGCGGTAATCGACGATGTCGGCGATCTCTTCCGGCGACATCTCCGCCACCAGGCGCCACACCGGCTTGCCGGCCTCTTTGGCGAGCAGGTCCCAGAAGGCGTTGACCACCGCGCCGGTGGCGAGGTGCATCGCGCCCTTCTCCGGGCCGATCCAGCGCAGCTGGCTGTCGCTGGTGAGATGGCGCCAGAACTTGCCAGGCGCCGCGCGCACGGTGTCGAGTTCGGTGCCGACCACGAGATGGCGCATGGCGGAGATCGCCATGCAGCAAATGTCGTTGCCGCGGCCGATGGTGAAGGTCAGCCCGTGGCCTTCGAGGCCGGGAACGTCGGTCTCCAGGATGACATAGGCCGCGGAATAATCCGGGTCCGGATTCATCGCATCCGAGCCGTCGAGCGACAGCGACGTGGGAAAGCGCAGATCGACGATGCGCATATCGGTGATTTTCGCCATGGCGGAGCCTCCGGCAGGATCGGTGGAGCGAGGATCAGAGGTCGGGAACGAAGGTCTGCTTTTGTGAGCCGAGGCCCTCAATGCCGAGTTCGACGACATCGCCGGCCTTGAGGTAGCGCGGCGGCTTGAAGCCGAGGCCAACGCCCGGCGGCGTGCCGGTCGAGATGATGTCGCCGGGATGCAGCGACATGAACTGGCTGAGATAGGAGACCAGATAGGCGACGCCGTAGACCATGGTCCTGGTCGAGCCATTCTGCATGATCGCGCCGTTCACCTTCAGCCACATGCCGAGATTGTGCGGATCGGGAATGGCTTCCTTGGTCGCCAGCCAAGGGCCGATCGGGCCGAAGCCGTCGCAGGATTTGCCCTTGGTCCATTGGCCGACACGCTCGAGCTGGAATTCCCGCTCGGAGACGTCGTGGCAGACGCAGTAGCCGGCGACATAGTCCATCGCCTCGTCCTGCGAGACGTATTTCGCGCGTTTGCCGATGACCACGGCGAGCTCGACCTCCCAGTCTGTCTTGGTCGAACCCCGCGGGATCGGCACGTCGTCGTAAGGGCCGGCGATCGCCGAGGTGGCCTTCATGAACACCACCGGCTCGGGTGGCATTGCCATGCCGGATTCCGCCGCGTGGTCGGAGAAGTTCAGCCCGATGCAGATGAACTTGCCGACGCCGGCGACACAGGGGCCGAGACGGGTACCCTCGGCGACCAGCGGCAGTGCGCCGGCATCGAGGCCGGACAGCGCGGCGAGCGCGGCGGGATCCAGCGTCGCGCCGGCGATGTCCGGCACATGGGCCGAAAGGTCGCGGATGCGGCCTTCGGCATCGATCAGGCCCGGCTTTTCCTGGCCTGCCTCGCCGTAACGCACGAATTTCATGGAACCATCCCTTCCGTGCGTGGCTCAGAGCGACCAGCCGCCATCGATGGCGATGGCCTGGCCGGTGGTGTAGGTGGCACCGGCGAGATAGACGGCGAGATCGGCGATCTCCTCCGGCGTGCCGATGCGGCCGATCGGCTGGCGGGCGATGAAGGCGGCGCGGGTGGTCTCGTAGTCGCCCTGGGCGCGCAGTCGTTCCTGCAGCGAGGGGCTTTCCACCGTGCCGGGGCAGATGGCGTTGCAGCGGATGTTCTGCGCCACGTAGTCGGCCGCGACCGACTTGGTCAGGCCGATCACCGCTGCCTTGGTGACGCTGTAGGCGAAGCGGTTCGGCACGCCTTTGATGGAGGAGGCGACGGAGGCCATGTTGATGATGGCACCCTCGCGGCGATCCAGCATGCCGGGCAGCACGGCGCGGATGGTGCGCACCATCGACTTGATGTTGAGATCGACGGCGAAGTCGAGGTCGCCGTCCTTCATCTCCAGGATGCTGCCGGGATGCACCACGCCGGCGCAGTTGAACAGCACGTCGACCGCGCCGATGCCGGCGACGAAATCCGCTACCGCCTTGTCGTCGAGCACGTTGAGCTTGGCGGCGACGAGCCGGTCGGAGGCCGGCAACTCGGCGAGCAGCGTCTCGTTGATGTCGGTGGCGTACACCTTGGCGCCGGCGGCCAGATAGGCGAGGGCGCTCGCCCGGCCGATGCCCTGCGCGCTGGCGGTGACGAGGACGGTCTTGCCCTCAAGATTGGCCATGGCCACTTCTCCGTTGTTCGCTATCGGTCAATCGAGGTGGAAGACTTCTTCCGCCATCGCCCACCATTCGCCCTCCTTACGGGTGGCGAGCGGGCGCTGGCAGGGAATGGTCAGCTTCCACCACTCCTGGTTCTTCGGGTCGGCCGCCATCTTGGCCATGTCGGCGGCGAAATCGGTGCCGTGATATTCCCAGGTGCCAAACAGGATGTTCTCAGGCTCCCGCAGGAAGATCGTGTAGTTGCGGATGTTGCAGCGGCTGATCAACTCCAGCACCTCCGGCCACACCGCCGCGTGCAGCTGCTTGTAGGTATCGACCATGTCGGGTTCGAGCCCGATCATCATGCCCATGCGTTGCATAGAGAACTCCGTTCAGGCCGAGGCGGCGCCGGCGAGCCGGTAGAAGGTGATGGCATTGCCGCCGAACACCGCGTCGTGGTGCTCGCTCGGCACGATGGTCTGGCATTGCTCGACCCAGGTGACGTAGTCGCCGGCCAGCCGCAGCACCGGCCAGTCGCTGCCGAAGATCAGCCGCTCGGGACCGAACAGTTCCAGCAGCGTCTCGGCATAGGGGCGCACCGCCGCAGGCCCGCGCCCGCCGGCCTCCGTCAGCAGGCCGGAAAGCTTGCACCAGACATTTGGCAGCGCCGCCAGCCGCGCCATGGCCTGCCGCCATGCGGTGATCCGCCCGTCGGCGATGAGCGGCTTGGCCCCGTGATCGATGACGATCCGCAACTCCGGATGACGGGTGGCGAAGGCGAGCAGCGGGGCGAGATGGCGCGGGAGAACCAGTGCGTCGAAGGCGAGGCCATGGGCCATCATCGCCTCCACCGCCGAGTCGAGGGCGGGATCGTCGATCCAGCCGTCCTCGGCGATGTCCTGCAGCATTGGGCGGATGCCCTTCAGCTTCGGGTCGGCGGCGAGCCGCGCAACGGCGTCCGGCGCATCCGCCGCCTTGAGGTCGGTCCAGCCGACCACCGCCTTGATGAAATCATGCTGCGCGGCGAGGTCGAGCATATAGGTCGTATCCGCCTCGCGCTCCATGGTCTGCACCAGCACCGTGCCGTCGAAACCATTGGCGGTGAGCAGAGGCTCAAGGTCCTCCGGCCCGAAGTCGCGATGGATTGCCGTGAGCTCGGCCGGCGGCCATTGGCCGGTCCGGTCGGCGATGCGCCAGAAATGCTGGTGGGCGTCGATCCGCATTATCGCCTCACGCCGGGACCGGAGCGCCGTCGGCGATCAGCCCGCGCTCCTTCAGCCGGTTCCAGAACGAAGCCGGGATGGTCTCCTCGAACCAGCCGATATTGGCGGTGATCTGCTCGGCATTGCGGGCGCCGGACACCACGGTGAGCGCGGCGGGGTGGGCGAGCGGGAACTGCAGCGCCGCGGACTGAAGCGTCACGCCCTCGTCGGCGCAGGCCGCGCGCAGCGCCTCGACGCGGGCGACGATATCGGCGGGCGCGTCGCCATAGTTGAACTTGTTGCTGCCGGCGAGAATGCCGGAATTGAACACGCCGGCGGCGACGATGCCGACGCCGCGCCGGGCGCACTCGTCCATGAAGCCGAGGCTCTGCTGCTCCAGCAGGGTATAGCGGCCCGCCAGCATGCAGATGTCGATGTCGGCGACCTTGAGCGCCTCCTCGATCACCTCGAATTCGTTGACCCCGAGGCCGAACGCCTTGATGGCGCCCTGCTCGCGCAGGCTCGCAAGGGCGCGGAAGCCGCCGCCTTCGGTCAGCTGCCGCCAGTAGTGCTCGTGTCGGTCGCCATGGGTGAGGCGGCCAATGTCGTGCACATAGAGGATGTCGGGCGCCAGCAGGCCGAGCCGCTGCTGGCTCGCCTCGAAGGAGCGCATCACGCCGTCTTGGCTGTAGTCGAACACCGGGCGGAACGGCAGCGGCTCGGCATAGCCGTCCTCTATCGCGCCGACGGTCGGGTCCGGCGTCATCACCCGCCCGACCTTTGTTGAGACCGTATAGCTGTCGCGCGGCAGATCGGTGAGCATGGTGCCGAGGCGGCGCTCGGAACGGGTGAAGCCGTAGAAGGGCGCGGTGTCGAAATAGCGGATGCCGGCCTCCCACGACGCCCGGAAGGCGCCGGCGGATTCGGCGTAGCTGGTGACGCGGTAGAGGTTGCCCATCTGCGCGCAACCAAGGCCCATCGCGGTGACGGCGAGCTGGGTGCGGGCGTGAATGCGAGTAGCGCCGGCCTTCATGATGATCCGTGTCCGTTCGGAAGGGGCGGGGCGCAGGCTTTTCCCGCGCCCCGCAGGCGGGAGGCGATCAGTAGAGGACGTTCTTGGCTTCCGGCTGCTCGATATTCGCCTTGGTCACCACGACGGCGCCGGTATCGACGAACTTGTCGACCTTCTGCTTGTCGATCAGCTTGGAGACGGTCTTCACGCCGAGATCGCCCATCTGGAACGAGCCCTGCACCACGATGGCCGAGAGCGTGCCGTCCTTGACGAAGTCCTGCAGGTCCTGGTTGCCGTCGAAGCCGACCGCGACGATCTTGCCGGATTTGCCGGCCTGCTTGATGGCGCGGGCCATGCCGATGGCGGTCGGCTCATTGGCGCCGAAGATGCCCTTCAGGTCGGCATTGGCGGCCAGCACGTCGGTGGTCTGGTTCAGCGCGGTCGCCATCTGCGACTGCGAGTAGAACGGGCCGACGATCTGGAGCTTCGAGTTCGCCTTGATGTAGTCGGTGAAGCCGCCCACGCGGCCGATCTCCGAGCCGGCGCCGGCGACATAGCTCATAACCGCGATCTTGCCTTCGGGGCCGGTCTTCTCGATCAGCGCCTTGGCGGCCAGCTCGCCGGCCTTGCGATTATCGGTGGCGAGGAAGGACTGATAGTACTGCTCGGCGCCCTTGGCGAGCATCGAGTCGATGATGACCACCGGGATGCGGGCCTCCCACGCCTTCTTCACCGCCGGCACCAGCGCGTCGGGATCGGAGGGGGCGAGCACGATGCCCGACACGCCGCGGTTCACGGCGTTTTCCACCATGTTCACCTGATCGGCGATGGCGGATTCCGAGGCCGGGCCCTGGAAGGTGAGGGTGTTCTTGCCGCCGGTTTCCTTGAGCGCGGCGTCGGCGCCCTTCTGCACGTTCTGCCAGAAGGTGGAATTCACCGTCTTGACGATGACGGCGATTTCGCCGGCATGGGCGGTGGTCTGCGCCGTGGCGGCGGCGCCGATGAGCACTGCCGAGGCAAGCAGGGCGGAGACGAGCTTCTTCATGGTTTCCTCCAGATTCAGGCGTTCGTCAGGGATAGGCGCCGGTTTTCCGGTCGCCGGGGCGGTTTGGTGAGCTGGAGCGCCGCGGTCAGCGACGGTTGCGCAGCTGGTCGATCCACACCGTGAGCAGGATCACCAGGCCGATGATGATCTGCTGGGTGAAGGCGGAGACGCCGTTCATGTTCAGCCCGTTGCGCAGGATGCCGATCACGAAGGAGCCGATGAACGTCCCCGAGATCGTGCCGACACCGCCGATCAGCGAGGTGCCGCCGATCACCGCGGAGGCGATGGCGTCGAGCTCGTACATCACGCCCTCGTTCGGCTGGGCGGTGACGAGGCGGCTCATCAGCACGCAGCCGGTGAGGCCGGCGAGGCTGCCGGACAGGATGTAGGTGAAGCAGGTGACGCCGGAGACGTTGACGCCGGAGAGCCGCGCCGCCTCGGCATTGGAGCCGACCGCATAGATATGGCGGCCGAGCACCGAGCGGTTGAGCATCAGCGCGACGGCAAGGGCGATCACCACCATGAGCACCACCGGGTAGGGGATGCCGGGGAACACCACGTTCGGGAAGCCGTCATCGCCGATGGTGACGATGCGGAACAAGGCGCCGTTGCCGAGTTCGCCGAAGGATTCCCCGAGGCCGGACACCGCGCGGGCGCCGGTGATCTGCAACGCGACGCCGCGGGCGATCAGCATCATGCCCAGCGTCGCGATGAAGGGCGGCAGGCGCATCTTGGTCACCAGCACGCCATTGATCACCCCGCACAGCGAGCCGGTGAGGATGCCGAGCATCATGGCGACGGAGACCGGCATGCCGAGCTCCTTCACCGCCAGCGCCGCCACCACGCCGGCCAGCGCCAGCACCGAGCCGACCGAAAGATCGATGCCGCCGGTGATGATCACGCAGGTGGCGCCGATGCCGAGCAGGGCGATGGACGTCACCTGCAGCGCAATGGTCATGCCGTTATTGACGGTGAAGAACGCGCTGCTGGTGAAGGAGAACACCACGATCAGCACCAGGAGGCTGCCAAGGGCGGCGAATTTCTGCAGCAGGTCCTTCTGCCGGTCGGACAGGCGGCCGCTCGGTTTTCCCGTGGCGGGCGGCGTGGTGACGGTCATGGTCATTCTCGGCTCCGTCAATGGCGGCTGTCCGGCCGTCCATAGCCGGATGCGTAGTGCATGATTTCTTCCTGGCTGGTGCGGGCGGTCTCCAGCACGCCGGTGATGCGGCCGTGATGGAACACGCAGACGCGGTCGGTCATGCCGAGGATCTCCGGCAGCTCCGACGAGATCAGCACGACGCCGATGCCTTCGGCGGCCAATTCGTCCATGATCTTGTAGATGGCGAACTTGGCGCCGACGTCGATGCCGCGCGTCGGCTCGTCGAAGAACAGCACCCGCGATTTGCGGAACAGCCACTTGCCGATGATGATCTTCTGCTGGTTGCCGCCGGAGAGCAGGCGGACCGGCTGCTTGAGCGACGGCGTCTTGATGCTGAGCAGATCGATATATTGCCTGGCGGCCCTGGCATGCTTGGCAAAGTCGATCAGCCCGAAGCGGTTCGACACCTCGTCCATGTTGGCCAGCGTCATGTTGGCGTCGACCGGCATCTTGACGGCCAGACCCTGCGCCTTGCGGTCCTCGGAGAGATAGGCGAGGCCGGCGGCGATGGCGTCGCGCGGCGAGCGGATGACCAGTTGCCGGCCCTCCAGCGTCACCGTGCCGGCATCGATGGCGTCGGCGCCGAAGATGGCGCGGGCCACCTCGGTGCGGCCGGCGCCCATCAGCCCGGCAAAGCCGAGGATCTCGCCGCGCTTGAGCTCGAAGCCGATGTCGGAGAACACGCCGTTGCGGGTGAGCCCCTGCACCGCGAGGATGACGTCGCGGGTCGGGCGGGACGTGCGCTCGGGGAATTTCTCTTCCAGCGAGCGACCCACCATGCGGGCGACGATCTCGTCGACGGACGTCTTGGCGAAATCGTCGGTCGCCACATAGCGCCCGTCGCGCAGCACGGTGACGCGGTCGACGATCTCCGCCATCTCGTCGAGCCGGTGCGAGATGTAGATAATGCCGACACCGGCGGCCTTGAGGTCGTGGATGACCTTGAACAGCAGCCGGGTCTCCTGCTCGGTGAGCGAGGAGGTCGGCTCGTCCATGATCAGCACTTCGGCATTGAGCGACAGCGCCTTGGCGATCTCGACCATCTGGCACTGGGCAACCGAGAGCTCGCGCACCAGCCGGTCCGGGTCGATGGCGACGCCGAGGCGGTCGAGGCAGGCCTTGGCATCGGCGCGCAACTTGCGGCGGTCGATCAGGAAGCCGCGCCGCGGTTCGCGGGCGAGATAGATGTTCTCGGCCACCGTGAGGTGGGGCACCAGGTTCAGCTCCTGGTGGATGATGGCGATGCCGACCGCCTCGGCCTCCAGCGGCGAGGTGAACTGGCGCGGCTGGCCCTTGTAGACGATGCGCCCGGAAGTCGGCGGGAACACGCCGCTGATGACCTTCATCAGTGTCGACTTGCCGGCGCCGTTTTCGCCGCAAACCGCGTGCACTTCGTGGCGCCGCAGGTTGAAGCTGACGCCCTGCAGCGCTTTGACGCCGGGAAATTCCTTGGTGATGTTCTCCAGCGCGAGCAGCGGCTCGCCCTGCGCATCACTCTGCGGCGCCCGCGGCTGTGCGCCGGCGGTCTGGCCGTATCCCATGGCGTCCTCCCATGTCGCGATTGCGACGTCACGCCCGCTTGCAGCAGGTCTTGTCGGCTTGTGGGCCGGTTACCGATCTATGGTGGCATTTTGCCGTAACTGGTCAAGCCAATTTTTACCGAACCAGGAAGATTCGGTCAGACCAAACCGAAATCATATGGCCAGACAGCCGGTTGATGGTCGGCTATCTCTCGCTTGCCGCTGCCGGCTTCGGCTCCTATGGTAAGGCCAAACGGGGCCTGATCATGAACATCATTCGCACGGCCGAGCGCCGACTCTACCAGCAGGTGGCCGATCAGATCCGCGGGCTGATCCAGAGCGGGCATTTCTCGGCCGGCAGTCGTTTGCCGGCCGAGCGCGATCTCGCCCAGCAACTCGGCGTGTCGCGCCCTTCGCTGCGCGAGGCGCTAATCGCGCTTGAGATCGACGGCACGGTCGAGATCCGCATGGGCTCGGGCATCTATGTGATCGGGATGGCGGAGCGCCGCGCTCTGGCCCCGGCGGCGACCGGCGAGAGCCCGGTCGAACTCATGGAGGCGCGCGCGACGGTGGAGAGCGCGGTAGCCGCCCTGGCGGCGACCCGCATGACGCCCATGATGCTGCAGGCGCTGCGTGTCACTCTGGACGCCATGCGGTTGGACATAGAGGAGGGGCGCAAGCCGCTCGATCACGACCGGCAGTTTCATCTCGCCATTGCCGGCCAAACCGGAAACGGCGTCATCGCCCGGCTGGTGGCCGAACTCTTCGACGAGCGGCACAGCCCGATGTCCTCGCAGTTCCGCGCGCATTTCGACACGCCGGCAAATTGGCTTTCGGCATTGGCCGAGCACGAGGCGATCCTGGCGGCACTGGAGGCGCGCGACGGCCCGCTCGCCGAAGCGCTGATGCGCGTGCATCTCGCCGAATCGAAGCGCCGCTGGGTGGAAAGCGAGCCGCGCTGAGTTTCCGTGCGCCCCGCGCCGCGCGCTACCGCGCGCAGCTCAATGCGGCGACAAGAGTGGTCAGGCGGCCGCCGAGGCGGCTTGAACCCCTGCCGTTCTGCAGGCTCGCCGGCACCTTTCCGGTTTCCAGCGCGTCGAGCCAGACGGTGTTCCCGACATCGACCTGACGCGCACCGGCGCGTGCGGCGAGCCATTGCGGGTCGGCGAGGATGTGGCGCAGGACGCCGTCCAGCTTGGCGATGATGGCCTGTTCCTGCGCGGGCATCGGGTCGCCGAAGCACGCGCGGATGTCGCTATAGAGCATCACCGGCTGCGCCGCGAAGAAGTGATAGTGCGAAGCCTTGGCGCCGCGGCTCATTTCCCGCGGCAGGGTGCCGTCGGGCAGGGCGGTGGCCAGCGAGAGCCCCACTTTGGTGTTGGCCCACTGCACCAGATCGGCCTGGCCGCTGAGATAGCCGGTGGTGCCTACGCCGAGCGCCGCCCAGAGGACATGATTGTTCAGATGACCGTGCTGGTCATGAAACGCCATCACCTGATGCGCGATGTCGACCAGCCATGCCAAGGCCGGGGCGGGCAGCGGCTTGCCGGCCCGCTGCAGCTTGAACGCGGCCAGCGACATGCCGGCGAGCGCCCAATGCTGCTCATAGCCCGATTGCATCGCATCGGTCTTTCTCAGCAGCCGTCGGTCGCGCCGTTCCCGCTCGAAGGCCTGGCTGAGGCAATCGACGCCGGCATCGTTCGGGGCCGCGATCGCCGCATCTGAGGCCTGCGCCACGAAGGACAGGAAGCGCCGGATGTCGCGGATGCTGTCCTGGTATTCCGACAACTCCTGGTCGAATTCCTCGGATCCCGGGCGTACCGCCGCGTCGGGACGACGCACGTCGATGAGCGAGGGCAGGGACGGGGGATTCTCGCAGGATTGGGCTCGGGCGGCGCCGAGGTCGCCGAGAAGCGTGCAGACAATCACCAGCGCGGCGGCCAGGCACGTCAGGTAACGGAAATGTCCGGATTCCGGCATAAATATCTAATCCAATACCACTACAATGGATCTAGCGGGCGGCGGCGTCTTGCACCGGAGATGTTCGACAGAAAAGCACGCGAAATGATGGCGGGCGATGAGGTATTATTTTCCGAGAGTTTTCGCCTGTTGCTGTTCAGCCCGGTGCGCTTGACGTCGAGGAAAACTGATGTTCAGCTGACACGAAGGACAAAATGGAGAAGGGTGGACATCTCAAGACAATCATCCGCGACCTCCATTTTTCTCTTGATATCTTACCAAGAAGGTGTTTTGGCACGTGCAGCGCCGGGGCGATACAATTGAGCCTGTGCCAGGGGCCGGGCCGATTTGCCGGCTGCTCCGGCTCGATCGATGGGGGCACGAAGGCTCAAAGGTCGGATATCGAAAAACTCTGATGATAGAGTAACATGGATTCTGGTACTGCGCTTGCACTTGTGCTTTAGGGTATCTCAAATGGACGAGAGACTGCGAGGTTGCGGCTCCGTACGAGTCGGGTTTGGGAGACGAGGCGCATGCTGAAAGCTGACGATAGACATCGCGTCGCACACGATGTCGAGGTAGGCGGATCAGTCCAGATTCTGAACGATATTGCGACCCATCTCCCCAATCTGAAGCTGGAAACCATCGTCGAAACCGGTGCGAATCTGGGGACATCATTGTCCCGCTTCCTGAGCCTGACAAGCGCGCGGGTGGTCGGTTTCGAGCTCTCCAGCTCGAGCTTCGCCAAAATCGAGAAGAAGCAGGCGGGGGGTGCGCGCGCACGCGTCCTCAATATGGCGCTGGGCTCGAAGTCCGGTCATGCCCAGCTGAACGACAAGCACAACACCATCCTCAATATGGCGCCGGCCAAGACGCAGGGCACCGACGTCATCGAGGTGGTGACCGGCGACGAGTTCTGCCGGCGTGAGAAAATCGATCGGATATCGCTTCTCAAGATCGGTACGGAAGGTTTCGACTTTCAGGTGGTCGAAGGTTTCAGGTCGATGTGGGATGAGCAGAAGATCGATATCGTACAGGTCGGTTGTTCAATGAACATCACGAACCGGAAGTGGGTACCTTTCGCTGCCTTCTTCAATTATTTTTCGGCACGTGATTATCATTTGTTCGCCCTTTATGATATGGCGTTCGAATTGGACGGAAGGCCGATCATTCGTCGCAGCAACCCAGTTTTCATTTCTTCATCTGTTATTATGAACAATAAAAAATCCAACAGCCGTTCTGCTGTTGCGCAAAAGTGAGGCTGGGAGAGGAACGTTGGGATTTGGTCGTGTCATAGTTGTCATCTCGATCGGCAATCGGCCTTGGTTCGCCTCGTGCTTGAGCTGGATGGAGCGCTATGCGAAGCGGTGCAAGGCGGATTTGCGGATAATCGAGTCCACGCCGTCGCGCGTCGAATTCCCGTTTCCCGATCTCCCCGACAAGCCGGGGCGCCCGCATAAGTTCGAATACGCAATGAAGCAGTATTGCGTCGGCAAGCTGATGGACGAGGGCTACAGCAACGTGCTGATGCTGGACGACACCTGCATCATCTCGCCCACTGCGCCGGACCTCTTTTCCATCGTCGAGCCAGGCCGGTGCGGCTACACCCATACCAGCCGCGACCACGCCGAGGACTCTTTCCGGGTCATCCAGGCCGAAACGGCAAGGAATGGGTGGGAGGAGGTGGCTTATGACCCCGCCCTCTACGCCAATACCGGCGTCATGCTGTATGACGCGGTGTATTCACCGGCCTTCCTCGCGAAGAACATCATCGAGGCGGCGCCGCTGCTGTTCGCCCGCTATCCGCACCAGACTCTATCCTATTACCTGCTTCGGAAATACGATGTTTCGATGCAGCGAATTGACAAGCGCTTCAATAACAGCACGCTCTTCGTCAACGAGCCCGGCACGGACTGGCGCGATTCCGAGCTGACCGACTCCTTCATTTATCACGTGACCGGCTTCTGGAAGGAGGATCGGGAAGAAGTGGTGAATGTGGTGCTCAACAAGCTGGCCGAAAAGTTCGTGTCAGAGCTCGGCGAGGTGCCCTCCGTCTGAGCGGGGCCGAATGTCCGCGGCTCTGTGGTACGACCTATGTTGCGTCCGTTTCAATAGCACGGTGTGTGTCAACAAGGCCGGTTGGCGTCGGCGCCGGCGGCTGCTGGGCAACCGTCAGTCCTGTTGCGAATGTGCTTCGGCGGGGAAGCGGGCGGCGATGGCCGCCCAGACATTCTTGTAATACGAATCTATGTAGTGATAGGGAGCTGGCCCCCACTGATGTTCCGTCGCGGCGTGCTGAAACGCGTCGTCGGCGCGCACTGAGACGGCGTCCGGCAGGGTCTCGCAGAGAATGTCGTAAAGCTGGTTGAGGAAGACGTTCTGATCGCGCACGGCATCGTCATCGGCGCCGCCACCGGGCGCCCAAACCGCGCGGTGGATCACGATCGGCATGGCGCCGACCGCTTGCTTCAGCTTGGTGGCCCATAGCGGGGCTCGCTCCAGGGTCTCCTTGCGTATCGCCGAGGGAGAGCGATACTTCCAGGGCGGCGGCAGCTTGCCCACCGCCACCTCGAAACCCTTGGAATTCACCAGAATGGTATCGCCATTGTTCCAGGTGGCGAGCCGTTCGTCGATCATGTCGACGATGCAGATGTCGGCCTCGACATTGCTCAGCTGCTTGAAGGCGGATTTGGCGATGTCGGTCTCGAAGTTTCGCCGCTCGAAGCCCGGCAGGTCGGCCGGATCGCCGTAGGACAGGTTGCCCGGTGATCTGGCGAGGATGGAGCGCACGGTGCCGCGGGCGAGATATTTCTTCACCTGCACGGCTTCGTTGGTCGCGATGCGGATCATATCGCGACTGACGCAGGTACCGAGAATGGCGACGCGCTTGATGCGCGTCTCTACGGGCACGGCGGTTTCCGTCAAGATGCCGTTCCCAGAATGCCGGACATGCGGTTCTGCAGCGAGGTCACGTGGCAGTTCTGTGCCACGAAATCACGC
This sequence comes from Ancylobacter sp. 3268, assembly GCF_031456575.1. Lineage (NCBI taxonomy): Bacteria > Pseudomonadati > Pseudomonadota > Alphaproteobacteria > Hyphomicrobiales > Xanthobacteraceae > Ancylobacter > Ancylobacter sp. 3268. Next base: position 324,034 of record NZ_JAVDUX010000001.1, read on the forward strand.
CCGGCACGTGCATAATGCATATAGAGATCCTGATCCGCCCATATTCGCCTTATGGTCTCGCCGACCTCCTGCGGCTCGCAATAAATGGCGGCGTCGTGGAAGGTCTCGCGGAACACCGGCGGCAGCACGGCTGGCACGCCACGCGCCATGGCCTCGGCGACGTTGCGGCCGAATTCCTCGATATATTGCGTGTGCGGGAAGTGCACGAGGAAGTCGAGGGAATCGATGAAGTCGAGCACGGGTATGCTGTCGAACTCCAGCACTTCCCAATTTTCCGGGATGCCGCTCAGCAGGCGTTCCGGCGTGTTGGCGCCGCCCAGCAGTCGAACCGGCACGTCGGTTCCCACCATATAGGCCGCGGAGAGCAGGGAGGTCTGCTCCGGCCACTTGGTCCAGTGGTCGCGGGCGTGGCGGCCGATGATTGGCGGCCGGCCGGAGGCATCGCGCGGCGGCGGGTCGCGCAGCGGCACGTTGATCGGCGGCAACCAGTCGGTCTCGGTCATCACCAGCCCGCTGTCCTGCTCGTCGAGATGGCGCCGCACCAGGGTCGAAATCGGCGCCCAGAGCGGCCGTACCCCGAACAGTCGCCGGAAATCCCGCTCGGCGATCAAGGGTTCATAGAAGAGGTTTTGTCCGCCCAGCACCTGATAGGGCAACTGGTTCACCAGGATCACCCCATGCTTGGTGGTGATCCGCGGGAAGCGGTCCAGCATGTGCTTCATCACCGGCGGGTGATGCAGGATCAGCAGGTCGCATTCGGCTTCCTCTTCGCAGGTGATGATGTCCACCTGCTCCAGCTGGTTGCGATCGCGATAGGCGGGGTCGATGTCCGGCAGCAGGCGCAGGTCGCCGCGCGGCCAGTGGAACAGGCCGACGCGTCGTCCCGCCGCCACCGCGGCATCGATATAGCCGAGATTGCAGCCGCGCGTGCCGCCGAGCAGCGACAGATCCGAGACCAGGATCATGTCGTATTTCGGTTCCGGCCGCATATGGTAGGGCAGCAGCAGCTGCGGCGAGGCGAAGGGCACCTTCTTGCTCGCGCGCTCGCCGGGGATGACGCCTTCGGCCTCCCACTTCCGCCGCATGTGCTCGACCTGGCGGTCATATTCGTGACGCACGCCGAAGGTGAGGCTGAGCAGGCTGGTTTCTCCCTGCTCGGTCAGCGATTCCGGACGGACGAGGAAGAACGACATCGGCGTGTTGGGCAGCGCGTCGACCAGTCGCTCGGGGCCGAATTTGTTGCGCAGGCGCGCAACCATCTCGGCGTCGGCATTGGCGCGCACGCCGTCCCACACGCCGACCTGATCGAGATCGCTGCGGCGCACCAGCAGCGAGGGATAGCTGCGATGCACGGTTTCAAGATTGCGCCGGCTCGGGCGGATGCCGAAGCGCAGGTCCGGCGTCACGCGGCACATCATGGAGAAGGTGGCCTTCACCTCCTCCGGGTCGCGTTCGAGGAACGGCTTCATCTGCGCCGCGAGCATCTCCGGATGCGACCAGTCATCACTGTCATGGACGGTGATGTACTCGCCGGTGGCGTAGCTCAGCGCATTGTTGCGGGTGATGTAGGCACCCTGGTTCTCGCTGTTGCGGAAGATGCGCACGCGGTCGTCGAGGGCGGCGAAGTGCTGCATCCGCTCCCAGGTGCCGTCGGGGCTGCAATCCTCGACGATGACCAGTTCAAGGTTGCGCCATGTCTGGGCGAGGATCGACTCCACCGCGAGGTGAAGATGTTCCTCGGCGCCATAGGCGGCCATGAGCACGCTGATCTTCGGGCCGTCTGTAATCCAGCGGTCGGTGGCGTCGCAGCGCAGGCTGTTGATATTCAGCTCTTCCTTGTCGAGGTCGACAAGGAGCGTGGCCAGCCCGTCCTGTGCGAACATCGCATTGAACGCCGCGAGGCGCTCCGCGCTCATTTCCTTCAGCCGCTCGGGATTGTTGACCCCGCGCAGATAGGCGACATTGGTGCCCATCAGCCGGTAGTCATTGTCGTCGGGCCGGCCCTTCGCCGCATCCTCGACGCGCTTGGCAGCGGTGTCGAGATCGCCGATCTGCAACAGCGCATTGATCTCGACGAGGCGGAAGGTCTTGCGGCGGGCGAACGGCTTGGAAAGCGTGCGCACTTCGCCGAGCAGTTCCGCCACCTGGCGGAAATCGCCCTTCACCGAGAACCAGCGCGACAGCTCCCAGCTGGCCCGCACCCGTGCTTCCGGGTGCGACAGGCGCGACTTGGCGATGCGCAGCAGGCTTTCCTGCGCCACTTGCGAATAGCCGCCCCACAATGCCCGCTCGAGATGCCCGATCTCGTTGTCGATCGCCTTGAGATCCTTGGAAGCGATGCTCGGGGCCGGCGGAGGAGGGGGGGCGGGCGCCGCGACGACTGCCGGAGCGGCTTCGGCGGCCGCAGGAGCGGCCTCGACAGCCGGCTTGGCTGCGGCGGGAGGAGAAAACAGCGGCAGCACCGTGGCCGTCACCGGCGCCACGACCGCCGGAGCGCCTTCCTCGCGCAGCGATCCGATGGAGGGGAGCGGAACGCCATTATACTGCGTTCCGTTCTGCAGGTCGCCTTCCTTGACGATGGTCGCCAATCCCAGGCGCACCGCGACGCGCGGCGAGCGGATCACGAAATCCAGGTGCAGTGTATCGCTGACGCCCCCCGGAATCCGGCTGGCGGCAATGTCGTCATAGGCTTCCTTGAGCACCTCCTGGTCCTCCGGCCGGAGAGCTATCTCATGGCCGATGGCGTAGGGGGTCACATCGATATTGTTGTCGACGGCAACGACGATCGAAACCAGCTTGCCGCCCTTGCCGCGCCGGACGATCTCGATCGCATCGACGATGCCGGCCTCCTCGCCATCGGCGCCGCCGATGACGAAGGCCACCGCGATCGGAAAGCGATGGTCCTTGGGATCGACGGGGATCTCCGCTTCGATACGGAGAAACCCGTCATCCTGGACACCAAGCACCCGCAGCCCGGGCACCATGATGCCGCCGCCCTCGCCGATCAGCGGTATCGAGACCGTGCTGTACGCAGCCTTGGTCGCCCCTTGCTTGAGGACGATCGACCACCCCCCCCGTACGAAAGCCCGTGCGCCGGAAACCCGCACGCCGTCAAGGGAGGATTCGGCCAGATTCGTCTTCATGCGCGACCTTCGACTGCAGCGGCATCAACCCTCACGCCGCCGCGGTTGCCTCGACGACGGCTTCGCTAAACGAGGGGGCGACGTAATAGAACACGGTATTGCTGTTGATGTCACGGAACTCACTCGGCGGAATGCGCCAGCGATCGAGGTCCGAATCCGAGAAGCGCGCCGCGAAATTGAAGCGGGGGTTGCTCTGGCGGCGCAGGGTGGCCAGCGCGCGCGGGAAGTCGGCCGCGCCGAACAGCCGGTTGCGGTCGCCGCGGCCGAACCGCTTCGAGCGCTCGGCCTCGTCGAGCATCAGCCCGCCGCCTTCGTCGGTGCGAGGCCCGCGCACGGTCACGGTGAACAGGTGAATGCCGTTCGGCTTCAGAAGGCTGTCGAGCTTCGTCACGGCGTCCATCGGCAGGCCGTTCAGAATTTCGAGCGCGTTGTTGTGCAGGATGATGTCGTACTTGTCCTCGGCCGATTCAATCAGCGTATCGAGATCGGGATACGACTGGCACTCGACGAAGTCGACGGTCGCGCTGTCGATCGTCTTGGCGGTGTAGCCCTTGCCGTAGGTTTTGCTCAGGAAACGCGCCGCCGCCCGATCCGGCAGGATATGGAGAACCTTCTTCTTCTTGCTCTCGAAATATCCAAGGCACTTCAGCGCAAGAATCTCGGCACGCTCTCTGGCCTTCGACTTGCACTTCTTGCACTCTTCCAGGGTGCGCCCCCGGAAGTCGACAAACGTATCGCCCCCGCAAATCGGACAAGAGAAATCAGTCACCTTCTTATCCCCATAATAAAATATAAAAGGCCCAAGTGAGCAATCGCAGCATAAAGCTAACCCAGCTTCGATCCCCTTGGCAAGATGGGAGAAAATGAATTGAACCCTCTCCGTAAGGTTGAACTGGAGTAATTTTTGCAACGTCCGGCGGAACGCGGGGTGCGCCTATGCCGGATCGCCGCCGCGCCCGCCTCCCATGAAAATGGTACTGGAGGAAGTCGCATATTGCGCTGCGGCATAGGTTTGCGGGCGATGGGCGCGGCTTTCTGGTTCCCGCATGTCGTCGCGTGGCGGTGGCGGATGCCCGCCGCGCGCCGGCAATCGGGTTCCGGGCGAAGCCGATAGCGCCGATTCCGCCTCGGGCTTAATCTCGCCGCCTTGGCGCGCTGATTGTTACGCCTGTCATGTGGAAACTGTTGAAATCGCTCCCGCGCCTTCTCTTCGAAGCCGCCATCGTGCTGATCGTCGTCCTCGACGAACTGGCGCGCCCTATCTATCGCCCGCTTATCGCGGCGGTGGCGCGTTGGCGCCCGATGCAACGCTTCGAGGCCTGGGTGGCCGGGCATGAGCGTTTCGCCATCCTCGTCCTGCTGGCCGTGCCGCTCGCCATCGTTGAGCCGATGAAGTTCCTGGCGCTGGTCTGGGCGGCGCGCGGCCACTACGCCTCCGGCACCCTCGCGCTCGGGCTGGCCTATCTCGCCAGCTTCATAGTGGTGGAGCGCATCTACAGCGCCGGCAAGCCGAAGCTGATGACCTTTCCCTGGTTCGCCTGGGGGGTCGGGCTGATGCTGAAGATGCGCGCCGCGGTGCTGGAGGTGTTGCGCGCAAGCGCGCTCTGGCGGGCCGGCACCCGGTTGGCGGCGCGGTTGCGCGCCGCCTTCGTGCGGTTCAGGACCCGGCCGGAGCGCTAAGGGCGGAACGCGCGCCGTCAGCACCCGCCGGGCGAGGGGATGTCACCGAAGGGATGTCACCGAGAGCACGTCACCGGGGGATGTCACCACTTGCCGGTATTGGGCAGGGAGATCCACGGCTCCTGCGGCTCCTTGGCGCCGCCCTTCTGCAGCAGCTCGATGGAGATGTTGTCGGGCGAGCGGATAAACGCCATGTAGCCGTCGCGCGGCGGGCGGTTGATGGTGACGCCGGCATCCATCAGCTTCTGGCATGTGGCGTAGATGTCATCCACCTCATAGGCGAGATGACCGAAATTGCGGCCCTCGCCATAGGCTTCCGGGTCCCAGTTATAGGTCAGCTCGACCTCGGCGACGCCGGCCTGGCCGGGGGCGGCGAGAAAGATCAGCGTGTAGCGCCCCTGCGGAACCTCCTTGCGGCGCACCTCCTCGAGGCCGAGCTTGTTGACGTAGAAGTCGAGCGAGGCATCGATATCGGTGACGCGCACCATGGTGTGCAGATATTTCATGGCTTCCTCGGCTGAAACAGCGGATGTCGGGCCCGCGGGCCGGACAATGAACAGGCGGCAGCAACATATGGTCCTCGACGACGACATCAAGTCCGGGCGGGAAGCGCTGGCCGAGATCCTCGCCGGCATGCGCTCGGGTGTCGCGTTTACCGGTGCCGGCATCTCCACCGAATGCGGCATTCCCGATTTCCGCTCGCCCGGCGGCCTGTGGACCCGCAACCGGCCGATCGATTTCGAGACCTTCCTGTCGAGCCGGCCGATGCGCGACGAAGCCTGGCGCCGGCGTTTTGCCATGGAGGAGGCGTTCGGCGGCGCCCGGCCCGGCCGCGGCCATCGGGCGCTCGCCCGCCTGGTCGGCGATGGACGTCTCGCCGCCGTGGTCACGCAGAACATAGATGGCCTGCACCAGGCCTCCGGCGTGCCGGAGGAGCGGCTGGTCGAGCTGCACGGCAATTCCACCTATGCCACCTGCCTGGCCTGCGGGCTGCGGCACGAGCTTTCCTGGGTGCGGGCGCGATTCGACGCGCTGGGCGGGAGGGCGCCGGATTGCCGGGCGTGCGACGGGCCGGTGAAGACCGCGACGATTTCCTTCGGTCAGGCGATGCCGGCCGAGGCGATGCTGCGAGCCCGCCAGTTTACACAGGCCTGCGATGTGTTTCTGGCCATCGGGTCGTCGCTCGTCGTGTATCCCGCCGCCGGATTTCCCTTGGAAGCCAAGAGGAACGGGGCGACGCTGGTGATCATCAACCGCGAGCCGACCGAGTTCGACCCGCTCGCCGATCTGGTGATCCATGCCGACATCGGCGACATCTTGGATGAAGTCCAATAGCCACAGTACGGCTTTTTGAATCGATTGGGGTGTTTTCGTGGCGGGATCGGGTGCTATGCTCACCGCTGCTGGAATCGCGGGCTGTGCTGAAGCTGGGCGGCGGGGGCGCTGCCGCAAGTGGGGTGGGTCGATGGTGTCCGACGGATCTTCGCCACGTTATGGTCTGGACGCGCGTGGCGGGCCGGCTGGCGATCTCGACGAGGGCTCCGATGCGGATGCCGCCGTCATCCAGGTCGCCGGCTCCATAAAGTGGTTCGACGTTTCCAAGGGCTACGGCTTCATCATTCCCGACCAGGGCGGCGGCGACATCCTGCTGCACGTGACCTGTCTGCGCCGTGGCGGCTTCCAGACCGCGCAGGAGGGCGCGCGCGTCGTCTGCGAGGTGGTGGCGCGTGAACGCGGCTTCCAGGCCCTGCGCGTGATATCGATGGACGAGACCACGGCGCTGCATCATTCGCAGCTGCCGCCGGCGCGCACCCATGTCGCGGTGCAGCCAACCGGCGGCTTCGAGCGGGCCACGGTGAAATGGTTCAATCGCCTGCGCGGATTCGGCTTCCTCAGCCGCGGCGAGGGCACGCCTGACATCTTCGTCCACATGGAAACGCTGCGCCGCCACGGCCTCACCGAATTGCGCCCGGGCCAGGTGGTGCTGGTGCGCTTCGGGCCGGGGCCCAAGGGGCTGATGGCCGCCGAGGTGCGGCCGGACGGCTCCTCCATGCCGTCTTCGCACTGAACTCCCAGCCCTTGAACGACGATCGGTCGCCGGTCCGGTCATATCGGCGCCATGTTGCGCTGGTGCCTTCCCGCTTCCCCGTCCGAGCAGGCGAGGCACATCCGCGGTGCCTTGCAGGCTGCCACAGCAAAACCATCACGCCATGACCGCCTCCTTCCGCCTCTCCGCCTCCTTCCGCCTCTCCGCTTCCTTCCGCCTCTCCGCCCTGCCGGTTGCTGTGCTGGCGCTCGGTATCCTCTTTCTTGCCCTGGCGCCGCAGGCCGTGCATGCGGCCAGCTTCGAGAAGGCGACCATCGTCACCCGCTCGGGGCCGGTCACGTTCGACGTCGAGATCGCTGTGAATGCCGAGGAGCGTGCCAAGGGGCTGATGTACCGCACCGAGCTTGCCCCCAATGCCGGCATGCTGTTCGATTTCGCGGTGTCGCAGCCGGTTTATATGTGGATGAAGAACACCTATATCCCGCTGGATATGCTGTTCATCCGCGCCGATGGACGTATCGCCCGCATCGCCGCCGACACCACGCCGCTCTCCACCCAGACCATCGAATCCGGCGAGCCGGTGCGTGGCGTGCTCGAACTGCCGGCCGGTACCGCGAAGGCACGCGGCATTGCGGTTGGCGATCGCGTCCAGCACCGCTTCTTCACCGCGAAATAGCGTGCCCGCCGATTTCGTCGAATCGCCATCCTGCTCGGGCGGCGCCGCCTGCGGCCTGCGGCGGCGCATTCCGGACGGCATCGGCGAAACATAGCAGCTGGGTTTGTCGGGAGTTTTGGTTCATGCCCTTGCCATTGCCGGCGTCTCTGTGCCATTTCATGTCCCCGACGGCGGCAGTGTCGCTGTCGGATTTCGTTGGAGCACAACGGGTTTCGGTCGGCGGGGTATAGCGCAGCCCGGTAGCGCGGAAGTTTTGGGTACTTCAGGTCGCAGGTTCGAATCCTGCTGCCCCGACCAGACCGGACACGCGCCGCGCTTCGTCGCCTTCGCCGCTGGAGAAAGCCGGGTCACGGGCCTCGGGTCCGCGGGGATTTGGGAGCGCAGGTCGATGGTTGCACGCATCTATAAGCCGAGCCGCAACGCGATGCAGTCGGGCACGGCGAAGACCAAGCTGTGGGTGCTGGACTATGAGCCCGAGCAGCCCCGCCAGGTGGAGCCGCTGATGGGCTACACCAGCTCCGGCGATATGAAGAGCCAGCTGCGGCTGCGCTTCGACAGCAAGGAAGAGGCGGTCGCCTATGCCGAGCGGCACGGCATCGCCTTCCAGCTGCAGGAGCCGAAGGAGCCGACCCGCCGCCGCATCGCCTATTCCGACAATTTCAGCTTCCGCCGCGTCGGTCAGTGGACGCATTGAAGCCCGCCCCGGCCGCGCCGCCGGCGCGGAGCGGTTGATCCGCGCCTTGTGCGTCGCCAGCGATCTGTGGCCCCGTAGCTCAGCTGGATAGAGCAGCCGCCTTCTAAGCGGCAGGTCCCTGGTTCGAGCCCAGGCGGGGTCGCCATTCAACCCGGTGATGATTCCATCACGTGTCACGTCGGGTGGGGGGTATGTGGGAACATATCGCCCTCGGGTCGGCGTGCCGGAATTCTTCGGCGACACTCGCAAGATCACACGCGATTCCCGGCGCTGTGCCGGAGTGCCGCCGCCAGTGGCCAACTGTCGGTTTGGGCGACCGGAAAAACACGTTTGATTGGGCCTATTGACCGAAATGTCACCGGCAGATGCTCCGGCTTGCCGGGACTGTCTCGTCGCCGCGGCGCCTATCATCGGGCCGCATGACGCCGGCCCCACGGGCCGTGCGCCGCAGATTTGACGGGAGAAGACCATGCTCGACCATTCCGGCCCGACCGACAATCAATTCCACGCTTGGGACCGGGATTACTTCTTCCACCCTTCGACCCATATGGCGCAGCATGCGCGCGGCGAGACGCCGAACCGCATCGTCACCGGCGGCGAGGGGGTCTACATCGTCGATCGCGACGGGCGCCGCAGCCTCGATGCCTTCGGCGGACTTTATTGCGTAAATGTTGGCTATGGCCGGAAATCCATCGCCGATGCCATCGCCGACCAGGCGCACAAGCTCGCCTATTATCATGCCTATGCCGGCCACGGCTCCGAGCCCTCGATCGAACTGGCCAAGATGGTCATCGATCGCGCGCCGAAGGGCATGAGCCGGGTGTTCTTCGGCCTATCGGGTTCGGATGCCAACGAGACCAACATCAAGCTGATCTGGTATGTCAACAACGTGCTCGGCCGGCCGGAAAAGAAGAAGATCATCTCGCGCTGGCGCGGCTATCACGGATCCGGCCTGATGACCGGCAGCCTCACCGGCCTTGCCGGCTTTCACAACCAGTTCGACCTGCCGCTCGGGCCGATCCTGCACACCGAGGCGCCGTATTATTTCCGCCGCGCCGACCGCAGCCTCACCGAGGAGCAATTCTCCGACTTCTGCGCCGCCCGGCTGGAGGAGATGATTCTGGCCGAGGGGCCGGACACCATCGCCGCTTTTGTCGGCGAGCCGTTGCTCGGCACCGGCGGCATCGTGCCGCCTCCCGCCGGCTACTGGCCGAAAATCCAGGCGGTGCTGAAGAAATACGATATCCTGCTGGTCGTCGACGAGGTCATCACCGGCTTCGGCCGGCTCGGCACCATGTTCGGCTCGGATTTCTACGGGCTGGAGCCGGACCTCATCACCATCGCCAAGGGCCTCACCTCGGCCTATGCGCCGCTGTCCGGCGTCATCGTGTCGGAGAAGGTCTGGAAGATCCTCGTCGAGGGTTCGGACAAGTTCGGCCCCATCGGCCATGGCTGGACCTATTCCTCGCACCCCCTCTGCGCCGCCGCCGGCGTCGCCAACCTGCAGCTGATCGACGAGCTCGACCTGCTCGCCAATGTTCGCGAGGTCGGTCCTTATCTGCGCGGCGCGCTGGCCGAGGCGCTGGCCGATCATCCCCTGGTCGGCGAGGTGCGCGGCGAAGGCCTGCTTGCCGCCGTCGAACTGGTGAAGGACAAGGCCGACCGGGTGTTCTTCGATCCGCCGAACAGGGTGAGCGCGCGTGTCGCTGGCGCCATGCTGGAGCGCGGCGTGATCGCCCGCGCCATGCCGCAGGGCGATATCATCGGCTTCGCCCCGCCGCTGTGCCTCACTCGCGCGGAAGCCGACATCGTCGTCGAGGCGACAAGGCGGGCGGTCGAGGCCGTCGCGTCCGGCCTTTGAGTGGTTCTCCCGACTTTTGCCAGTGCATGCCACGTCCTAAACGCATAGACGGAGCGGGCTCCCTTGCGACCCGCCACCTCCTTGGAGAAGCCTCATGAAGATCGGCGCCCTGTTCCCGCAATTCGAGATCGGTACCGATCCGAAGACCATCAAGGACTTCGCCGTCACCGCCGAGGAGCTCGGCTACACCCATCTCACCGCCTTCGACCAGATCATCGGCCTCAACAAGGCCAGCCGGCCGGGCTGGACCTATGTGCACGACGCCGAGGACATGTTCCACGAGCTGTTCGTGCTGTTCGGCTATCTGGCGGCGGTCACCAGCAAGATCGATTTCGTCACCGGGGTGCTGGTGCTGCCGATGCGCGGCACCGCCTTGGTCGCCAAGCAGGCGGCAGAGGTCGACCTTCTGTCCGGCGGCCGGCTGCGCCTCGGCGTCGGCGTCGGGGTGAAGCCGGAGGAATTCGAGGCCTGCGGTGAGGAATTCGGCAATCGCGGCAAGCGGATGGACGAGCAGATTGATGTTCTGCGCAAGCTCTGGTGCGCGGATCTGATCACCTATGAGGGTAAGTATCACCGCATCGAGGATGGCGGCATCAACCCGCTGCCGGTGCAGCGGCCGATCCCGATCTGGATCGGCGGTGTCTCGGACGCCGCCATCCGTCGTGTCGCCCGGCTTGGCGATGGCTGGCTGCCGAACTTCCAGACCGACGACACCGGCCGGCGCGGCATTGAGGAGATGAAGGCGCAGGCCCGCGCCTTCGGCCGCGACCCGGACGCCATCGGCATCGAAGGGACCATGACCATCATCGACCGCAGCCCGGCGGAGCTGAAGGAGGAGGTGGAGGCCTGGCGCGCCATCGGTGCTACCCACATCACCGTCAACACCATGCCCGAGCGCTGGGTCGAGGAAGAGAAGCGCTGGAACAAGGCGGCCATCGGCCGCCTGTCCGACCCGCAGGCGCATGTCGAGGCGATCCGGCACTTCCGCGCCGCGCTGCCGCATCTGTTCTGAGCGGCGGAAGGGGGAAGGCCGATGCCGGTGTTCGCGCGGGAGGAATATCTCGGCCGCCTCAAGCGGGTGAAGGCACGGATGCGCGAGCGTGGCCTCGATGCGCTCGTCTGCGCCGATCCGGCGAGCATGAACTACCTCACCGGCTATGACGGCTGGTCGTTCTATGTCCACCAATATGTGCTGGTCGGCCTCGACCGCGAGGAACCTCTCTGGGTCGGCCGGGCGATGGATGCCCCCGGCGCCCGCCTCACCAGCTTTCTCGCCGCGGATTCCATCCGGGCCTATCCCGAGACCCATGTCGATTCCCCGACCTTGCACCCGGCGCAGTTCCTCGCCGGCGTGATTGCCGATCTGGGATGGGAGCGGGCGACCATCGGCGTCGATCTCGACGCCTTCTATTTCACCGCCCGCGCCTATCTCGAACTCGGCAAGGCCTTGCCGGCCGCCCGCCTGGCCGATGCCAGGCTGCTGGTCGCCTGGGTCCGCCTGGTGAAATCCGAGGCCGAGATCGCCGTGATGCGTGGCGCTGCAGCCATCGTCTCCCATGCGATGGTGGTCGGCATGGAAACGGTCGCGCCGGGCGTGCGCGAATGCGATGCGGTGGCGGAGATCACCGCCGCGCAGTTTCGCGGCATCGCCGGCTTCTGGGGCGATTATCCCGCCGCCCTCGCCAATGTGCCGCATGGCGAGAAGACGGCGGCGCCGCATCTCACCTGGACCGGCGAGCGTTACCGGCAGGGCGAGGTCGCCTATCTCGAACTTGGCGGCTGCCACGCCCGCTATCACGCCGCGCTGGCGCGCACGCTCTATATGGGCACCCCGCCGGCGCCGTTGCTGGATGTCGTGAAGGTGGTCGCCGAGGGCATGGACGTCGCACTCGATGCCGCCCGCGCCGGCACCACCGCGCATGAGGTGGCGAGCGCCTGGAACCGCGTCATCGCCCGCGCCGGCTACGAGAAGCCCTCGCGCATCGGCTATTCCATCGGCCTCAACTATCCACCGGACTGGGGCGAGCGCACGCTCAGCCTGCGCGAGGGCGAGCGTGCGGTTCTGGAAGAAAACATGTGCTTCCACATGATCCTGGGCATGTGGATGGACGATTGGGGCTATGAACTCAGCGAAACCTTCCGCATCACCGCCTCCGGCGCGCCGGAGGTGATGACCCGTTTTCCGCGTGAATTGGTGATCAAGCCCTGACGGTGCAACGATGTCGAGACCGGACGAGAATTCACGTGCCCAGGTGTTGGCGTTGTGTGGCGGCATTGGCGGCGCCAAGCTGGCGCTTGGCCTGTACCGCACGCTGGCACCCGGCCATCTCACCGTCGCCGTCAATACCGGCGACGATTTCACCCATCTCGGCCTGCATGTCTCGCCCGATATCGACACCGTCGCCTACACGCTGGCCGGGCTGAACGACACCGAGCGCGGCTGGGGTCTCGCCGGCGAGAGCTGGCATTTCATGGAAGCGCTGGGTCGGCTCGGCGGCGAGACCTGGTTCCAGCTCGGCGACCATGACCTCGCCACCCACGTCCTGCGCACCCAGCGTCTGGCGGCGGGCGAGACGCTGTCGCAGGTCACCGCCGCGATTGCCGCCCGGCTCGGCCTGCACGGCCGGCTGCTGCCGATGAGCGACGACCCGGTTCGTACCCTCGTCGATACGGAGGAGGGCCGGCTCGCCTTCCAGAACTATTTCGTCGCGCAGCGCTGCCGCCCGCGCGTCACCGCGATCTCCTTTGAGGGCGCAGAGCAGGCGAAGGTGCAGGAGGACGTGCTGGCGCTGCTCGCCGACGGCACGCTTGCCGCCATCGTCATCTGCCCGTCCAACCCCTATCTTTCGGTCGATCCGATGCTGGCGATCCCCGGCCTGCGCGCGGCGCTGAAGGCCTCGCCGGCGCCGGTCATCGCCGTGTCGCCGATCGTCGCCGGCAAGGCGGTCAAGGGGCCGACCGCCAAGATCATGGAGGAACTCGGCCTGCCGGTGTCGAGCCGGGCCATCGCCGAGCATTATGGCGATCTGCTCGACGGCTTCATCCTCGATGATTCCGATGCGGTGGAGACCGCCCGCCTCGGGGTGCCGGCGGTGGCGACGCGCACATTGATGGAAACGCTGGAAGACCGCGAGCGCCTTGCCCGCTCGGTGCTCAATTTCGCCGCCGGCCTGCGCCGCCATGGCTGAAGCCCGCGCGCCTCTGCGGCTTCGGAGTGCATTCCCCCCGGGATATATATATCCGGCAGCGCCGCCCTATGTTTCGCGGCATGATGCGGCGAAGCCCGGGCGCGACCAGCGGGCTTTCCCAGGGAGCTTCGCCATGCCGGACACCTCTACCGATACCTATTATCTCTTCGGCGTCCTCGTGCGCTTCCTTCAGCGCAGCCGCGAGACCGGCGGCGCCTATTGCCTCGCCGAGGCGCTGGTCGCCCCCGGCGCCGGCGCGCCGCCCAATCGCCATCCCGGCGACGACGAGGCGTTCTATGTCCTCGATGGCCGCTTCGAATTCATGATCGACGGCGCCGTTATTGCTGCCACCGCCGGCAGCTTCGTCAAGGTGCCGACGGGTGCGCCGCACGCCTTCCGCAATGTCGGCACCGAGCCGGCGCGGCTTCTGGTGCTCAATACGCCCGGGGTGGTGCATGACGGCTTTTTCAGTGAGGTCGGCGAGCCCATGCCTCCCGGCACCACGACGCTGCCGCCGCCCTCCGATACGCCGCCGGATATCCCCCGCCTGGTGGAGATCGCGCACCGCAACGGGCTCGAACTGCTGATCGGCGACGCGCCGCATCGCTGAAGCCGGCGACGCCCTCGCCAGGAAGGCCGCCGACACATCAGGTCGGCGGCCGCTCCCTGGCCCGGTGGGGCGAGAGGGGGCTCACCGCCGGCAATCGACTGTGCCCAGATATCCCGCGCGCCCGTCACGGCAGCCGCGCGATGCGCTCCAGCATCAGCTCATAGAAGGGCGGATTGTCGAGGTCGCGCAGCACCAGGCAATTGGCCGGTTTCTTGGTGACGTTCCACCAGTCCACCACCGTCATGCCCGAGGTGACCGGCGAATGGATCTCGACCTCGACATGGCATTTGCGGCCCTGGAACAGGTCCGGCCGCAGCAGGTAGCCGATCACGCAGGGGTCGTGCAGCGGGTAGCTGTCGGTGCCGAATTTCTTGTTGCCGTAGTCCTGGTAGAACTCGGCCATGCCGGCCGCCTCGACGGCGGTGCGCTTGCCGACGGCGCGCAGGCGCCGCAGCCATTCCGGCGTCATCACCGCCTTGTAGGTGAGGTCGATAGGCACCATCGTCACCGGCGCGCCGGAGGCCAGCACCACATGGGCCGCGTGCGGGTCGACATAGATGTTGAACTCCGCCGCCGGCGTGGTGTTGCCGCCCTCGAAGAAGCCGCCGCCCATGAACACCACCTCGGCGAGACGCGGGATGATCGCCGGCTCCTTGATCATCGCCACCGCGAGATTCGTCATGGGTCCGAGCGTGCAGACCGAAATTTCTCCGGGCGCCGCCGCCATCACCGTATCGATGATGAAGTCGACACCGTGCCGGTTGCCGAGCGGCGCCGAGGGCGGCGGCAGCTCGCAGCCGTCGAGGCCGCTCGGGCCGTGGACATATTCGGCGGTAAAGCCGGGCTTCACCATCGGCCGCGGGCAGCCGGGATAGACCGGAATGTCGGCCCGGCCGGCCAGTTCGATCACCATCTGCGCGTTGATCGTGGTGCGGGCGAGCGGCACATTGCCATGCACGGCGGTGACGCCGACCACCTCCAGCTCGTCGGGCGAGCCGAGCGCCAGCAGCAGCGCGAAGGCGTCGTCCTGCCCCGGGTCGGTGTCGATGATGATCTTGCGCCGCGTCATGAAACGTCCCTCGTTTGCCGTGGTGGCACGATAGGCCGGCCCGGCGGAGAAAAGCCGGAGACAGGGCGCCAGCCTGCCCGAAATTCCTTCGGTCGATGTCTGGTCATTCGGGATGTTTCTTCCTACGCCTCGTCGTTAACGTGATGGCATCATGCGCCAGGGTGGTTTTCCGCGTCGAATGCGACGGCAAACCACCCTTGCGCCAAAGAATAATCCGCAAGCGACCTCACCAGAGAGCACATCGTCATGAAGAAGATTCTGTCTTTGGCCTTTTGCAGTGCACTCGCTCTCGCGGCGGTGCAGGGCCCGGCCCGCGCCGCAGATCCCATCGAAATCGGCGTCATCGCCAACCTCACCGGCTCGGCGGTGAAGACCAGCGTGCAGATGACCCGCGGCGTCGAGCTTGCCGCCGATGCCATCAATGCCGCCGGCGGCATCGATGGCCGGCCGGTGAAGCTGATCGTCGAGGATTCGGAGAATCGCGCCCAGGAGGCGCTGAACGCTGCCAACAAGCTCTACAATGTCGACAAGGTGCCGGCCGCCATCATGTTCGGCGGTTCCGGCCTGATGATCCCGGTGGCGGAACTGGCCAAGGAGAAGGGGCGGGTGCTCGTCAACACCTCTTCCTCCTCGCCCAAGCTCGGCAACTATCCCGGCACGCTGTTCTCGATCCTGCCGCTGGACGATATTGTCGGCAAGGAACTCGGCCTGCTGATCGCCGACAGCGGCGCCAAGACCGCCGCCATCGTGGTGCCGAACTCCACCTTCGGCCTCGGCGTCGCCGAAGCCGCCGCCGCCGCATTCGAATCCAAGGGTGGCAAGATCGTCAAGAAAGTCGCCTTCACCGAGGGCCAGCCCGACTACCGCGCCGACATCCAGCCGGTCGTCCCGGCCAAGCCGGACGTCATCATCACCGCCGGCTATGGCGACGATTCCCGCGCCATGCTGAAGGCCGCCCGCGAGCTCGGCCTTACCGCCAAATGGTACGCCGCCTATCCCTCCATCCTCGAGATCGAGAACAAGGACTTCCTCGACGGCAAGCTGTTCGGCGTCGACAATGGCGGCTATGCGCAGCCGGCCGGCAAGGCGGTCGCCGACAAGTACGGCGCCAAGTTCAACGGCACCGCCGATCTGATGGCGCATGTCTATTACGGCTATGACGCGCTGATGGTCATCGCCGCCGCCATCAAAAAGGCCGGCAGCGCCGACCCCGCCGCCATCGCCAAGGCGCTGCCGGAGGTGGTGAAGGCCTATGACGGCGCCACCGGCAAGATCGTGTGGGACGCGCGCGGCCAGCGCATCGCTCCGCCGATCGATGTCATCGAGTACAAGGCCGGCGACTTCGCCACCACGGCCACCCGCAACTGACGTCAAGGCCCAAGCCGTCCGGCGTGCTGCGGCGCGCCGGGCGGTTTCGTCTGTCCGCCGTGTCCGTCCGCTCCTCGCCCGTCGTGCTCTTGGAAAGCCGTCCCCGCCCGTGCTCCAGGTCCTGTTCAATTCCCTCGTCTATGCCAGCATGATCGCGGTGATCGCGGTCGGGGTGGCGCTGTGCTACTCGATCCTGCGTTTCGCCAATTTCGCGCATATCCAGTTCGCGGTGGTCGGCGGCTATCTCACCTACAGCTTCGCCGCCATTCCCGGCCTGCCGCTGCCCGCCGCTGTGGCGTTGAGCGCGGTGGCGACCGGCCTCATCGCCATCCTCGTCGATTTCCTGGTCTTCAGCCGCCTGCGCGACATCACGCCGGAGGGCAAGATGATCGTGTCCTGGGGCGTGGCGCTGTTCCTGCGCTCGGTGGTGGCGATCATCTATGGCGGCGGCGCGCGGGTGTTCGATCTCTCCTATGAGGTCGTCGCCATCGGCGACGCGGTGTTCACCACTCTCGATGCGCTGGTGGTCGTGGTCGCGGCGGCGCTGATGCTGCTGCTGCATCTGTTCCTGAATTTCACTCGCGTCGGCTCCGGCCTGCGCGCACTCGCCTCCAATGCCGATCTCGCGGTGACGCGCGGCATTCCCGGCGATCGGCTGATCAAGCTGATGTGGTTCCTCTCCGGTGCTCTCGCCGCCATCGGCGGCACGCTGCTCGCCTTCGAGACGCGGCTGCAGCCGAACATGGACCTCATCATTCTCCTGCCGGTGTTCGCGGCGGTGACCATTGGCGGCCTGTCCAACGTGTTCGGCGCGGTGCTCGGCGCGCTCATCCTCTCGGTGGCGCAGAACCTGCTGATCTATATCGATTTCGGCGCCCTGCTCGGCGGCGACAGCTGGCAGATTCCCACCCAGTTCCGCGACTACGTCGCCGTGCTCGCGCTGGTGCTGGTGCTGCTGCTGCGCCCGCGCCTGTCGCCGCTGGCGGGGAGGTGAGGGGATGCTCGATTTCGCCATCTACTGCCTTACCATCGTCGCCGTCTGGTCGGTGCTCGGCCTCAGCCTGAACATCCAGTTCGGCCTTACCGGCCTGGTCAATTTCGGCCAGATCCTGCCCTTCGGCCTCGGCGCCTATGCCGCCGCGCTCGCCGCGCGGGCGGGCATGCCCTGGCCGGCGGGCGCCGCGCTCGGCCTCGGCTTCGCGGTGGTCGTCTCGCTGCTGGTGCTCTTGCCGGCGCGCCGGCTGTCGCAGGACTACTGGGCGCTGATCACGCTCGGCGCCGGCGAACTGTTCCGCCTCACCGCGCTGAACGCGCCGAGCCTCGGCGGCGCCGACGGCCTTACCGTGCCGCGCTTCGCCGATCCGCATCTGGCGCTCGCCTGCGCGCTGGCGCTGCTGGCCGCCGCCTGGTTCATGGCGCTCCGCATCGCCCGCTCGCCATTCGGGCGCATGCTGAAGGTGCTGCGCGAGGACGAGGTGCTCGCCGCCACTCTCGGCCGCAACCCGGTCACCTATCAGCGTACGGTGTCGATCATCGGCTGGGCGATGGCGGCGGCGGCCGGCGTGCTCTACGCCCACATCGTCGGCTATGTGTCGCCCAGCAGCTTCACCGTCACCGAGACCTTCATCGTCTGGACGGCGCTGATCCTCGGCGGGCCGGGCAACACGCTCGGCGTGGTCGTCGGCGCGGCGGCGGTGCAACTGCTCAGCGTGTCCTCGCGCTTCATCGCCGGCTGGATCGACCTGCCGGCCGATGTGCTGGCCAATGGCCGTCTGGCGCTGTTCGGCCTGGTGCTGGTGCTGATGTTCCTGTTCCGCCCGCAGGGCCTCATCCCCGAGACCAGGGAGGTCCGCGATGCTGAGCGTCACTGACGTCTCGCTGTCGTTCGGCGGCTTCCAGGCGCTGCGCGCGGTATCGCTCGCGGCGGCGCCGGCGAGCATCACCGGCATCATCGGGCCGAACGGCTCCGGCAAGTCGACGCTGCTCAACATCGTCGCCGGCGTCTATGTGCCGGATGCCGGCGCGGTGACGCTGAACGGCCGCCCGCTCGCCTATGGCCGGCCGGAGCGGGTGGCCGCGGCCGGCATCGGCCGCACCTTCCAGGTGCCGCGCCTGGCGCACCGGCTCACCGTGTTCCAGAACATGATGGCCGGCGAGCGCGATCAGGCGGGGGAGGGTGTGTTCAACCTTTTCCTGCGCCCCGGCGCGGTGGCGTCGCGCGAGGCGGAGATCGCCAGCCGCGCCGAGGCGATGCTGAAGCGTCTTGGCCTCGCCCACAAGGCGAACGACTATGCCGGCTCGCTCTCCGGCGGCCAGCAGAAGCTGCTGACCATGGGCATGCTGCTGATGTCCGATCCCGCCGTGCTGCTGCTCGACGAGCCTGCGGCCGGCGTCAACCCGGTGCTGATCGAGCAGCAGGCGGCGCTGTTGCACGAGTTGAAGGCGGAAGGGCGCATCGTGCTGCTGATCGAGCACAATATGGAAATGATCGCCAATGTCTGCGACCGGGTGTTCGTGCTCGATGCCGGCGAGCTGATCGCTTCCGGCACTCCCGCCGAGATCCGCGCCGATGAGCGGGTGGTGCGCTCCTATCTCGGCATGCCGGCGTGAACGCGATGACCGAGGTGTTGATCCTCTCCCATCTCACCGCCGGCTACGGCCCGATTACCGTGCTGGACGACCTCTCGCTCACCCTGCGCGCCGGCGAGGTGGTCGCCGTGCTCGGTGCCAACGGCTCCGGCAAGTCGACGGTGCTGAAGACCGCGATGGGGCTGACCAAGGTCCGCTCCGGCTCGATCTCCCTCGCCGGCCGCGACGTCACCCGCCTGCCGGCGCATGGCCGGGCGGCGGCCGGTCTCGGCTATGTGCCGCAGACCCGCAACGTCTTCGGCGATATGAGCGTCGCCGATAATCTGCGCATGGGCGCCTATCTGCGCCCCAAAACCTTCGAGCGGGAGGTGGAGAAGGTCTTCGCCCTGTTCCCGCGCCTGAAGGAGCGCCGCCGCGCGTTGGCCGGCAACCTCTCCGGCGGCGAGCGGCGCATGCTCGCCATTGGCTCGACGCTGCTGGTGAACCCTTCGGTTCTGCTGCTCGACGAGCCCAGCAGCGATCTCGCCCCAGCCACCGTCGATCTCGTCTTTGAAGCCATCGCCGACGTGCACAAGCGGCTTTCCATCCCGATCCTGCTGGTCGAGCAGAACGTCACCAAGGCGCTCGGCCTGGCCCATCGCGTCTGCGTGCTGGTGCGCGGGCGGGAGGCGCTGGACGCGCCGGTCGCCGAGGTGAATACCCATGATCTGCATGCGCTGTTCCTCGACGGGGGCGTGCGCACCAGCTGAGGAGCCGCGATGATCGCCAATCCGCCCCCCTGGCCGAACGGCGCCCGCTGCGCCGTGGCCTTCAGCTTCGATGTCGACGCCGACAGCGTCGTGCATGCCGCCCATCGTGCCGGCGCGCGCGATCTGCCGCAGGCGCTGGCGCATATGCGCTACGATCCCTTCGTCGGGACACCGCGCCTGGCCGACATGTTCGCCCGCGCCGGCGTGCCGCTCACCGCCTTCGTGCCGGGCTGGGTGATCGAGACCTATCCGGCCGCCATCGAGACGCTGCTGAAGGCCGGCGCCGAGATCGGCCATCACGGCCATTTCCATGAATGGCCGAGCAAGCAGACGCGGGACGACGAGCTTGCCACGCTGCGCCGCGGCAGCGAGGCCATTGAGCGCTTCTGCGGCGCGAAGCCGAAGGGCTATCGCGCGCCCTATTACGGCCTGTCCCGCGCCACCTTCGATCTCCTGATCGAGGAGGGCTTCTCCTATGATTCCTCGCTGTTCGCCGACGACGTCCCGATCCTGCTGGACAATGGCCGGGGCCGCCTCATCGAATTGCCGGTGCCCGCTTCGGTCGACGACTACAACCAGTACGTTTCCGCCCGTGCCTTCGATTATCTCATGAAGATCTCGCCGCCCTCGCAGGCCCTCGCGGTGTTCCGCGAGGAGTTCGATGCCTTTCGGGAGTTCGGCGGCTTGTTCGTGCCGGTCTGGCACCCCGCGGTCAGCGGCCGCCCGGCGCAGGCACTCGCCATCCGCTCGCTCATCGAGCACATGCAGGCCAAGGGGGATGTCTGGTTCGCGACGCTCGCGCAGGTGGCCGATCACGTCCGCGCGCTGGAATCCGCCGGCACATGGTCGCCTCGGATCGAGAATACGCCATTCCACATTAGAAACATTCTCGAATAATTTAGGACTATCCTATTGATGGGATAAAAGGTTCTTATGCTGAGGCGCATTTCATATTGCATAGATTTCGTCTACTAGTTGTCTATGAATTCATACCATTTCACTCCCTTCGGCCGACCGCGCGCGCGGCGCTATGGCATCGCTTTCGATGGCGTGCCGGGGATGAACAACGCCATCACCGATGTGCCCGGCGTTTCCGTCGGCTATGCGACGTTGATCGAGGGCGAGGGGCCGCTATCGGTCGGGCAGGGGCCGGTGCGGACCGGGGTGACCGCTATTCTGCCGCGTTCGCGCGATCAATTGGCGCTGCCGGTATTTGCCGGGATGTTCAGTGCCAATGGTAATGGCGAGATGACGGGAGCGCACATCATCGAGGAGATCGGCGCGTTCGGCTTCCCGCTCACCATTACCAACACCCATAGCTGCGGCCTCACCCGCGATGCCACGCTTGCCTGGATGAATGCCCGCGCGCCGGGCGTGATGGAGGAGGCCTGGGGTCTGCCCGTCGCGGCCGAGACCTATGATGGCTTCCTAAACGACATCAATGGCTTCCATGTGAAGCAGGAACACGTCTTCGCCGCCATCGACAGCGCCGTCGAGGGGCCGATCGAGGAGGGCAGCGTCGGCGGCGGCACCGGCATGATCGCCTTCGGCTTCAAGGGAGGTTCCGGCACCGCCTCGCGCCGCGTCGAATGGGCGGGAGAGACCTTCACCGTCGGCGCCTTCGTGCAGGCGAATTTTGGCCAGCGCCGCAATCTGATGATCCGCGGCCGCCGCGTCGGCGATGAGCTGGCCGAGCCGGCGATGATCGAGCGGACGCCGCGCATGGAGAAGGGCTCGATCATCGCGGTGGTTGCCACCGACGCGCCCTTCCTGCCGCACCAGCTCAAGCGCCTGGCCCGCCGGGTGCCGCTTGGCGTCGCCTGGACCGGCGGGCTCGGCTACCATTCTTCCGGTGACATTTTTCTCGTCTTCTCGACGGCCAATGGCGCTGCTGCCGCCGGCGCGCGCGGACGACGGCTGACAGCGGATTTCGTACCGGAATCCGACATTGATCCGTTTTTTGACGCATTGGTGCAGAGCGTTGAAGAGGCGATTCTCAACGCCATGGTCGCCAACGACGACATGACGGGACGTGATGGTAATTTTGTACCGGCTCTGCCTAAGGATTGGTTGAAACGTAGTTACGGTTGATTGCGGCGTTCGGCACCAGGGAAAGGGAAGCCAATGGCAGGCGACAAGCTGGACGCGGTGGATGTGCGCATCCTCGCCTTGCTTCAGAAGAATGGGCGCATCAAGAAGGTTGAGCTCGCCTCCGCCATCGGTCTCTCGCTGAGTTCCTGCTGGGATCGGCTCCAGAAGATGGAGCAGGCCGGCTATGTGCGCGGCTATCGCGGCGAGATCGATCTTGGCCGATTGGTCAAGACGGAACTCATCTTCACCACCCTCACATTGCAGCACCACACCAGCGCGCATTTCGCCCGCTTCGAGCAGGTGGTGAAGACCATCCCCGAAATCCTGGCCTGTCACGCGGTCGGCGGCGGTATTGACTACATATTACACGTCATCGCCCGCAACATAACTCACTACCAGGAGATCATAGACGATTTGCTAACCCGCGAGATTGGCATCTCCGTCTATTTCACCTATGTGGTGACCAAGACGGTGAAGCGCTTCGAGGGCTATCCGATCGCCGAGCTTCTCGATGTTTCCCTGGAGGCGGAAGAGCCGCCGCGCCAGCGCCGCGGCGGCTGACACCCGTTTCAGCCGCGCCCGACAAAGGGGGCGGCGCTGGCCATGACCGTCATGGTCAGCACATTGGCATCGAGCGGCAGGCTCGCCATATAGGCGACCGCCCTTCCGGCATGGACGGGATCGAACACCGGCTCGACCATGATCTGGCCGTTGGCCTGCAGGATGCCCGACTTCATCTTCGCCGCCATGTCGGTATCTGCATTGCCGATGTCGATCTGGCCGCAGGCGATGTTGTGGGCGCGCCCCTCCAGTGCCACCTGCTTGGTGAGGCCGCTCACCGCATGCTTGGTGGCGGTATAGGGCGCCGTCAGCGGCCGCGGCGCATGCGCCGAGATCGAGCCGTTATTGATGATGCGCCCGCCCTTCGGCTGCTGCGCCTTCATCAGCCGGATCGCCGCCTGGGTGCACAGGAACACGCCGGTGAGGTTCACATTCACCACGCGCTGCCAGTCCTCGAACGGCACGTCCTCGATCGGCGCGCCCGGCGACCAGCCACCAGCATTGTTGAACAACAGGTCAAGCCGGCCGAAGCGCGCCGCCACCTCGGCGAACAGCGCATCGACCGCCGGCTTGTCGCTGATGTCGGCGGGAAGAACATGAGCGTTTGCGCCGATATCCCCGGCGAGCGCCTCCAGCGGCTGGCGCCGGCGGCCGGCCAGCACCAGGGTCCAGCCATCGGCGGCGAGCGCCAGTGCCGCGGCTTTGCCGATGCCGGTGCCGGCACCGGTAACGAGGGCGATCTTCTGGGGAGCGGCGGGGGTGGCGTTCATGGCTTTCCTCATTCAAGCCGCCGTCGGGGCTGTTTCTCTGCAGGAGACATGGAACCCGAAGGCTTACGTGGTCGTTATCGCGGCAGGACGGGTTAAATTTCAAGGAGGACGCAAGCAATGCCTGCCATTCTGATGTGGTTGATCGGCATTCCGATCCCGATCATCATCCTTCTCTACCTGCTCACCTGATCATGGGCGATCAGTACATCTTCCGTCGCTTCTGAAAGGCCCGGCCGGCACCCACGTGCCGCCGGGCTTTTCCATGTGGTCAGCGATAGGGCGGGCGCGGTATATTGTTATGTGCCGCTCGCAACGCCGCCGACCAGCGCTCGCGCAGATCGTGGAAATAGGGCTCGCCCGGCTCGATGCGGTAATTGAGTTCCGATTGGCCGGCGTCGCGGCGCGTCATAAGGATGTCGATCGGCATGCCGACACCGAGATTCGACCGCATGGTCGAATCCATCGAGATCAGCCCCAGCTTCAGCGCATCATAGAGATCGGTGTTGTAGGTCACCGAGCGGTCGAGCACCGGCTTGCCGTATTTGTGCTCGCCGATCTGCAGGAACGGCGTGTCCGACGTGCACTCGATGAAATTGCCGGCGGCATAGATCATGAACAGCCGCAGCCGCCCGCCATTCACCTGGCCGCCGAACAGGAAGGAGACGTCGAAGCGTACATCGGCCTCCTTCAGGCCCTCGGCATAAAGGTCGTGGACATGGCGGATGGCGCGACCGACCAGCTGCGTCGCCCGGAACATGCTGGAGGCGCCGACCAGCGTGTCCTTCTCGCCGGTCTCCGGGTTGTCGAGCCCCTCCTGCAGGGTCGAGATCACCGCCTGCGAGATCGAGAGATTGCCGGCGGTCGCCAGCGCCATCACGTGCCGGCCCGGCTCCTCGAAGACGTGCAGCTTGCGAAAGGTCGAGACATTGTCGAGCCCCGCATTGGTGCGGGTGTCGGCGATCATGACGAGACCGTCGCGCACCAGAATTCCGCAGCAATAGGTCATTGAAGGCACTTCCCCCAGCGCGCGCACGGCGCATGTTCATGGCGCGTCCTTATAGCGGGACGCTTGATGGGCGGGCAATATCAGCCCTGGATCTGGCGGCTGGATTGATCGACGGTGAGCGCCACCGACAACACTTCGTCGCCGCCGCCATAGCGGTTTCCGCGTACCGGCGCGGCGCTCAGATAATCGAGGCCGACGGCGACGCGCACATAGGCGTCGGTCGGGCAGAGGTCGTTGGCGGCGTCGAAGCCCACCCAGCCCAGTCCCTCGATATGCGCCTCCGCCCAGGCGTGGCCGGCCTGGTGCCCGGCGCCCTGCTCGGCATGGGCGCCGTCGCCGACCAGGTAGCCGCTGACATAGCGGGCCGGAATGCCGAGATGGCGGGCGCAGCCGATGAACACATGCGCGAAGTCCTGGCAGACGCCGCGCTTCAGCGCGAAGGCCTCGGCCGCCTTGGTGGAGACGATGGTCGGATCGGGATCGTAGGCCATCTCCTGCGCCAGCCCGCCCATGAGCCTGTGCAGCCGGGCGAGGCGATCCGGCTCGTCGCCGGTCGCCGCCTCGGCGAATTTCCGCATCTCGGCGCTGGAGGCGGTGAGTTCGCTGTCGCGCAGGAAAAGGCTGGGCGGGAAGCGTTCCACCGTGCCGCGCACCACGCCCGAGGTGTCCTGCGTCTCGACCTCGCCTTCCACCGTCACCCGCAATTCGGCGAGCGGCCCGTCGACGGCGAAGGTGTGGGTGAGGTTGCCGAAAGCGTCCTCATGCGCCTGTAGCCGGCAGCTTTCCGAGACATCGATGCGCCAGTTGACGACATATTGCCCGTCATGGCTGCGCGGGGTCAGCCGCAGGATCTGGATGGCGCCGTTGGCCGGCGGCTCATAGCGGTAGACGGTTGCATGGCTGACATGGATACGCATGGAAACACCGTTGGCGGCGCGGAAGTCGAGCGCGGGAAGCGGCAGGCACGGGCGGGGCCGCGGCCACCGCTACAGCAGGTACTGCTCGGTCACCGTCGCGCCGAGACGGTTGTTCTCGGAAACGAAGGTCTCGATATATTCGTGCAGGCCGGTCTGGAACACGTCATCCATCCGGCTGTTGGACAGGCGGGTAAAGGTGGAACGGGCCAGCCGCTGCGCGGTTCCCTGCCGTCCATAATAGGCGGCAATGTCATCGAGATAACGCGAAATGTTCTGGTAGCAGCTGGTCAGCGAGCGCGGCATCTGCGCGTTGAGGATCAGCAGGTCCGCCACCAGCCACGGCTTCACGCTTTCGCGATACACCCAGTGGAAGGAGGTCAGCGCCGATACCGAGCGCAGGATCGACGACCACTGGAAATAGTCGAGCGGCCCGCCGACATGCTCGCTGTCCGGCAGCAGCACATGATACTTCACGTCGAGGATGCGCGCGGTGTTGTCGGCGCGCTCGACATACATGCCGACACGCGAGAACCAGAAGGCGTCGTTGCGCAGCATGGTGCGGTAGGCGGCGCCGTCGAAGCGCAGCGAGGTCTCCTTGACGAAGGAGAGGAAGCGCGCCAGCTCCTCGCGGGTCATGTCCTTGGTGGAATAGCGCTTCAGCTCCAGCCAGGCGGTATTGATGGTCTCCCACATCTCGATGGTCAGCGCGGTGCGCACCGAGCGGGCATTGGTCCGGGCGATCTCGAAGCAGTTGCGGATCGAGGAGGGGTTCTCCGGTGCGAAGGCGAGGAAGTTGATGACGTTCTGCTCGGTCGCATCCTCGCCATGCACCTGCTTGAAATGCTCGGCGCAGCCGGCGGTAAGCAGCGCCGAGCGCCATTCATTGGTCGAGCCGCCATAGGCGACGGGCAGCTGGGCGAGGCGCTGGGTGACGTCGAGCAGGCGGGCAAGGCAGTCGGCGCGCTCCATGTAGCGGGCGAGCCAGTAGAGATTGTCGGCGGTACGTGACAGCATGAGACCCGCGCCTTATTTGGCGTTGCGCCAGGCGAGCGTGGCAAGGCCCGCCCCGATGAGAAGGGAGCCGCCGATGCGGTTCACCGCGACGACGACCGAGGAATTCGAGATGGTGCCGCGCAGCTTCCCGGCCACCAGTGCGTAGCCGAAGGCGTTCGCCGCCGCCAGCACCAGGAAAGTGGTTTCGAAGACCAGCATCTGGCCGAGCATCGGCCGGGACGTGTCGAGGAACTGCGGCAGGAACGCCACGAAGAAGGTGATGCTCTTGGGATTGAGCGCCGTCACCAGCCAGGCATGGCCGAGCATCTTGAGGGCACGGCCCCGCCCGTGGCCGTTCCCTTCCGCCGGGGCGACCAGCGGGCTGGCGCCGGCGCGCCACAGCTTGATCCCGAGCCAGATCAGATACAGCGCGCCGATCCACTTCAGCACGGTGAACAGCGTCGCCGAGGTGGCGAGCAGCGCGCCGAGGCCGAACATAGACAGCGTCATCGCGGTGAAGTCGCCGAGCGCCACGCCGGCCGCCACGGGGAGGGCGACCTTGCGCCCCTGCCCGAGCGCATAGGAAACGACGAGCAGGATGGTCGGCCCGGGAATGAGCAGCAGCACCGCCGAAGCGGCGACGAAGGCCAGCCAGGTTTCGATGCTCATGTTCGCTCCTCCTCGATCCGTCCTGCCTCTTGCCCCTCAGGAATGAGGAACCTGCCTTGCCCCCTCTCCTCATCGGAGAAAGGGGTGGGGTGAGGGGGGAGGACCGCTTGCCATACTGGCCGAACCCCTCGCCCAGCCCTTTCCCTCAGGGAGAGGGCTTGCCGTTGCACCCGGTTCGCACGTCGTCCTGCGCGCCATTTTCCGACACTCTTGCCGCCTCCGCTCGTGCCGCGCCGCTCAGCTCTCCTCCAGCACCCAGGTGTCCTTGGTCCCGCCGCCCTGGCTGGAGTTCACCACCAGCGAGCCGGCCTGCAGCGCCACCCGCGTCAGCCCGCCCGGCACGATCCGCACCCGGTCGGAGCCGGTCAGCACGAAGGGGCGCAGGTCGACATGGCGCGGCGCGATGCCTTCCTCGACGAAGGTCGGGCAGGTGGACAGCGCCAGCGTCGGCTGGGCGATGAAATTGGTGGGGTCCTGCTTCAGCTTGGCGCGGAACAATTCGATCTGCGCCTTGTCCGCGCGCGGGCCGATCAGCATGCCGTAGCCGCCCGAGCCATGCACCTCCTTCACCACCAGCTCGTGGAGGTTATCGAGCACGTATTTCAGGTGGTCGGCCTCGCGACAGCGCCAGGTCGGCACGTTCTTGAGGATCGGCTCCTCGCCGAGATAGAAGCGGACGATCTCCGGCATGTAGCTGTAGACCGCCTTGTCGTCGGCGACGCCGGTGCCGACCGCATTGGTCAGCGTGACGTTGCCGGCGTGATAGGCGCTCATCAGCCCGGGCACGCCGAGCACGCTGTCCGGGCGGAAGGCGAGGGGGTCGATGAAATCGTCGTCGAGGCGGCGATAGATCACGTCGACGCGCTTGGGTCCCTCGGTGGTGCGCATATAGACGATGTCGTTCTTGATGAAGAGGTCGCGCCCCTCCACCAGCTCGACGCCCAGCTTGTCGGCGAGGAAGGAGTGCTCGTAATAGGCCGAGTTGAAGATGCCCGGCGTCAGCACCGCCACCACGGGGTCGCTGGTGGCGGTCGTCGGGGCGAGCGACTTCAGCGTCGCCAGCAATTCGTCGGCATAGTTTTCCACCGGCGCGACGCGGTTCTCCGCGAACAGCTCGGGGAACAGCCGCATCATGATCTCGCGGTTCTCCAGCATGTAGGAGACGCCGGAGGGGGTGCGGGCATTGTCCTCCAGAACGTAGAAGGTGTCGGCGTCGATGCGCACCACGTCGATGCCAGCGATGTGCACATAGAGGTCATGCGGCACCTTCTGGCCGTTCATCTCCGGGCGGAACACCGGGTTCTGGTAGACGAGGTCCTCCGGCACGATGCCGGCGCGCAGGATCTCGCGCTTGGAATAGACGTCCTTGATGTAGAGGTTCAGCGCCTTGGTGCGCTGCTCCAGCCCCTTGGAGAGCCGGGCCCATTCGCCGCCGGTCAGCACGCGCGGGATGATGTCGAAGGGGATCAGCCGTTCCTGGGCGTCGCTGTCGCCATAGACGGCGAAGGTGATGCCGATCTTGCGGAAGATGAACTCCGCTTCCTTGCGGCGATGGTCCAGCACGTCGGGCGGCACGTTGCTCAGCCAGCGGGCCAGGGCGGTGTAGGCGGCACGGACCGAGCCGTCCGCATTGGTCATTTCGTCGAACGCGACGGTCATCGTGAAAGCTTCACTCCCCAACTCGGGCTAGTTAGCTACAAACGCCGTGCCAGCGGAAGAGGGGGCGAAGTCGCTATGGCGATATTGCGCGGAATGGTTTCCTTTTGCCCAAAACGCAGGCGTCCTGCCCTTGCCTCAAGCGAGCTTTGCGCGCATGTGCGGCAATGGCGACGCCCGCTGCGGCGCAAGGGACGGGGAATCGGTGGATGAGCACGCAGGAAGCGGTCACGGCGAGCATTCTGGTCATTGGCGACGAGATCCTGTCCGGGCGCACCAAGGACAAGAATATCGGCTACATCGCCGAATATCTCACCGCCATCGGCGTCGATGTCTGCGAAGTGCGGGTGGTGCCGGACATCGAGGACGAGATCGTCGCGGCGCTGAACGCCCTGCGCGCCCGCTACACCTATGTGTTCACCACCGGCGGCATCGGTCCTACCCATGACGACATCACCGCCGATGCGGTGGCGAAGGCGTTCGGCGTCGGCATCTCGGTGAATGCGCAGGCCCGCGCCATGCTGCTGGAGCGCATTCCCGAGGCCGACCTCAACGAAGCGCGGCTGCGCATGGCGCGGATCCCGCACGGCGCGGCGCTGGTCGTCAACAAGATCTCCAAGGCGCCGGGGTTCTGGATCGGCAACGTCATCGTCATGGCCGGCGTGCCCTCGATCATGCAGGCGATGCTGGACGAGGTGGCGCCGCAGCTGAAGACCGGCCAGGTGATGCTGTCGGAGACGGTGCGGGCGGACGCCAAGGAGGGCGATGTCGGCGGTCCGCTCGCCGAGATCGCTAAAGCGCATCCCGGCGTGTCGATCGGCTCCTATCCCTTTGCCGACGAGCTCGGCCAGCCGAACACCAATCTGGTGGTGCGCTCCCGCGAGCCGGATCTGCTGGCGGCGGCGATGGCGGATGTGAAGGCGATGCTGGCGGCGCGGCGAGCCTGACGCCGTCGCCCGATCAGATCGCTTCCGCCCCAAGGAGGCTCGTCCAGTGGTCGAGCCGCTCCTTCAGCACGCGGTCGAGAATGTGGGCGATCTCCGCCGCGTCCATCCGCTCGAGAATCTCGAAAGCAAAGGCGTCGGCGCCATGCCGGGCCCAGGCCGTCTGCAGCGAGCGGGGCGCCGCGCCGTGCTGGCGCAGCGTGAAGCTGAGCCGGTTCCAGATCGCGGCGAGGTTCGGCGCGCGGCCGACCCATTGCTCGCCGCTCGCCGCGCACTGCACGGCATAGATGCCGGCTTCCACCTTCCGTTCCTTGTAAGCGGTCGATGCCGCCTTCCGCGCGTCCCGCTCCATGCCGCGTCCTCCTGATCGTCGCCTGCGTCGAGTTGCTATTTACATCCGGGTAAAAATAACGCAATAATTATATCCGGATTTAATTCGTCGAGGAGCCTGCCATGTCCGATGCCGATCGCATCCTCTGCACTGCGTTCGAGGACAGTTCCCGTCTCGCCGCGGGCCGGCTGGCCGAGGTGGCGCCGATCGTCAGGGCGGCGATGCGGGCGCGTCCTGCGGCCAGCTTCCTCGTCTTCGACGACGCGACCGGCCGGGTGATCGACATCGATCCGCGCGAGCCCCCTCCGCCCGGCGCCCCGCCGCAGCCGCCGGAAGCCGCCGCGCGATCCGGGCGGGGCCGCCCGAAGCTCGGCGTCGTCGCCCGCGAGGTGACGCTGCTGCCCCGCCATTGGGACTGGCTGACCCGTCAGCCTGGCGGCGCCTCGCAGGCGTTGCGCCGGCTGGTGGATGAGGCCCGGCGCGTCGATGGCGGCCACAGCGCCGCCCGCGAGGCGAGGGCGGCGGCCTACGCTTTCCTTTCCGCCATGGCGGGCGATCGCGCGGGCTTCGAGGAGGCCGCGCGGGCCCTGTTCGCCGGCGATGCCGACGGCTTCGTCCGGCACAGCCGCTCCTGGCCGCCGGACATCCGCGCCCATGCGGAGCATCTGGCGACGCCGAAGGAGGGCGCCGATGCCGGTCTATCTTGAGCCGACCCAGGAAGCCGCCCGGGCGCTGTTTCGGCGGGGACTCGCGGGTGAGGTCGTCATGCTGAACCTTGTCCGCCTGCGCGCGGTGGCGGACTATGCCGCCCATCCGCAACTGGCGCCGCCGCAGCCGGTCAGCGGCGCGCAGGCCTATGACCGCTACATCGCCCACACCTTGCCCCATCTCACGGCCAGCGGCGGGTCGCTGCTCTTCCTCGGCGAAGGCGGCCCGTGGCTGATCGGTCCCGACGGTGCGCGCTGGGATCGGGCGATGCTGGTGCGCCAGCATTCGGTGGCGGCCTTCATGGCCTTCGCCACCCACGAGGCCTATCTCGCCGGCCTCGGGCATCGGATGGCGGCGGTGGAGGATTCCCGGCTGTTGCCGCTGGCGGGGCTGCCGCTTCCAGGCGGGGACGACGGCGCGAGACCTGTCCGATCAACGCGATCAGCGGATCGACAGGAAGACGCTCTGGATCCGGCCAGCTTCCACGAACCCTTTCCGCGGGAGAGGCTCCGGCCTCGCTAATCCTGTTGTTTCCTTGGCAACCCCCCTTCATCCGCGCCGTCACACCCGCTATTGATCCGCGCAGGCGACGGCACGCACGTCCGCCCGCAGGAGGCCCGCACATGTCCGACCCGCACCAGCAGAAGGCGTTTCCCGTCTCGTGGGACCAGTTCCACCGCGACGCCCGCGCGCTGGCCTGGCGCCTGTCCGGCTTCGGCCCGTATGAGGGGCTGGTCTGCATCACCCGCGGCGGGCTGGTGCCGGCGGCCATCGTCGCCCGCGAGCTGGGTCTGCGGCTGATCGAGACCGTCTCCATCGCCTCCTATCACGACTACAAGAACCAGGGCGAAACCCAGGTGCTGAAGCCGATCGCCCAATCGGTGCTGGACGCGGCAGGCGAGGGCGGCAAGGGCCTGCTGGTCATCGACGATCTCGTCGACACCGGCTCGACCGCGCGGCTTGTGCGGGCGATGCTGCCCAAGGCGCATTTCGCCACCGTCTATGCCAAGCCGGCGGGGCGCGACGTCATCGATACCTTCATCACCGAAGTGAGCCAGGACACCTGGATCTACTTCCCCTGGGACATGGGCCTGTCCTTCCAGCCGCCCATCCGCGACGGCGTCGCCTGAGGAGAACTGCGATGAGCGGCAATGATTTCCACGCCAACCCGCCCGAGGACGGCGACGAGGGCTATGACGAGGCCTATGAGGCCCATCGCGCCGCGCTGTGGGACATGCTGATGGCCTATGCCGACCAGCACGATCTCGCCGATGGCTTCCTGTCCGATCTCGTCTCCGATCTCGGCCTGTCGCTGCGCATGGTCGCCTATGCGGCCGAGACCGAGCGCCCCTCGGTCGGCGGGCTGCGGCTCGATCTCGATCGCTATGCCCGCGAGATGGGCGAATCCGTGCGCGAAGCCAAGAAGGGCGCGGGCGAGTTCATCGCCGAGGCCAAGGCCGCCCGCGATGCGGAAGCCGCCGCCGAAGGCGAGGGCACCACGGCGGAGCCCGAGGCTGACGCCGCACAGGCCCCCGAGGTCGCGGAAGACCGCACGGAGACGGCGGCCTCGCCGGAGAAGACCGCGGCGCTTACCGGCGCGCGCGCCTTTCCCCGGCGGCAATAAAGCCGGTGTCCCATCTCGCAAACCGCAGGTTGTTGCGGTATGCGGAGGTGGTTCACAACCTCTGCTATAGGGCTTCTCCCATGACGCCTGCCTTCGTTTCCGCGATCCTCCGGTCGCCGGCCACCTTCCTGTTCGCGCGCCTCTTGCTGGTGGTTCCCTTCCTTGGCAGCGGCATCGCCAAGCTGGTCGATTTCCCCGGCGCGGTGGCCGAGATGGCGCATTTCGGCCTCAACCCGCCCTGGCTCTATGCCGTGGCCACCATCATCACCCAGCTGGCCGGCTCGGTGCTGATCCTGCTCAACCGCGCGACCTGGCTCGGTG
The DNA here is from genome assembly GCF_031456575.1 of Ancylobacter sp. 3268. Lineage (NCBI taxonomy): Bacteria > Pseudomonadati > Pseudomonadota > Alphaproteobacteria > Hyphomicrobiales > Xanthobacteraceae > Ancylobacter > Ancylobacter sp. 3268. Next base: position 356,299 of record NZ_JAVDUX010000001.1, read on the forward strand.
CCGGTGCGTTCGGCATCTTCACCGCGCTGACCATCCCGATCGCCCATCATTTCTGGACGATGGAAGGCATGCAGGCGCAGATGGAGTTCTTCTTCGCGGTGGAGCACATCGCCGTCATCGGCGGCATGATCCTGGTCGCCATCCTCGGTGAGCGCACCCGTACCGCCTAGGCGGTGCCGGCGGTCGCGGAGCAGGAACCGGGCGGCCTTTTGTTCGACGGCCTTGAGCCGGCCGGCCTGGACATGCTCTAAGGCGGCGCGGAACTGAGTGAGCAGGAACGGTGATGGCAGGAACGGCGATGGAGCGCGGCGCACGTAAGGTCGATCCCAACAGCGACGCGGCGATCGCCGCGTCGGTGACCCCGCGGCCGATCGAGGAGGTCGGCGCCCGGCTGGGGCTCGATCCGCGCGTCCTGTTCCGCTACGGGCATATCAAGGCCAAGATCGCGCTGGAGGCGGTGCATCCTGCCGAGGCGAAGGCCGACGGCAAGCTCATCCTGGTCACCGCCATCAACCCGACCCCGGCCGGCGAGGGCAAGACCACCACCACCATCGGCCTGGGCGATGCCCTGTCGCGCATCGGCAGGAACGTCGCCATCGCCCTGCGCGAGCCCAGCCTCGGGCCGGTGTTCGGCTCCAAGGGCGGCGCCACCGGCGGCGGCCGGGCGCAGATCATCCCGATGCAAGACATCAACCTGCATTTCACCGGCGACTTCCACGCCATCAGCGCCGCCCACAACCTGCTCGCCGCCGCCATCGACAACCACATCTACTGGGGCAATGCCCTCGACATCGATGCCCGCCGCATCAATTGGCGCCGGGTCGTCGATCTCAACGACCGCGCGCTGCGCCATGTGACGGTGGGGCTCGGCGGCCCGCCCAACGGCTTCCCGCGCGAGGACGGCTTCGACATCACCGTCGCCTCCGAGGTGATGGCGATCTTCTGCCTCGCCCGCTCCTTCGAGGATCTGGAAGAGCGGCTCGGCCGCATGGTGGTGGCGCACACCCGTGCCCGCCACCCGATCACCGCCGCCCAGCTGAAGGTGACCGGCTCGATGGTGGCGCTGCTGCGCGACGCCTTCCAGCCCAACCTCGTGCAGACGCTGGAGGGCACGCCGGCCCTCGTGCATGGCGGCCCCTTCGCCAATATCGCCCATGGCTGCAACTCGGTGGTGGCCACCCGCACCGCGCTCGGCCTCGCCGATTACGTGGTGACCGAGGCCGGCTTCGGCGCCGATCTCGGGGCGGAGAAGTTCCTCGACATCAAGTGCCGGCAGGGCGAGATCGCCCCGTCAGTGGTGGTGATTGTCGCCACGGTGCGGGCGCTGAAGATGCATGGCGGCATCGCCCAGAAGGACCTCGGCCCGGAAAACCCGGCGGCGGTGCGGGCCGGGGCCGGCAATCTGGTGCGCCACATCGAGAACATGAAGTCCTACGGCCTGCCGGTGGTGGTGGCGATCAACCGCTTCACCTCCGACACCCCGGCGGAGATCGCCGAGATCGAGCATGCCTGCGCGGCGGTCGATGCCGAGGTGCACCTGTGCAGCCATTGGGCGGAAGGCTCGGCCGGCGCCGTCGGCCTTGCCGAGGCGGTGGTTCGGCTCGCCGAAGGGGCGTCCGATTTCAAGGTGCTGTACAAGGACGACCTGCCGCTGGTGCAGAAGATCGAGACCATCGCCCGGCGCATCTACCGGGCCGGTTCGGTGGCGTTCGACGCCGGCGCGCTGAAGAAGCTCGCCGATTTCGAGGGCATGGGCTATGGCGATCTGCCGGTGTGCATGGCGAAGACGCAGTACAGCTTCTCCGCCGATCCCGGCTTGCGCGGCACGCCGTCCGGCTTCGTGCTGCCGGTGCGCGACGTGCGCTTGTCGGCCGGCGCCGGCTTCGTCGTCGCTTTGTGCGGCGATGTGATGACCATGCCCGGCTTGCCGTCGCATCCGGCGGCGGAGAACATCTATGTCGACGAGACCGGCTTCATCGCCGGCCTGAGCTAGCCCCGCCCCGGCGCTCGATGCCGGGTCGGCATTTTCGGCGGACGTGGCGAAACTGGTAGACGCACGAGACTTAAAATCTTGCGCCCTCAAAGGCTTACGGGTTCGAGTCCCGTCGTCCGCACCACCCATCGCCGCGGCGCCGTCCGCCGGCCGTATCCTTTTATCGCCTGCCGCGGCCCACAGGAGTGCCTGGAGTGTTCGACCGGAATTTCGGCGCCTTCCTCTTCGACATGGACGGGACCGTGCTCACCTCCATCGCCGCGGCCGAGCGCGTTTGGACGCGCTGGGCGGAGCGCCACGGCCTCGATGTCGCGCGTTTCCTGCCGACCATTCACGGCGTTCAGGCGGTCGACACCATCCGCCGGCAGGCACCGAACCTGCCCGGCATCGACATCGCGGCCGAGACCGCCTGGGTGACGCAGGCGGAGATCGAGGATGTCGACGGCATCGCGCCGATCCCCGGTGCCGCCGCCTTCCTGGCCGCCCTGCCGCCGGAACGCTGGACCATCGTCACCTCGGCGGCGCGCGAGCTGGCGGCAGCCCGGCTCAAGGCGGCCGGCCTGCCGCCGCCGGCGCGCATGGTGTGCGCCGAGGACATCGCGCGCGGCAAGCCGGAGCCGGATGCCTATCTGCATGCCGCCGAGCGGCTCGGCGTCCGCCCCGAGGATTGCCTGATCTTCGAGGATGCCCCGGCAGGCATCGCCGCAGGGGAGGCGGCCGGCGGCACGGTGCTGGTGATCACCCAGACCCATCACCAGCCGCTGGCGACCCCGCATCCCGCGGTGCGCGACTATCTCGGCCTCGGCGCGACAATTGCCGCCGATGGCTCGCTGCGCCTCACCTGCCACACGGCAGGGGAGCGGGCAGGGAAGGGCCCTGGCCGCTGAGCAGCCGGAGCCGGCGAGAGGGGCTCAGTCGATTCCATCCACCGCCTTCAGCCGCGGCACGATGAAGTCGACAAAGGCGCGCACCGCCGGGCGCAGGAAGCGGGTCGAGGGGAAGCTGATGAACAACTCGCTCGGCTTCACCTCGTAATCGGGCAGGATGCGGACCAGTTCGCCGCGGGCCAGCGCGTCGGCCACCAGCAGCGTCTGCACCGGGCCGGGTCCGTGGCCGGCCTTGAGGCTGCCGACGATCACCTGCGCCGCATTGGTGCGCAGCAGCGGCTGCACGGGCACCTCGATCGTCTCGTCGCCGCGCAGCAGCGCAAGCCGGCCGCGATCGGACAACACCGTGGTCGTCGCCACGATCGGCCGGGTCGCGAGATCGTCCGGGGTCGCAATCGGGCCGGCCTCGGCGAGATAGGCGGGGGAGGCGACCATTATACGCCGCACCACGCCGACATGGCGGACGACGATGTCGAGGCCCTCGGGACGGCCATAGCGCAAGGCGAGGTCGAAATTTTCGTAGACGAGGTCGACCGCGCGGTTGTCGAGCACCAGGTCGGCGGTGATGCCGGGATGGGCGCGCTGGAACTCGATCAGCAGCGGATGCAGGCACTGCGCGCCGAGGCAGGCGGGGGCGAACAGCCGCAGCGAGCCCTCCAGCCGGTCGGCATCGCGTCGCACGCCTTCCAGCGCCGCGTCGATCGAGGCGAGCGCCGCGCGCGAGGCCTCGAACAAGGCCTGCCCCTGCGCGGTCGGGCGCACGGCCCGCGCCGAGCGTTCAAGCAATCGTGCGTTCACATGTCGTTCGAGATTGCGCAGATGCTTGGTCACCGCCGGTTGCGAGATGTCGAGATCGCGCGCCGCGCCGGTCACCGAGCCCTTCTCCACCGTTCGGATGAAGGCACGCAACGCCAGGGATAGATCCATCATGCTTCCGGAATACCATATCCCAAAGTTATGATCACAATTGCATCATAGCATATGGACATGGCGGCGGCCATCAGGCTTTCTGCCTCGCATCAGCTCAGTCGAGGTCCTTGAGAATCATGCCGCTTACCCGTCGTGCCGCGCTCTTCGGTGCCCCCCTGTTTCTCGCCGGCTGCGCGACGCAGGGCCGTCTGCCGGCGCCGACCGCCGCGACCCCTTCCATCGATCCGCGCTGGGCGGCCATGTATGGCCCGGTGGAGGGAGAGCCCTTCCCGGTGCCGGCGGTGGATATCTCTGAGATCGATCCGCAGTTCCTGCGGCAGGAGGTGGCCTATCGCGGCGCCGAGCCGGCCGGCACGCTGGTAGTCGATCCCAACCGGCGCTTCCTCTATCTCGTGCGCGAGAACGGCCGGGCGATCCGCTACGGCGTCGGCGTCGGCAAGCAGGAAGGCTTCAACTTCCAGGGCGAGGCGACCATCGCCCGCAAGGCCCAGTGGCCGCGCTGGACGCCGACCCCGGCGATGATCGCCCGCGAGCCGGAGCGCTATGGCCCCTATCGCGACGGCTTGCCGGGCGGGCCGACGAACCCGCTCGGGCCGCGGGCGCTCTATCTCTACAAGGATGGCCGCGATACCCTGTATCGCCTGCACGGCACCATCGAGCCCTACACCATCGGCACCATGGTGTCCTCCGGCTGCATCCGCCTGCTCAACCAGGACATCATCGATCTCTATCGCCGCGTGCCCACCGGCTCGCGGGTGATCGTGCTGCCTGCCGGCGCTGCCGGCGTCGCCTGAGGCCAAACGGGTCGGGCAAGGGGAGGGTGGTGCGGCTTGCGCCCTGCCGTCCCCGCCCCTTTTCGGGGCGCGGATTTCCGGCTGCGCCGACGCGCGCCCATTGTGGACATGGCGCGGAACTCCATCGGCAATGCCGGGTGGCGGCTCCACGATGTTGCCGCGTTCCTGCCGCCAGCCTGTCCGCTGGCGGTCGCTCAACCTTGAAAACGCAAGGCTTTCCTGAGCGGCAGCTTACCGTTTGTTTACCATATTGTAATGTGCGCCGCATTTCTGCCGTACTCGGGCAGCCTCCTGTGGCATAAGGAGTGGGGGATCGGGTGAGTGGCCCGGTGTCCCGAATGTGGGTTTGCATCCGCGAGTATTCGGCGCCCGCCTTAATCGGCGCCGCAGCGGCTGCCAACAGAACGGTCGGGTGTATGGGGCAGGAATCGGCTCTGGATCGAGTTGCCGGCAAGTCGTCGGCGCGGGTGGCTTCATCGGGCCTTTCGGGGGTCTGCCGCATCGCGGTGCTTGTCGGAGCCGGCCTGTTGGTCGCGAACTGCACGGCTGAGAACAAGCTCACCAGCAAGATCGATCCCAAATACGGCGTGGCAGCCAGCCCGCGCGTGGTGAAGCCGGGTGATCCGGTTCCCAAGGGGGGTGGCGCCTATCGCGTCGGCAAGCCCTACACCGTCGCCGGGCGTGTCTATACTCCCTCCGAGAACAGCAAATATCGCTCCGAGGGTCTCGCCTCCTGGTATGGCGACGATTTCCACGGCCGCCTGACCGCGAATGGCGAAGTGTTCGACATGCACTCCATCGCCGCGGCGCATCCCACGCTGCCGATGCCGAGCTATGTGAAGGTCACCAATCTCGCCAACAGCCGCTCGATGGTGGTGCGCGTGAACGATCGCGGCCCGTATCACGGCAACCGCGTCATCGACGTTTCCTCGCGTGCCGCCGATCTTCTCGGCTTCAAGCGTTCCGGCACCGCCCGCGTGCGGGTGGAATATGTCGGCCGCGCGCCGCTCGAAGGCTCCGACGACATCCAGCTGGCGGCGACGCTGCGCGAGAATGGCAAGCAGGTCATCCCCACCACCATGCTGGCCTCGGCCGGCTCGGTAATGCCGCGCATGGCCGCGCCGGCGCCAACCCGCATGGCGGTCGCCGCCAATGTGCCGCTGCCGCCGAGCCGTCCGTTCGAGCTCGGCGAGCCGAGCGCCGAGGACGTCGCCGAAGCCCCGGTCGCCGGGCCGGTGGTGGCCAGCGCCTATTCCGTCAATCCGGTGCGTGTCGCCGCCCGTCCGGCGCAGCAGGCGTCGGCCGTGGTCGCTCCGCCCGCCCCGGCGCCGCAGCAGGTCGCCTTCGCGCCGCTGCCTCCCAAGCCGGCGGTCAGGCCGGTGGCGGCCGCCCCAGTCACGGCCGCCCCGGTCGCGGCCCAGCGGCCGGCCGTCGCGGCGGCTCCCATCGCCAAGCCGGCTCCCGTCCGTGCCGCTCCCGCCACGGCCCCGGCGGCGGTCGCCCAGATGGCGCCGCAGCCGACCCGGCAGCAGGCGCTCGCCGCAGCCGGCTGGGTGGTCGGTGCGCAGCCGGTGATGAGCTATTCCTCCTCGCAGGGCGCAGCGAGCGGCCAGGGCCTCTACTGATCCCTTCCGATCGGTTGCCACGCCGTCGCGAGGGTCTGATTGCCCCCGGCGGCCGCGGCTGCTAACTCTTCCGACATGCGCGGAGGGTCGTCGAGCATGTCTTCGGGCAAGCGGTCATCACATGTCGCCGCCAGACCCGGCCGGATCGATCGGATCCGGCCTTGCTTCGGTCGCACCATACATCTCATCGTACCGGCGTTGACGCTGATTTTCGGCTTTTTGCCGCTGCCTGCCCACGCCCAGGCCCAGCCGCCGGCCATCGCCTCGCCGCAGGCGATTCTGGTCGATTACGAGAGCGGCACGGTGTTGTTCGAGCGCGCCGCCGACACCCCGTCCGCCCCCGGCAGCATCGCCAAGATGATGACGACAGCCGTGGTTTTTCAAGAGCTTGCAGAAGGCCGCCTGACGCCGGATACCGAGTTCAAGGTCAGCGAATATGCCTGGCGGCGCGGTGGCGCGCCTTCCGGGGGTGCGACCATGTTTGCCGGCATCAATACCTCGATCAAGGTCTCCGACCTGTTGCGTGGCGCCATTATCCCCTCGGGCAACGACGCCACCATCATCCTGTCGGAAGGCATTTCCGGAAACGAATTGGCTTTCGTTCAGAAAATGAACGATGAAGCGAAGAAAATTGGCTTGACGGCCTCCGTATTCGCCAATGCAAGCGGGTTGTCTGACCCGACACAGCAGACCACGGCGCGCGACATGATGCGGCTGGCTACGCACATCATTCGCAACTACCCGCAATATTACACGATCTATGCTGAGAGCGACTTTCTCTGGAACAAGATCCTCCAGAACAACCGAAACCCATTGCTCGGCATGAGCCTCGGTGCCGACGGTTTCCAGACCGGCTATCTGAAGGAGTCCGGCTTCAACCTCGTGGGTTCGGCGGTTCAGAACAACCAGCGCCTTATCTTGGTGTTGCTCGGCGCCAAGAGCGACAAGGAACGCGCCGACGACGCGCGCAAGCTGCTTGAATGGGGCTTCCGCGCCTTCGAGTCGAGGCTGTTGTTCGACAAGGGCCAAGTGGTTGGCGAAGCGACGCTTTATGGCGGCGCGCGCGGCGGCGTGCCGCTGGTAGGCACGTCGGCCATACGTCTCCTGGTGCCGCGCAACGGTACAGAGCGGATCAATGCCCGCATCCTCTATGAAGGCCCGGTCGACGCTCCGGTCACCGCCGGTACCGAGCTAGCCCGGCTGCGGGTAATGCGGGGCGATCACCTCGCCTTGGAAGTGCCGCTCGTCGCGGCAGAGAACATCGCCGAGGGGCCGCTCTGGCGCCGGGCGCTCGACGGCGCCTACGAACTGGTCGTGGGCCTTGCGCGCGATGGATTCAGCAAGCTGAAGAACGCTTATGCCCGAGCCACTTAAGCGGCGGGCGCCGCGACGGCGGGTCCTTCCGGTGGGGCCGGGGCGCTTCATCACCTTCGAGGGCGGGGAGGGCGCCGGCAAGTCGACCCAGGTGCGCCTGCTGGCCGAGCGTCTGCGGCAGGCCGGTGTAGCGGTCGTCACCACCCGCGAGCCTGGCGGGTCGGCGGGTGCGGAAATCTTGCGTCATGTCATCCTCTCGGGTGCGGCGAAGCCCTTGGGGCCGTTGGCCGAGGCGACCTTGTTCGCCGCCGCCCGCGCCGATCACCTCGACGCCACCATCCGTCCTGCTCTCGCGGCGGGGCAATGGGTGATCTGCGACCGCTTCGCCGATTCCACCCGCGTCTATCAGGGGGCGCTCGGCCAGATCGATGCCGGGCTCCTGCGGGAGCTGGAGGCGGTGACGGTGGGCGAGACCCGGCCCGACCTCACCATCATTCTCGACGTGCCGGCGGATGAAGGGCTAGGCCGTGCGGCGGCACGATCAGGTGTCGGAGCCGATCGTTTCGAGCGCGAAGGATTGAGCTTTCACAAGCATTTGCGTGATGCCTTTCTCGCGCTTGCGCGTGAGGAGCCGCAGCGCTGCGTGGTGATCGATGGCCAACGCGACATCGAAAGCGTTGCGGCCGACGTGTGGCGGGTGGTCGACGAGCGGCTGGAAAGGTCGACGAAACAAGGCCCGTCAAGGAGTGTGCGATGAGCGAAGCTATCGCCGAAGCGGATCGCTTCGGCACCGCGCCGAGCCCGCGCGCCAATCATCTGCTGATCGGCCATGGCGAGGCAGAAGCCTCGATCCGCGAGGCATGGGATGCCGGTCGGCTGCCGCATGCATTGCTGATCGGCGGACCTGAGGGCGTGGGCAAGGCGACCTTCGCCTATCGCCTCGCCCGTTTCGTGCTGTCCGGCGGCCGTGCACCTGCCGGAACGCTGGAGATCGGCGCCGATCATCCGGTGTCGCGGCAAGTGACGGCGCTCTCCCATCCCGACCTGCTCGTGCTGCGGCGCGTGTCGAACGATGCCGGCAAACTGCCGACGGCCATTCCCGCCGAGGTGGTGCGCAAGGTGCGCAGCTTTTTCGGCTCGACGGCGGCGCTGGGCGGCTGGCGGGTCTGCGTGGTCGATACGCTGGACGAGATGAATACGCAGGGCGCCAACGCTTTGCTGAAGACGCTCGAGGAGCCGCCGGAAAATGCGCTGTTCTTGTTGATCAGCCACGCGCCAGGCCGCCTTTTGCCGACGATCCGCTCGCGCTGTCGCGCCTTGCCGTTGCGGGCGCTGTCGCAGGAGCAGGTGATGCAGGCGCTCGATCATCTGGCCGGCCACATGCCAGATCTCTCCCGCGCGCGCTTCGCCGAGGCGGCGGAGGCCAGCGAGGGCAGCGTCCGTGAGGCACTGGCCCTGCTGTCGGCCGATCGCCTCGCCGTGCGCCGGGCCACCAATGACCTCCTGGCACAGCTTCCCCACGTCGATTCCAAGGCACTGCACAGCCTTGGCGACAAGCTGCAGGCCGACCGCGAAGGCGGTGCCGAGAGCTTCATGGCTGCTGTGGAGAACTGGATTTCCGACCGCGCGACCGGCAGGGTGCAAAGCCCGGGCGTGCGCCTTGCACGCCTGCCGGAGGTGTGGGAGAAGGTTCGCCGCGCCGCGATCGACGCGGATGTCTATAATCTCGATCGTAAGACGTTCGTATTCCGGATCTTCGCGTCGCTTCACGAGGCGGTAAGGCCCTGACCGCGCGAGGCAGCCCGCTGGGTCCGGCAGCCGCAGGATCGTGCCAGGATTACGCCTTGTGAAACCCACCTTCTACATCACCACGGCCATCGACTACCCTAACGGCTCGCCGCATATCGGCCATGCCTATGAGAAGATTGCCACCGACGCCATCGCCCGCTTCAAGAAGCTGGACGGCTACGACGTGCGCTTCCTCACCGGCACCGACGAGCACGGGCTCAAGATGGCCCAGACGGCGGAAAGACAGGGGCTGACTCCGTTGGAGTGGGCGACGAAGAATTCCAATCGCTTCAAAGCGATGGATGGTCTTCTTCGTGTCGAATATGATCGCTTCATCCGCACCACCGACGAGGACCATATCGCGGCGAGCCAGGAGATCTGGCGGCGCATGGCTGATAATGGCGACATCTATCTCAGTGCCTACACCGGCTGGTATTCGGTGCGCGACGAGGCCTACTACGGCGAGGACGAGACCACGGTGAATGCCGACGGCGTCCGCCTCGGCCCCCAGGGTACGCCTGTCGAGTGGACCGAGGAGAACAGCTATTTCTTCCGCCTCTCGGCCTATCAGGAAAAGCTGCTCGCCTTCTACGAAGCGCATCCCGATTTCATTCGTCCCGAAAGCCGGCGCAACGAGGTGCTGAGCTTCGTGAAGGGTGGGCTTCAGGATCTTTCGATCAGCCGTACCACCTTCTCCTGGGGCGTGCCGGTGCCGGACGACCCGGCGCATGTGATGTATGTATGGGTCGACGCGCTCACCAATTACATCACCGGCGTCGGCTTTCCCGATGACGCCAGCGAAACCTTCAAGCGCTTCTGGCCGGCGGATTTGCACGTCATCGGCAAGGACATCATCCGCTTCCATGCCGTGTACTGGCCGGCCTTCCTGATGTCGGCCGGCCTCCCGGTGCCGAAGACCGTGTTCGCGCACGGTTTCATCCATAATCGCGGGGAGAAGATGTCGAAGTCGGTCGGCAACGTGATCGACCCCTTCGATCTCGCCCAGGCCTATGGTGTCGACGCGCTGCGCTATTTCCTGCTGCGCGAGATTCCGTTCGGCCAGGACGGTTCCTACAGCCACGAGGCGATCGTCGCCCGTACCAATGCCGACCTCGCCAATGATCTCGGCAACCTCGCCCAGCGGTCGCTGTCGATGATCGCCAAAAACCTTGGGGGCGTGCTGCCGGAGCGAGGCGTGCTGTCGCCGGAGGACGCCACCATGCTCGCCAGCGCCGATGGCCTGCTGTCGGCGGCGCGCAATGCGATGGATGAGCACTTGCTCCACCAGGCGCTGGCGGCTGTGTGGGCGGTGGTGGCCGATGCCAACCGCTACTTCGCCGCCTCGGCCCCCTGGGAACTGCGCAAAAGCGCGCCGGAACGTTTCGGGACCGTGCTGTGGACCACTGCCGAGGTGATCCGGCAAGTGGCGGTGCTTGCGCAGGCCTTCATTCCCGATAGTGCCGGCAAGCTGTTGGACCTGCTGGCGGTGCCGGCCGATCGACGGGATTTCACCACTCTGGGGGAGGGCGGCCGCCTGGCGGCCGGCGCTCGCCTGCCCCCTCCGGCGCCGGTTTTCCCGCGCTATGTCGAGCCGGAAACGGCCAGCGCATGATCGTTGACAGTCACTGCCATCTCGATTTTCCGGACTTTGCTTCCGAGCTCGATGCGGTGGTCGCACGTGCTCGTGCCGCCGGTGTTGGCCGCATGGTGACCATCGGCACCCGCGTGCGTCGGGCTAGCGAGGTGAGGGCGATCGCCGAGCGTTTCGACGATGTCTTCTACTCTGTGGGCACCCATCCGCATAATGCCGGCGAGGAGCGTGACGTCACCCTCCCCGAACTCCTCGCCGCGGCCAACCATCCCAAGGTGGTCGCCATCGGCGAAGCGGGGCTCGATTATCACTACGATACCGCTGCGCGCGATGATCAAATGCACGGTTTCCGCCTGCACATCGCGGCGGCAAGGCAAACCGGCCTGCCGCTGGTGATTCATGCCCGCGAGGCGGATGACGATGTCGCCCAGCTTCTTGAGGAAGAATATGCCAAGGGTGCCTTTTCCTTCGTGCTGCACTGCTTCACCGCGGGTGCCGAGCTAGCGCGTCGGGCAGTGGCCATCGGTGGCTATGTATCGTTCTCGGGTATCCTGACCTTCAAGAGCGGTGCGCCGTTGCGCGAGATCGCAGCATCGCTGCCGGCCGAACGACTGCTGGTGGAGACGGATGCCCCCTATCTCGCGCCCAACCCATGGCGGGGAAAGCGCAATGAGCCTTCTTATGTCGTAGAGACGGCTCGTATTCTGGCGGAAACGCGTGGGATTGCCACCAAGGACGTCGCCAAGCTGACCACCGATAATTTCTTTCGCCTGTTCTCCCGAGCCCACTAAAAGCGAGCCGCCTGCGCCCATGGTCCTGACCTTCACCATCCTCGGCTGCGGCTCTTCCGGCGGCGTGCCGCGGGTGGGGCAGGGTTGGGGAGCTTGCGATCCCGCCGAGCCGCGCAACCGCCGCCGCCGCTGCTCGCTGATGGTGGAGCGCTCCGACGGGGAGGGCAAACCAGTGACCCGGCTGCTGGTGGACACCTCCCCTGACTTGCGCGAGCAGCTGATCGATGCCGGCGTGACTCGCCTCGACGGCGTTCTGTTCACCCATGAGCATGCCGACCACACCCACGGCATTGACGATCTGCGGCCGCTCACCATCCTGCACCGCAAGCGGATGAACGTTTTCCTGGATGCCGAGACCTCGGCGATCCTCAATGCCCGCTTCAGCTATTGCTTCCAGTCGCCGCCCGGTAGCGATTATCCCCCGATTCTCGACGAGCATCGTTTCGAGCATGGCGATACGATCCGCATCGATGGTCCGGGCGGGCTCATTGAGGTCACGGCGTTCCGGATGTTTCACGGGGCGATCATCGCCTATGGATTCCGCTTAGGCGACCTGGCCTATTGCCCGGACCTTCACGACCTGCCGGTCGAAAGCCTGCCTTATCTCGAAAGGCTCGACACCTGGATCATTGATGCGCTGCGCTACACGCCGCATCCGACACATTTGTCGGTGAGCGAGGCGCTAGGCTGGATCGAGCGAATGAAGCCGCGTCACGCCATACTGACCAATCTGCATACCGACCTCGACTATCATAAGCTCGCTGCCGAACTGCCAGCCGGCATTGTGCCGGCCTATGACGGCATGAAAATATCGTTGCCTGGTTAGAGGTTGGGCTCGGACATTCAGCTGAACCTGAATTTGTATTTTCCATAATATGTCTTCTGCGACTTGTTGCCATAATGACGGAGCCATCGAAACCGTGACGCCTTCCCGCGACATTGAACGCCTCCTCGAGATCATGGCGGTGCTCCGCACGCCGGGTTCCGGTTGTCCGTGGGACCTGGAGCAGGATTTCGCCTCCATCGCTCCCTACACCATCGAAGAAGCCTATGAAGTTGCCGACGCCGTTGCTCGGGAGGATTTCGAGGATCTGTGCGACGAACTCGGCGACCTGCTGCTACAGGTCGTGTTCCATGCGCAGATGGCGCACGAACGTCAGCTGTTCGATTTCGGCGACGTGGTCACCGCGATCACCTCGAAGATGGTTCGCCGCCACCCGCATGTGTTCGGAGCCGTGAGTGGTCGTGACGTCGCAGCGGTCAGCCAGGCATGGGCGGAGATCAAGGCGGAGGAAAAGCGCCTCCGCGCCATACGGCGCGCGAAACATGATCTTGCACCCGAAGGCGAGGGTGAGCGCATCTTGTCGGGCGTGCCGGTTGGGGCACCCGCCCTCACCCGCGCCGTGAAGCTGCAACAGAAGGCTGCGATGGTCGGGTTCGACTGGCCCGATGCCGGCCCGGTGATCGCCAAAATCCGGGAGGAAATCAGCGAGGTCGAAGCCGAGATCGTCCGTGGCGATCGCGCCGCGGCGGGAGCCGAGGTGGGCGATTTGCTGTTTGGCGTCGCAAATCTCGCCCGCCATCTCGGGGTGGACCCGGAAGCGGCGCTGCGTGGCACCAACGATAAGTTTACTCGTCGGTTTGCCCATATAGAGGACGCGTTGGCGCGGCAGGATCGGCGCCCCTCGGAAGCCACGCTCGACGAGATGGAAGCGCTGTGGCAGCAAGCCAAATCGTCTGGCTAAATCATTCCTTTATTGAGTTCTTTCTTATCCGAACCTGCGATGCGCTCGTGGAGGATATGAAAGAGGATGCCGTGCTTTTCGGCATCTACTTTTGATAGAATCTCGGCTAGGCACATTGAAGTCTGCTCGACAGAGCGGATATCTGGGCTTTACGATTTCTCCGGTAGGCCATCCGGGGATGGCGCAGGGCGAAGGCCTCGCCTAGCATGAGTCCGGCGGACATTCGCAAGTGGATGGTTTGATGGAATTTCCTCGTATGCCGGCGCCGTCGATCACGGAGGCTAGCCGGCCGGGCAAGGCCACGCCCCGCATCTTGATGTACAGCCACGACACTTATGGGCTGGGGCATATCCGTCGCACCCGCGCAATCGCCAACGCGCTGGTCGGGGCTCATGACGACCTGTCCGTACTGATCATTTGCGGCTCCGCCCTCGCCGGCAGTTTCAATTTTGCTCCCGGCATCGATTTCGTTCATGTGCCGAGCGTCGCCAAGAGCGAGGACGGCGAGTATGCCAGTGCCAATCTGCGCCTGAGCCTGCCGCAGGTCACCACTATTCGCGAGGCGCTGATCCGCCAGACCGCTGAGGCCTTCCGTCCCGACATCTTCATCGCCGACAAGGAGCCCGCCGGATTTCGTGGCGAACTGCTGCCGACGCTCAAGCTGATGGGCCATATGGGCACGCGGCGCGTGGTCGGTATTCGCGACGTCCTCGACGGGCCGGAGGCGATCCGCACCGAATGGCATGACAAGGGCGCGATCCGCGCCCTGACCGAACACTATGACGACGTGCTGGTCTATGGCCTCGAGGAGTTCTACCGTCCCCTGGACGGCATTCCGTTGCCGGCCGAGCTTCGGTCGCGCCTCGTCTATACTGGCTATCTGCGTCGCTCGGTTCCGGGTGGGCTTGCCACGATGCGTTACCCTCGTGCGACCAAGGAGCCCTTCATCCTGGTCACCACGGGTGGCGGTGCGGATGGCGCCGGGCTTATCGATTGGGTCATATCGGCGTATGAGGCGGATCCCTATATTCCCCTGCCCGCGGTGATCGCCTTCGGACCCTTTCTGTCGAACACCCAGCGTGGCCATTTCCTGGAGCGGATCGATCGCCTTGCGAAGGTCGACGCCATCGTGTTCGACCCCAAGATCGAACGGCTGATGAACCGGGCCTCCGCCGTGGTTGCCATGGGTGGTTACAATACTTTCTGCGAAATATTGTCCTTCGACAAACCGGCGCTGCTGGTCCCGCGTTCGCGTCCGCGCCTCGAGCAGACCATCAGGGCCGCCCGCGCTGCCGAGCTGGGTCTGATGCGGATGCTGGAGGACCCGATGGAGCACGGTGCAGCCTCTCGCGACCCTCTGCAGATGGCTGCGGCGCTCACCGCCTTGCGCGACCAGCCATCCCCCTCCAGCGTGCAGATGCCGGGACTTCTGGATGGGCTGGGACGAATCACCCGCCACCTGGAGCCGCATATCCGCAAACCGGAGCGCGACAGCGAACCGGCTCTCGGCATCGGGATCTGAACAATGCAGGCACCTATGCGTGAAGACGGCGCCAGTCTGGCGCCGATCCCGCACGGGGAGGGCACCTCCCCTCGTCTCGCCATCGTTCTCAAGGGATATCCGCGGCTGTCGGAAACCTTCATCGCCCAGGAAATTCTGGCGCTGGAACAGGCTGGATATATTTTCGACATCTGGTCGTTGCGGCGCCCGACTGACCGCTACCGTCATCCCATGCACGAGCAGATCACGGCGCGGCTGTTCTATCTGCCGGAGTATCTGCGCGACGATCCGCGCCGGGTGGCGCGTGGCCTTGGCCATGCCCTGCGGCGGTTGAACTGGCGGGCGGTGCTGCCGGTGTTCCTGCGCGATCTCGCCCGCGATTTCTCGGCAAGCCGCGTCCGCCGTCTTGGCCAGGCGGTGGTGCTGGCGCGTGAGGTCGATCCCGCCATTCGCCACCTACATGTGCATTTCCTGCACACGCCGGCTTCGGTGACCCGCTACGCGGCTCTCCTGAGCGATCGCTCTTTTTCGTTTTCGGCGCACGCCAAGGATATTTGGACGACGCCGGATTGGGAGCGTCGCGAGAAGATCGCGGGCGCACATTGGGGGGTGACCTGCACCCGCGACGGCTGGTCGGAGCTGCGGCGCGTGGCCGAGCCCAGCACTCGCGAGCGGGTGGAACTCGTCTATCACGGCCTTGACCTTGCACGTTTTCCGCAGCCGCCGGACAGCCGCGAGCCGGCAGATGGACGCGACCCTACCCGGCCGGTGCGGCTGCTGGCAGTTGGCCGTGCGGTGGAAAAGAAGGGGTTCGACGACCTTCTCACCGCCTTGGGGCGATTGTCCCCTGCCCTGCATTGGCGGTTGGTCCATATCGGCGGTGGCGAGCTGCTCGACACGCTTAAGGCGTGGGCCGGCCAGCTCGGTCTCGCCGACCGCATCGAGTGGCGCGGCAGCCAGGCGCAGGGCGCCGTTGTCGAGGCTATGCGGCAGGCCGATATTTTCGTCCTGCCCAGCCGCCCGGCCGGCGACGGTGATCGGGATGGGCTGCCCAACGTGCTGATGGAGGCGGCGACGCAGGCGTTACCGGCTATCTCTACCGATTTCGCCGGCGTACCGGAATTCATCGAGAACGGCGTCAATGGTGTGCTGGTGCCGCCAAAGGCACCAGTGGAACTCGCCGAGGCGCTCGCAACGCTCATCGCCGATCCCGTCGAGCGACAGCGATTGGGACGTGCGGCCTATCAACGCCTGATCTCCGCCTTTTCTTTTGAGGCCGGCATTTCACGTCTGGACGAGTTGATGAGACCGCTCGCCGCCGCTCGCCGGCGGTCATGAGGATCCTGTTCCTCGCGCCGCTGAAGCCGCCCGACCATCCGGTTCCGTCGGGCGAGCGGACGGTGGCGCGGTTGTTCCTGAAGCTGCTGGGGCGGCTGGGCTATACGGTGCAACTGGCTTCCCGCCTCCGAACCCTCACCGCCTCCCCGTCATCGCTTGCCTGGGATCGCCTGCGTGAGATGGCGGGCCGCGAGATCGAACGCATTCTCGCCGAACAGGCCGATGATGAGCCGGTGGCTTGCGTCTTCACCTACCACGTCTACTACAAGGCACCGGATCTGATCGGCCCTGCCCTCGCGGAGGCGCTCGGCGTGCCCTATGTCATCGCCGAAGCCTCGCGTGCCCCGAAACGAGCTGAGGGGCCTTATGCGGATGGACATCGGCTCAGCGAGGCGGCGATTGATCGGGCCGATCTCGTGCTTACCCCGACCCGACATGATCGTGCAATGTTGGAGGCCCTGCGACCGCCGCATCAGCGCCTGGTCGATCTTCGTCCCTTTCTCGATCTCGATGAATGGCCGCTGGCCGGGGTTTCGCGCTCGGCAGCAGCTTCGGACGAAATCCGCCTGATCACGGTGGCGATGATGCGCGAGGGGGATAAGTTCGCCTCCTATCGCCAGCTCGCCGATGTGCTGGAGCGGGTGAAGGATCGTCCATGGCGCTTGACCATTGTCGGCGATGGACCGGCGCGCGGAGAGGTGGAGGCGTTCTTCGCAGCCATTAGCGACCGTGTGCGCTTTCTCGGAGCGGTTTCCGACCGGCCGGCGCTCAGCCGCTTGCTGGCCGATTCGGATCTCTTCATCTGGCCGGGAGTGAACGAGGCCTTTGGTGCCGTTTATCTGGAAGCGCAGGCGCACGGCCTCCCCTGCCTTGCCGCCAGCTATGGCGGCATTCCCGACGTGATAAGAGACACGAAGACCGGTCGTCTGGCGCCGCCGGGCGATAGTGCGGCGCTGGCGGCCTGCTTGATTGAACTGATCGACGATCCCGCACGTCGTGCCGGGATGGGAGTTGCCGCCGCGCAGTTCGTCGCGAATGAGCGCAACCTCGCTCCGGCGATGACAGCGGTTCGGCGGGCCTTCATCGATGTCGGCATTTCCCTGCCCGCTTCCCCGCCCGGAGTTCCGTTATGACCGGCCGCACGGCGTTCATCGTGGTCACCCACCTGCTCGGCGTCGGTCATCTCGCGCGGATGGCGGCGCTCGGCCGGGCGTTGGCGGCGGAGGGATGGCGGACGGTGGTAGCCTCGGGCGGACGGCCTAATTCGACAGTGCGCATCGATGGCTGCGACGTCGTCCAGTTGCCGCCGCTGTATTGCGCCGGTGCCGACTTCGGTAGGTTGTTGATGCCGGACGGCCGGTTGGTCGACGAGGCCTATCTCGCCCGCCGCACCGAGATGCTGACCGACGCGTTCGATCGGGCACGGCCGGATGTGCTGATCACCGAGCTGTTTCCGTTCGGCCGTCGTAACCTGACGGCGGAATTCGAAGCGGTGTTGCAAAGGGCACAGGCGCAGCTTCCGCGTCCGGCGGTGCTGTGCTCGATTCGTGATGTCCTCAACCCTCCCTCCAAGCCGGAGAAAGCGGAAAGCGCACTGGCAAGGCTGGCAGCCTATTATGACGGCGTGCTGTTCCACGGCGACAGCGATGTCGTGCCGCTTTCAGTCTCATGGCCTGCCCCGAAAGACCTGATGCGGCGCATCAGAGATACCGGTTATCTCCATGATGGAGGCAGTGTTTCCGAGGTTGATGGCACGGATGGTCGTGACGAAATCCTGGTATCCGGCGGCGGATCGACGGCCAGTCTGCCTCTGGCGCGAGCCGCGCTGGCCGGCGCGGCAAAGCTGCCGACACGGCGCTGGCGGCTGCTGATCGGACAGGGGGTTCCCGAGGCGGATTTCGCCGGGCTCAAGGCCGCTGCTCCAGCTAATCTGATTGTCGAGCGGGCGCGCCCGGATTTTCCGCTGCTGCTACGTCGGGCGGCGTTATCGATCAGCCAGGCGGGCTACAACACGGTGCTCGACCTCGCGGCTGCCGGGGTTCGCGCATTGCTGGTGCCCTTTGCCGAAGGTGGAGAGCGTGAGCAGACCTTGCGCGCTTCCGAACTGGAGCGGCGCGGCCTCGCGCGTGTCATTCCAACCGAAGAGATCGACGGCGCCCGTCTGGCGGCGGCGGCCACGGATCTGCTGACGCTGCCCCGCCCGGATTGGTCTGGGATCGCGCGCGATGGCGCCGCCCGTGCGGTGGGGCTTATTGGCGAATTCGCCGCGCGCGCGGTCGCCCGCAGCAAGGCGCTCGATCGGCTCGACGCCGCACTTCTCCGCGCCGAGACGATGAAGCGGCCGCTGCGTTTCTGGTGGCGCGACGACGATGCCGCTGTGCCTAGCGCCGCGCTCGATCGCCTGCTGGGCCGCGCGATCGACCGCAACATACCCATCTCGCTGGCGACGATACCAGCGCGCGCAACGCCGGAACTGGCGCGTCATATCGAGCCGCTCGGCATGGTCGATGTGCTGGTGCACGGCTGGAGCCATAGGAGCTATGCTCCGGCCGGCCAGAAGAAGGCGGAGTTTGGTGAGCATCGCCCGCTCGCCGTGATGGCGGCGCAGGCGGAAGAGAGCCTGAAGCGCGTGGAAACGCTATTCGGCAGCAAGGCGGCTCCGGTCTTTGTGCCACCGTGGAATAGAGTGGATCCCGGCTTCGTCACCGCCCTGCCCGGCTGTGGCTTCCGCGCGCTATCGACCTATCAAAGACGGAAGACCCGCTACGCGCGCCCCCAGTTGCTGCAGATCAATACCCATTTCGACCCGATCGCCTGGCGGGAAGGCGGCGGCCTCGTGGACGAGAATATTCTGCTCGATCGTCTGGCGGGTCTCATCGAAGAGGAACTGGCTGCGGAGACCGCCACGTTGGAGCCGATCGGGCTGCTTACCCATCATCTTGTGCATGATGGCTGGATTGAGCGCTTCCTGGACGAACTCGTTGGCCGGCTGCTGGGTTCGCGCACGGTTCGCTTCGTCGGTATGCCGGAGATACTTGCCGAGAGTTGAGGTCGCGGTGCCTCAGCCGGCCCGGCGGTATAGATAATAGCAGCCCTGTTGGGCGCCGGGTGGAAGGTCCACTTGCTCGCAACCCACGAGATTCAGCGGCAGATCGGACATGATAATGCCCCCGGGCGCCATGACCGATGGCAGCAGGCGACCGGACATGGCAGCGACGCGACGGTTTGATTCCTTGTCGAAGGAGCCGAGGTCTGAATTGGCCAGAACGACCTTGCCCTCCAGGCTTTGGTGCAGGGCTGGAAGTGTTTCCTCTATCTCCCCGAGGAAGAGAAAGGCGGGATCGGGCTGGCATTCCGGATAAGCCGTATTGACCCGATCGAACACGTAGATAGTTCGGCCGCCAAGATGTCTGCGCAAATGATCGAACGTCCGGCCCAGACCGAGGCCTAATTCCACCACCGGGCCGGCGCGCCCGGAAATTTCCTCGAAAGCCCAGGCAAGGCAAGCGTGCTGCGACTGCAGCCGAAACAGGGTTTTCTCCAGGCGAGACGGACCGATCATCGTCCGACTTACCGGTAAGGATCGGCGGCGTCGCGCAACCCATCGCCGAGAAAGTTGAAGGCGAGGATCACGGCAATCACCGGCACCACCGGCAGGATGAGCCAGGGATACAGCACGACGATGTTGATGTTCTGCGCCTCGTTGAGCATCACGCCCCAGCTGGTGATCGGCGGCCGCAGGCCGAGACCGAGAAAGCTGAGGGCGGTTTCGCCCAGGATCATGCTGGGGATGGCTATGGTGGCCGATGCGATCAGGTGGCTCATGAAGCCGGGCACCAGATGACGGAACACCACGCGTGGCGTGCCCGCCCCCATCAATTGAGCGGCGACGACGTAGTCATCCTCGCGCAGCGACAGCAGCTTGGAGCGGACGGCGCGTGCAAGGCCGGTCCAGTCCATCAGGCCGAGGATCACGGTGATGCCGAAATAGACCAGGATCGGGCTCCAACTCGGTGGCATGATGGCGGAGAGCGCCAGCCAGAGCGGAATGGTCGGCAGCGACTGCACGACCTCGATGGTCCGCTGCACCAGGAGATCGAACAAGCCACCATAATAGCCGGCAAGGCCGCCGATCACGATGCCGAGCGTGAAACTGACGGCAATGCCGATCAACCCGATGGTGAGCGAAATGCGGGCCCCGAAAATGATGCGCGAGAGCATGTCTCGCCCCAACCGGTCCGTGCCGAGCAGGAACAGGGTGCCGCCCTCGCCTGGACAGACGAGGTGGAGATCTCCCTCGAACAATCCCCAGAAGCGATAGCTATCCCCACGGCAGAAAAAACGAACCGGGAAAATCTGTTGCGTGTTTTCGCTGTAGTTGCGCTTCAGGTTGCTCATATCGAGCGTGGCGTTCAATCCATAGGTGAACGGCCCGATGAACTGCCCTTCGTGAAACAGGTGCACGCTTTGCGGCGGCGTCCGGATGAAGTCGGTATGCCGCGTCTGGTAGTTGTACGGCGCGAGAAATTCGCTGATCAGGATCGAGGCGTAGAGCAGTATCAGGAAGATGCCGGAGGCAAGCGCCAAACGGTGCTTGCGGAACTTCCACCACATCAGCGTCAGCTGCGAGGCGAGATAGACCCGCTCCTGCGCCTTGGTCAGCTTGTCGGCCTGCTGCGGATCGAAGACCCCCTCGGCGACGAAATGCGGTAGCGGCGCGCCGGCTGGAGGCAGGGAGAGCGGCTGGTTCATTTGGTGCGGCCTCCCTGCAGGCGGATGCGGGGATCAAGGAAGCCGAGCAGGATGTCGGAGATCAGCACCCCGACTACAGTCAGGCAGGAGAGGAAAAGCAGGAACGAGCCGGCAAGATACATGTCCTGGCTTTGAAGGGCACGCAGCAGCAGCGGGCCTGTGGTCTGGAGCGACAGCACCACGGCCGTGAGTTCCGAGCCCGAGACGATGGATGGCAACACGTCGCCGATGTGGGAAACGAAGAAGTTCAGCGACATGCGCAGCGGGTATTTCACCAGCGCCTTGCCGGGGGGCAGCCCCTTGGCTTTTGCTGTAATATAATACTGCTTTTGCAGCTCATCCAGCAGATTGGCGCGGATCGCGCGCACCATCGAGCCGGTGCCGCCAGCCCCGATGATCAGCACCGGAATCCACAGATGTGCGAGGATCGACTGCGCCTTGGCCCAGCTCATCGGCTGGTTGAAATAGATAGGGTCCATCAGGCCACCGATGGACAGGCCGAACCACACATTGGCGAAATACATGAAGATCAGCGCCAGCAGGAAATGCGGCACGGCGATGCCGATCAGGCCGATGAAGGTCAGCCCATAGTCGCCCCAGCTGTACTGATGCGTCGCCGAATAGATTCCGATCGGAAAGGCGATGACCCAGGTCATCAGGATGGTGCAGAACGACACCAGCACCGTGAGCGCAAGTCGCTCGCCGACGACATCGCTCACCGGCATTTCATATTCGAACGAATAGCCGAAATCACCCTGAACGAAGCCGGTGACCCAGAGAAAATAGCGTTCGATCAAAGGCTTATCGAAACCGTACTCCTTCTTCAGGAATTCGACGCGGCTCATGTCGGCTTTTTCGCCCTGCGCCGCCATTTCCGCGACATAGGTCTCGAAATAGTCGCTGGGCGGTAGCTGCATCACTGTGAAGATCAGCGCGCTGGTGATCAGCAAGGTTGGTATCATGATCAGGATGCGACGGGCGATATAGCGCAGCATCGCCTAATCCTTACCGACATTGTCGAACCAGAAGGTATCCGGCATGTAGACCCCGAAATAAGCGCCAGGCTCGAAACTGAAGATGCCGACGTCGGGAACGTTCTTCAGATGGTTGGAAACCACCACCGGCTGCGAGGCGCGGTTGACGATGCCGATGGTGAACACCTCGTCGGCATTGATCTGCAGCATGCGCTGCCAGATGGCTTGGCGCTCGTCGGTCGTCACCGATTGACGCCAGCGCTGCTGCAGGTCGATGAGTTCCTGCGCCGCCGGGAGATCGGGCTTCTCGCCCACCTGGCCACCGGTTTCGACGAACTGGCCCCATTGCGGCCATTGAAACTGCATGGAGTTCGAAGGAGAAAGGCCGTCAGGCGCCATGTCGGGCCCCGGAATGGCGTTGTCGATGCCTGGCCACACCGACATCATCGCATTGCCGGAGCTGACGCTGCGCCTCAAGAGGTCGGTCTGCGTTGCACGCACGAACAGCTTGATGCCGATCTTTTCCCAGTCATAGGCGACCAGTTCGAGAATGTCGGTTTCCTCGGTGCTGTTGCCGGCGGTTTCGATGGTGATCTCGGCGCGACGGCCGTCCGGCAGCAGGCGAATGCCGTCGTCATCGCGCTTGGCCAGCCCGGCGGCGTCGAGCAGCTGATTGGCGAGCGCCGGATCATATTGCGCCCAGGCGGCGTCGTATTTGGAATCGTACAACGCACTGCCGGGGATGATGGTGTTGGCCCCCTCGTGGGCGAGCCCGAAGAAGATCACCTGATTGATGTCGCGCCGATTGATGCCGACCGACAATGCGCGCCGGACATTGACGTCGCGCAGCACGGCCCGCCAGCTCGGGTCCTTCACGTTCAGATTGGGAAAGATCGCGACATAGGCGCCCTCCCCGCGCTCCCACAGGCGGACAGTGTAGTTGCCGCGTTCTTCGCCCTCCTTCAGGAAGGTATAATTGTCGAACCGCAGATAGCGCGCCTGAAGATCCGATCCGCCCGCGCCGACTTTCGCCGGGATGAGCGAGGCGGTGCCGATGGAGATGGTGATCCGATCCACATAGGGCAGCTGCCACCCGCGCTCGTCGACGCGATGAAAATAGGGGTTGCGGTCGAAGACGAAGAATTCGGCCGGTGGCTTGGTGCGCGGGATCCAGGGTCCCAACATCGGCAGTTCCGGGTTTTCCGGCCGGTAGGAGCGCGCCATGCGGTCGTGCAGTGCACCCCAGTCTTTCACCCGTTCCTGCCGGATGATCGCGCCAAGACGGATCGGATCGGCGTAGCGCTGGTGAAACTGGCGCAGATAATGTGCCGGCACGAAGATCTCGAGCGGCTGCGCACCGGCAAGTGCCGGCAGAAACGACGGATTGGGCTTGCTCCAGCTGAAGCGTACCGTCGTCTCGTCGACAACCTCGAACTTGGCGACCTCTCCATCAACAAAGAGCTGCATCGGCGGGCCGCCGGGGCTCAGCCGTTCATTATTGGCCATGTCCTCCCAGAAATAGCGGAAATCCTCGCTGGTGAAGGGCCAGCCATCCGACCATTTGTGCCCCTTGCGCAAATGCAGGGTGAAGATGCGTCCCTCCTCGACCTCGACCTTCTCCAATATATCGGGAACGATCTTGCCGGCGGTATCGAACACCACCAGGCGGGTATAGCCGTAGATGCTGATGGCGCGGATGTCGCGCTGGTCGCCCATCAGCATGCGCATGGTGCCGCCATAGCGGCCAGGTTCGCGGCCCATGCCGGCGAGGTCGATCACCCTTGGATGATCCGGCAGCCGGTCGGCGAGGGCCGGCATCTGGTTGATGTCGACATCGGTACGCAGCAGAGGCGGTTCCGGAGGATACCGCCCCGGCGCTGCCAAAGCGACGCTGCTGCCGATGAGGAGCAGCAGCAGAGCCAGTGGTCTACTGCGCCGCATGATGATGCCCCCTATGCGCAGCGATATCGTGGGCAGTGCAGCGCTCGGCTGCCAACACGCTGTGTCCGTTACCGAGATCGATCATGCGCAGGGCACTGCCCTCGACGTCCCGGAACTCGGCTGGCCAGCTTGCCGGATCCGAAGCGGTGCCGCCGGACATGGCGACATCGAAATCGAGCTTCCGGTCGAGATCCGGAAGTGGCACGGCCTTCAGCAGGCAACGCGTATAGGGATGTGCCGGGCTGCGGAACAGTTCCTGCCGCGGCCCGATCTCGACGATGCGCCCGCGGGCCATCACCGCGATGCGCTCGGCCATGTAGTGCACGACCGCGAGATTATGCGAAACGAACAGGTAGGTCAGCCCAAGCGACGCTTGCAGATCTTTGAGAAGATTGAGGATCTGCGCCTGCACGGAAACGTCGAGCGCCGAGACCGGCTCGTCGCAGATGATGAGATCCGGATCGAGCGCCAGGGCCCGGGCGATGCCGATGCGCTGGCGCTGGCCGCCGGAAAAACTGTGCGGATAACGGTTGAGAAAGCGGGGGTCGAGACCCACGGCGTGCATGAGTTCGACCGCCCGCTGCTTCTGGGCCGCGGCGTCGCCCTTTCCCTGGATGATCATCGGCTCGCGGATGATGTCCAGCACGGTCATGCGTGGCGACAGCGAACTGACCGGATCCTGGAAGATCATCTGCATGTGCGGGCGGAAAGCCTTCAACGCATGCGAATCCAAGCCCAGCACATCCACCGGGCCCTTCTCGCCATGGAAAACGATCTCGCCGGCATCCGCCTTGCGCGCGCGCATGATCATGTTGCCGACGGTGGTCTTGCCGGAGCCGCTCTCTCCGACAAGGCCGAGGCATTCGCCACGGCCGATGTCGAAGCTCACATCGTCGACCGCCAATACGCTGCCGCCGCTCTTGGAGCCATAGGTCTTGCGCAGATGGCGCACGCTCAGCAGCGGCGCGCTGTTGCCTTCGTAGCTCGGCTTCTTCCGGGTCGGAACCACGGGTGCAACATCGCGCAGCGCCACCAGGCGTTCGCCTTCCTTCATGTCGAAGTCGGGCGACGCCTTCAGAAGAGCCTTGAGATAGGGATGCGATGGCCGGCGGAAGATGTCGTCGACCGTACCGGCTTCCATCAGTTCGCCACGATAGACCACCACCACCTCGTCGGCCATGTTGGCGACCACGCCGAGATCATGGGTGATCAACAGGATCGCCATGCCGATATCGCGCTGAAGCTCCTTCATCAGCTTGAGCACCTGCGCCTGAATGGTGACATCGAGCGCGGTGGTGGGTTCGTCGGCGATGAGCAGGGCCGGATGGCAGATGAGCGCCATGGCGAGCATGGCGCGCTGGCGCAGGCCGCCGGAAAGTTCGAACGAGTAGCGGTCATAGGATCGCGCCGGGTCGCGGAAGCCGACCAGGCCGAGCATCTTTTCCGTGACCGCCCTCGCCTCCTTGCGCGGATGCGGGCGGTGAAGCTGAAGCGCCTCTTCGATCTGGCTGCCGACGGTGTGCACCGGCGAAAGCGACGACATCGGCTCCTGGAAGATCATGCCGATGCGGCCGCCGCGAAGCTTGCGCATCTTGGTGCCGTCAGCCGGCAACTGGGCGATGTCGAGGGTCTTGCCGTCCTTGATCGGATCGCTGAACAGGATGCGGCCTTGCGTAATAATGCCGTTGCGGGGCAGCAACCCCATCACCGCCTGAGAGATGACGGTCTTGCCGGATCCGGATTCCCCGACGAGCGCGACCGTTCGTCCGGCTGGCACGCGCAGTGAGATGCCCTTCACCACCTCGTTGAGATGGCCATGCATCTCGAAGGAAATGCGTAGATCCTCGATGCGCAGGACATCGGAAGGCGTCGTAGGCGCCACGCGTCTATACTCCGGCCTTGTTCAGGACCCGCAGCATAGCAGGGCGCGCCATGATCTTGTCCAGCGCCGCACGGTCCGAAATGGCATAGGCTGGCACTGTCGTATTGTGTGTATCGACCACCACGTCGCGAACGCTGTGATCGGTAAAATCATAGCCGGACGCTTCTGCGGTCGAGGTCGAGATCACGTAGTCCGCCAGGAATTCCTTGGAAGCCGCCTCCAGCCCAACCGAGAAGGCGACGGTCGAGCCGATGGCCCGCATGACCGAATTCTGCAACCCGTCGCCGATGCGGGCGAGCACGACCGGCCCGGTGTGAATGCCGATGCCGGCCCGGATCGGAATGGGCAGGGCTCCACGCATTTCCGAGTTGAGCAGATCGAGCACCCGGCTCATGTCGCGCGCCGCGCTCAATGCGGCTCGCGCACCGGCACCGACGTGATGCTCGTCGGCATCGAAGACCGCCAGCAGCCCGTCGCCATACATCAGGTCCACATGTCCGTCATGACTCTCCACCGCCTGGGTCATTTCAGCGGCGAATCGATTGATCAGCACGGCGATTTCATAGGGCAGCCGGTTCTGCGTCAGGGTGCTGAAAGCCCGCAGATCGAGGCACAGGACCGTGGCGCTCCGTTCCAGCGCCCATTCATTCGCGTCGCCATCGACGTCGGCGGTAGGGCGCCCGAGCACCGGCATCAACACTCTTACGCCGATGTCGTGATTGGGGCGCAACTGGCAGCCGAGCCGCACGTTCTCGGGAGCGCCGATATGGGAAAGCAGCAGCCTCTCCGGCCCCGACACATCCGGCAGGCCCTTGGCGCCCGAAAGGATATGTACCCGGCAAGTCGAGCACCGCCCTCGCCCGCGGCAGGTCGAGGGGTGCGGAATGCCGTGCATGCGGCTCGCTTCCAGCACGGAGACCCCCCGCGGCACCTGCACCGGCCCGAAGCCGCGATAGGTGATGGTCACTGTGGCACGCGAGCGCCGCCTCACGTAAGCGAAGCTGATCAGGCCGGCGAGCCCGATACCAAACGCGCCGAGTCCGCTGTCGAGCATCATGCGCGCGCGATCGAGGCCCGCCCGCTGTTCGGCGCTCATCGGGGTGGGGTTTGCATACCTGGCCGCAGCCTCGCGCCCCGAAGCCACAAAGCCGGCCAGCGCCAGCAGCGGCACGATGATCGCGGCGATCAGCGCTGGGCCCTTCCAGTGCGGATACCAGCTCTGATAGCGCAGGGAATGATGGATTCCCACCACGCCATGCGTCCAGGAGACCAGCAGCAGCATGGTCTGCCAGAGAGCCAGCGTAGGCCACATCCGCGACAGGACGGCGTGATAGTTCTCGTCCGCGCCAAACCAGGCGCCGCCCACACGGGTCTCCAGCACGTGGCCCGCAGCCAGCAGCGGGATCGCGAGACCCGACACGATCTGCCAGGCTTCGTCGCGGGGCATGCGCCAGGTATGACGGCGCAGGATGCGCTGGCTGGCGAGAACCATATGAGTCAGAAAACAGCCATAGAGCAGGATGCTGCCGGGAAGCGACTTCCACAGCAGCCATCGCCATTGCTGCGCCGCCTCCATAGCCTCCAGCCCGAATATGCCGAGCGCATGATTGGCGAGATGAGTCAGCACGAAGGCGAAAAGGATAACCCCCGACCACAACCGCATATGGCATGCCCAGGGATGGTCGCGGAATTCCCGCTGCACCTTCTCGGGGGTCGGCGTGCCGGCGGTCGTGCTGACGGAGGACATCTGAGTGGTCAGTGTGTGTGCTGCGGCTCGGCAACGCTACGTCCTGCATCCACCGCCGGTGCGCCCGGCGGCAGTTGCTGCACGAGCTGAGCGCAGATGTTGTTGAGGTCCATGATCTGCCGTCCCAGCTCGCGCATGACGGCAAAATTGAACGGCGGCGATTCCTTCAGCAGCTGAAGGAAGATGTCGCGGTCGATGCGCAAGGCGACCAGCGGGGTTTCGGCGGTGATCGTCACCATGCGAGCCTGGTCGCACAGCACGCCCGCCTCGCCGAGAATGGCGCCGCGCACATGCTGGGCAAAGTTGATCACCCCGGCTGACGTGCGCAGCGACACCGTGAACTGGCCTTCGAGCACGATATAGACCGCATCGGACTCGGCGCCCTGCTCGTAAATCACCTCGTCGCGCTGGAAGGTGATCCGGTCACTAACCATTGCCAGCAGCTTCAGCTTGGACGCTTCCACATGATGGAACATGCGGAATTTCTGCAGCGACCTGACTTCGTCCTCGATGGTCATTTGCCAACCTCCTGAGGAACACGATCCCCTTTATGCAGATGCCGCCGTCGGCACCAGCTCCACCGCTTCGGAAGCGGTCTTAGCACTGTCTTTCCGTTCCAGACCGGCGAACTTAGCACCCTCGAACTTCAGTACCATGTCGAAGTTCGACAGATCGTCTTCGATCGATTGGGTCACGATGACGGTCCGCCCCTGCATGGCATCCATGATGTTCTGAAGGATCATATGGCCTTCCGACGGCGCGAAGCTAGATAGAGCATCGTCTAGAATGAGAATATCCGGCCGGCGCAGCATTGCGCGGGCCAACTGCACCGTCACGCGCTGCTGTACCGAGATCAGGCGCCCGCCCGGCCCGACTTCCTGGTCGAGGCCCTTCGAGACCACGAAGCTCTCCAGTCCGTGCTGGTTCAGCACCTCGGCCACCTCGGCGAGCAGCCTGTCGCGCATATGGGTCTTTCCATAACGTATGCGGCCGAATATCAGATTGTCGCGGATCGACGCCGCCGGCATCAGCCGGCCTTCATCGTAGAACTCCACGTCCTTGGCGTCCGACGCCGGCAGGAATTGCCGGAAGCTGGTGCGCGCCCGCAATATGCGGGCAACCAGCCGATCGTCGATCAGGTTCAGGCGATGCCTCGGCTCGACATACATCAGCGCATAGCCGATCAGCTTGTCGCGGACCTGAGCGCTGAGATGCCGCCGCTGGCCGCGATTCCAGGCTGAGCGCACCTCCGGCCACACCGCCTCGATCTCGGCATTGTCGATAAAGGAATAGCGCTCGCGCAGCGGGTTGTCGGGGGCGAGATCTTGGAAGACATCCGCCACCGTCTCCACCATCTTGATGCCGATCGCGGTGAGCGGCGCCGTGAGGGCTTCCGCCGCGATGATCGAGCGCATGAACGGGTCGGCGGCCATGTTCTCCGGCGCGAAGCGGTTGCCGACCGCCACGCCGTAAAGCAGGTTCTCGCCAATGCTCGCGCTAGTGTTGAAAGTGTCGGGCTGGAAAGCCTCGACATATTGCGCGAGGCCCTGCTCCCGGAAGCGTTCGATCATTGCCGGCCGCGCCGCCAGCAGTTGCTCGCCGATTTCGGGCGGGACATTGTCGCCGAGGCGGCTCGACATGCCGACGCGAAAGATCTCGTCATAGCCGCGCACGACGCGCAACGCGTTGCTGATGGCGGCATCGACCTCGGCAGGGCTGGAGACGCCGATGGCGGCATAGTCGATCCAGTCGGCGTCGGGCGAAACCAGCGGATTGTCGGTCATGCGCGCTTCCTCGATCCAGTAGCGCTGCCTGGCCGAGAGCTGTGCCCGGTCGTCCAGCCGCGGCGTCGCGCGGCGCAAGGCCAGGGTAAGGTTGTCGCGTATCGACCCCGACATGATGAAGGGCTCGCTGGATACGTAGAGCATGAGGCTGCTGGCCTCGCGATCGGACATCGCAGCGATCTCGTGCCCGCCAATCGTGACGCTGCCCTGATAATCGGTCACCTGACGTCCGATCACCTTTGCCAGAACGTCGCGCCCCCCTCCGGTTGGACCGGCGAAGGCGATGCGGCCGGGCCTGTCAAGGGCGACCGACATGCGGTCGAGCTGGACCAGGCCGCGGCCATTGACCACCCGCAGGCCAACCACGGTAATCGCCGCATCGGCCGGGATCGCCGGGGGCGCCTCGGTAGTTTCCTTCGGCAGCAGGGTGTCCTTGGAGAACTGGCTGACCACCTGCTCATATTTGACGGTGACGTCCGCCCTCTGCTGGTCCCAGTCGATCAGCTCCTTGATCGGCGTGGGCAGGTCGCGATACGCGGCGATGACGGCCACCAACTGGCCGATGTCGAGCTGGCCCTGGAGGGCCAGATATCCGCCAAGCGTATAGAAAACGAAGGGGGTTAGCTGGGCGAGTAGGTTGTTGAGATATTTGACCGCGAATTTGCGCCGGTAAAGCCGCAAGCGGATATCGAACAGCGTGCCGAGCCGGTGCCCGATTTCCGCCGAAGAGTGGCCGGTGACCCCGAAATTGTGCAGCGCCGGCGCCGCCTCGATCATCTCGCCGATACGTCCGGCCAGGATGCGCGATTCGATCTGCCGTTCCCGCCCGAGTCGGATCTGTTCGCGGCGCAGATGCGGGATGACGACGCCCTGCACCAGAATCAGCCCGATGGCGAGCGTGCCGAGCCACAGATTCTGGGCCAGGATGAACGCCATGGCGGTGAGCGCCTGGGTGCCGAGAAACGCCGGTGTGATGAAGGCTTCGCCGAAGAAGCCGCCGATCGGCTCGACCTCGTCCTTGATCATGCTGGTGACTTCCGCCGACTTGGTCGTGCGAATGTCCTCCGGGCGAAAGCGCATCACCAGACCGAACAGGTCGAAGCGCAGCCGCCGCAGCATGCGCTCGCCGAGCACGCCCTTGCGGATATTGATGACGTATTTGAACCAGCCGCTGATCAGAGTGAGGACAAGAAAGACTAGGCTCAGCGCGAAGAGGTAGGGCAACTGGGCCAGCATCAGCCCATCGGAGATCACATAGCTGCCGCCGCCGAGGAAATCCGGCAGCGAGATCGTGAAGGCGAACAGACGGGCCTGGGTCACGCCATTCTCGAAGACACTGCCCTGAATGCCCTCGTTGACGATGCGCTTGGGGACGTCGAGCGACCACCAATAAAAAGGCAGCGATGCCACCACGTAGAACAGCACAATCAGCTGCTCACGCCGGCTGTACATCCAGACGTAACGAAAAAAATTTACCGACAACGCGCTTGGCGCCTTCTCTCGCTGAAGGGTACTCTAACGGCCATAGATGGTGTGCTCGCCGCTCTCTTGCCGAGGGCTTCACCACTTTATGATCCTAGCATGACAATTGAGTCCCGGTGACATGCGCACTGCCACGACCCTTGCCCTGCTCGCAGCCCTGCTCACCTCGCAGGGCATGGCCGACTCGGTGCGGAATGTTCCTCTCTTCGACGGATTCGAGGGGCAGGACTTCGCGCCGGCAGGCGGCCTCTACTACAAGCACAACCGCGAGCAGAGCGCCGGAACCGTGGTGTTCCAGTCCCAGGTGGTACGCAGCGGCCAGCAGGCGCTCGACCTGTCGGTGCGGCCATTGTGCAAGCCCGAGAACGAGCTGTGCAGCGAGCGCGCGGAGATCTGGGAGAAGCCCGAAGTGCTGGTCCCCTATGGCCAGCCGACATGGTACGGGCTTTCGATGCAGCTCGCCCAGCCGATCTCAACCGAGCGCCACCGCTATGTGATGATGCAGTGGAAGCGCGAGATCGATCCCGGCGCGATGGGCGACTACAGCCCGTTGCTCGCCCTGCGCCTGATGGAGGGGCGCGTCGCCGTGACCGTCGATACCGATACCGGCGCGTTCGCGCCTGTCGGTACGCCGGAGCGCCCGGCCGGGTGCAAGCCGGGCGAAGCGGTGGCCGCGCCGCCCGACGAATTCAACCAGTTCCGCACCCTGATCGCCATCGAGCCGGGGCAGATGGGGCCGGAGGAGGCCGGCTTTACCGGCTGCACGCCGGATATCAGGGTGACGACACGCGGGACGCTACCGGCGGGCGAGTCGGGCTGGATCGATTATGTCTTCATGGTGAAGCCCGGCCCGAAAGGGGATGGGCGGATCGAGGTCGTCGCCAATGGCGAATGGATCGTCACGGTCGAAGGCAAGATCGGCCATGAGGGGCCGCAACTCGGCGACCACATGTATTTCAAGTTCGGCCCCTATCGCGGCGGCGATGGCAATATCTGGCGGCTCTATTACGACGATTTCCGACGGGGGCCTGCCTGCACGGATGTCGCCGATGCGGCGACCTGCGCGAAGATTGGCGGTTGAGCCGCCAATCCGGCTTCAGGCCTTGACCAGCCGCCGCGGCGAAAGACCAAGCCGCGCGAAGACGTTGCGGGTGTCGACCACCAGCTTGGCCTGCGCTGCTACCAGACCATAGTCGACGCCGTCATGGTCGGTCGCGACCAGCACCGCGTCGAAGCCGGCAAGCGTCGAGGCATCGAGCGGGATAGATTGCTTGCCGCTGAGGCGCGGATGCCGGCGGGTCGGCGGCAGCGCGGCCACTTGCGGATCATGGAATTCGCACAACCCGCCGCGCTCGTCGATCAGCTCCATAAGCTTCAGGGCCGGGCTCTCGCGGACGTCGTCGACGTTCTTCTTGTAGGCGACGCCGAGCACCAGGATGCGTGCGCCGGCAAGGCCGCGGCCGAAGTGGCGATCCAGCGCTTCGGCGAGCTGGTCGACCACCAGATAGGGCATGCGGGTGTTGATCTGCCCGGCAAGCTCGATGAAGCGGGTTTCGATATCGAATTCCCGCGCCTTCCATGTCAGGTAGAACGGGTCGATCGGGATGCAATGTCCGCCGAGGCCGGGACCGGGATAGAAGGGCATGAAGCCGAACGGCTTGCTGCTTGCGGCTTCGATCACCTCCCAGATATCGACGCCCATGGCGGCGTAGACGCTCTTCAGCTCGTTGACCAGAGCGATATTCACTGAGCGGAAGATGTTCTCCGTTAGCTTCACCGCCTCGGCGACCTGGGTCGAGGAAACCGGCACTACGGCACTGATCAGCTGGCTGTACAGCCGCTGCGCCAGCCTGCCCGCCTCCGGTCCATCGCCTCCGACCACCTTGGGGATGGTGGCGGTGGAGTAGCTGGGATTGCCGGGATCCTCGCGCTCCGGCGAGAAGGCGAGGAAGAAGTCGCGACCGGAGACGAGGCCGGTCGCTTCCAGGATCGGCTTCACCAGTTCCACGGTCGTGCCCGGCCAGGTGGTTGACTCCAGCACCACAAGCTGGCCGGGCCTAAGGGTGGTCGCGATGGTCCTGGTCGTGTCGGCGACGAAGGAGAGGTCAGGCTCGCGCTGACGCGTCAACGGCGTCGGCACGCAGATGACGACGGCATCGCAGTCACCGAGCCCGGAGAAGTCGCCGGCGGCCTTGAAGCGCCCGCCGGCCAATGCCGCCTCCATCCGCGCTGCCGGAATATAGCGGATCACCTGCTCACCGGCGTTGATCGCATCGACGCGGCGCGCATTGATGTCGAAGCCGATCACGGAGAAACCGGCTTCGGCGGCAACCAGCGCCAAAGGCAGGCCGACATAGCCGAGGCCGATGATGCCGATGGTCGCCCGGCGCGTGTGGAACAGCGTTTCGAGCTCGGCGAAGGTGGGCGTCGTCATTCTGGGAATCCGGGGGAGGTGTCGGTGAAGAGGGGAACGGCTCTCAGGCAGCACCGCGCCGCCCGGTGATGCGGCGGGCACCGAAGCGGCGCTCGATGTTCTCGGCCCGGTCCGGCGCCACCCGAACCACCAGATGCAGCGTACCGGTGTCGCCGTTGCGGCGGTCCAGCACTTCGCTATGGCGGTAGAGCCAGCTGAGCCCCTCCCCGTCCGCCGGGTCGAGATCGAGCGTCAGCGTCACCCGATCACGCGAGAGCCGGCGGGCGATGGCGAGCTTGAGCTCGTCCAGACCCTCGCCGGTCAGTGCCGAAACCGGAATCGGATGCGCGTCGCCCGTGAGGCGGGCCGCGGAATTGAATATCTGGGTGCGCCCATTCTCGTCGAGGCGGTCGATCTTGTTCCATACTTCGATCAGCCGCTGGTCATCCTCGGGATCGACACCGAGGCCACGCAACACATCGGCCACATCGGCGGCCTGCGCCTGCGTGTCCTCGTGCGAGACGTCCCGCACATGCAGGATGATGTCGGCTTCGATCACCTCTTCCAGCGTCGCCCGGAAGGCCGCCACCAGCTGAGTCGGCAGATCGGAGATGAAGCCCACCGTGTCGGAGAGAATGATCTGGTCGCCGGTATCGAGCTTCACCGAGCGCAGCGTCGGGTCGAGCGTCGCGAAGAGCAGATCCTGCGCCATCACGCTGGCGGCGGTGAGCCGGTTGAACAGCGTCGACTTGCCGGCATTGGTATAGCCGACGAGGGCAACGACCGGGTAAGGCACCTTTTTTCGGCTGGCACGGTGCAGCGCGCGGGTGCGCTTCACCTGCTCGAGTTCGCGCTCGATCTTATAGATGCGCTCGCCGATGACGCGGCGGTCGGCCTCGATCTGGGTCTCGCCGGGGCCGCCGAGGAAGCCGAAGCCGCCACGCTGACGCTCGAGATGGGTCCAGGAGCGGACCAGCCGGCTCTTCTGGTAGTTCAAATGCGCGAGCTCGACCTGGAGCACGCCTTCCTTGGTGCGGGCGCGCTGGCCGAAGATCTCCAGGATCAGCGCCGTCCGGTCGATCACCTTGGCGGACCAGGCTTTTTCGAGATTGCGCTGCTGCACGGGGCTGAGCGGCGCATCGACAAACACCAGCCCTGCCTCGTGCGCCTTCACGTCTTCGGCGATTTCCTCGACCTTGCCGCTGCCCAGATAGGTGGCGGGCCGCACGGCGGAAAGGCCGACGATGTGAGCGGAGACCACATTGAGATCGATGGCGCCCGCGAGGCCGACCGCCTCGTCGAGCCGGGCGTCAGGCGAGCGCCTGCGCCCCCCCTCCTCGCCCGGCCGGCGCGAGACATGAGGCACAAGGACGACGACACGGGTGGCATCGCCGCTCGGTTGGTCGATCGGGACGGGGCCCTCGCCGGAACCGGCGGGGGAACGCCGGGAGTTCCTGCTTTCCAAGCTCAACCCTTCTCGCCGGTCTCGTCAGGCTCGAAAAGTTGGACGGGGTGACCGGGCATGATGGTGGAGATCGCGTGCTTGTAGACCAGCTGGGAGTGTCCATCCCGCCGCAGCAGGACGCAGAAATTGTCGAACCAGGTGACAACCCCCTGCAGCTTCACGCCATTAACGAGGAAGATCGTAAGTGGCGTCTTGTTCTTGCGGACGTGGTTGAGAAAAGTGTCCTGAAGGTTTTGGGTACGTTCCGCGGCCATGATTTTTTGATCCGTTGTTTGTGTGGTGCGCCGGCGCGGCTGCCGCCTTTACCTCTCCCGTCCGGGGATCGGCAATAGCGAGCATGCTCTTTTAGCATCGCACACCAAGCCTATCGCGCAAGATGCATTCGTCTGTGAAGGGGTCTTGCGCTATTTCCGGGCAAATTCCGCAACATCGTAGAAAGAATCGCGCAACGAGCGCGCGATCGGGCCCGGTTTGCCGTCACCGATGGTCTTTCCGTCGATACTGACAATCGGCACCACCACATTGCTGGCCGAGGAAATGAACGCCTCGCGGGCAGCGAACGCCTCGTCGAGCGTGAAATCACGCTCATCCACCGTCAGGCCAAGTCGATTCGCGACTTCCAACAGCACGGTGCGGGTGATTCCGCGCAGAATGCCCGTTTCCGCCGGCCGGGTGACGATGGTACCTGCCTCAGTGACAATCCAGGCATTGGTGGACCCGCCCTCCATGACCACGCCATCCCGCACGAACCACGCTTCGCGGGCGCCGGCCTCCTTGGCTGCCTGCTTGGCGAGGACGTTTGGCAGCAGGCCGACGGTCTTGATGTCAACGCGATCCCAGCGATTGTCAGGAACCGTGATGACGGCGGCGCCGCTGATGGCCGGTGCCGGCGCCTTTGCCGGGATCGACGCGCGGGCGGTGACGACGATCGACGGCGGCGTGTCGGGAGAAGGGAAATAGTGGTCGCGCCGGGCAACGCCGCGCGTTACCTGCAGATAGACGATGCCGTCGCGCACGCGATTGCGCCGGATGGTCTCGCGCAGCACCACCCCGAGCGCGTGGAGAGACATAGGCATTGCGATCCGCAGTTCGCGCAGTGAGCGCTGCAGGCGTCCCATGTGGCGGCGCTCGTCGACCATCCGGCCGCCACGCACCTCGCAGACCTCGTAGACGCCGTCGGCGAACTGGTAGCCGCGATCCTCGACATGCACGGCGGCTTCGGCATGCGGGACATACAGACCGTTTACATAAGCCACGCGCGACATGATTTCCTCGAACGGAGTTACCGCCGCCAAAAGGCGAAATGTGCCAATCCCATGACGACGAGGATCTCCAGTCGTCCGAGAATCATGGCGATTGCCAGTATAAGCTGGGCGTAGGCTGGTAGCGCGATCCAATCCGGCCACACGACGCCTTCCGTCCAGCCGGCGGAATAGATCGGCCCGGCATTGCTGATCGCCGCGACGATGGCGACGAGGGCCGACTCGAAGCTCGGCATTGCCGGTGCGATGGCAGCCGTCAATATGACGACCACGCAGCAGGCGACGCCGAAGCACAGCCAGATCGATTTCATCATCTGCATGGTGATGCTCTGCTGCCCGAGGCGGCGCGGATGCACCGCATTGGGATGCACCAGGCGTTCCAGTTCCAGCGAGCTCTGCACCGCCATGGCGGCGGCACGGTACATCTTGATGCCGCCCGACGAGGAAAAGCTCGCCCCACCGACGAACACGACCATCAGCACCAGGACCAGCGGCAGGACGGCGAAAGCGCCGGCATGCGGCTCGATGGCGGTGGTGGTGACCAGCGCGATGCCGGCGAACAACCCGTCCTCCAGCGCCAGCGGCAAGGACTGGTGGCCGATCGGCGTCGCATACCAGCCGGCGGCCGCCAGGATGCCGACAATCAAGCTCGCCATTACCACGCCGAGATTTTCCTGCTGGCCGAGTGCCAGGCGAAAGCGCCGGCTGAGGATCATGCGATGCCAGAGGATGCTCGTACCGCCGATTAGCATGAACAGCATCATCACCAGCTTCACGGCGAAATGCCCATAGGCCGCCATGCCATCGGCATCCGGCAGTACGCTGCCGGTCGACAGCGCGGCGCCGGCAAGGCCGAGAGCGTCGAACACCCGCACGCCCACCGCATAGAGCATCAAGGTGCAGATCAACGTGGCGCCGAAATAAAACGGAAGGACCTGCCGCAGGGCATCGGAGAGGGAGGTTGCCCCGCTCCGCCGCAGCAGATGGCTGCGCTCGGCGTGATCCGGCAATCCGCCAACCCCGGCGGGCCCCAGCACGGCGACAAAGCCGACCAGAGTCAGCAACCCGCCGGTCCATTGCAGGGTCAGCAACCAGCCCAACGTCGCCCGCGGCAGCGCGTCCACATCGTGGATCGCTCCTCCGCCGGTGGTCGTGAAGGCTGAGATCGCCTCGAACCAGGATTGGGCGAAGGTGAATGGCGTAGTCGCATAGATCGGAAAGGCGGCAATGGCCGGAATGCCCAGCCAGAGCACCAGGAGCAACGCGAAGGACGACAGGCGGCCAAGCCGCGCCTTGACGTTTCGCAGCCCGAGATAGACGGCGCCGGCGCCGAATATAGTGAGCAGGGCCGTCGCCAAAAACGCCGCCGCACCGTCCTCGTGCCGCAGCAATGCACCGATCGCTGCGGCGAGCAGGAACACCGCCACCACGCAGGCAGCAGCGGCTCCGTAGCGGGCGAGCGCGATCATCTGGCGGCGCCTCTCAAAAGAATTCCAGGCTGACCCGGAACATCTGCTCCACCCGCTTCACCCGGTCTGCGAGTGCGAACAGGATCACCCGATCGCGGGCGTGGATGACGACATCGCCACGCGGCAATATCAGCTGCCCGCCGCGCATGATGGCGCCGATGCGCATGCCGTCGAACAGATCAAGATTCCGCAGTGGCTTGCCGACCAGAGGCGAGGTTTCCAGCGCCTCCGCCTCGATCACTTCGCCGGCGCCGTTCAGCAGCGAATGCACGCCGCGGATACGTCCCTTGCGCACATATTGCAGGATTTTGGAGACGGTGATCTGCCGCGGATTGACGTAAGCATCGATGCCGAGCCCGCGTGCGAAGCCTGGGTAGCTCGGATCGTTCAGCAGCGAGAGCATGCCCGCCGCCCCGAGCTCGCGCGAGAGCAGGCAGGAGAGGATGTTGACGCGGTCATCATTGGTGACGGCGACCATCATGTCGGCATCGCCGATCGAGGCTTCCTCGAGAATCAGCCGGTCGAGCGCACTGCCGCGCAGCACCACCGTCTTGGAAAGCTCCTGCGCAATCGCCTCGGCACGCTCGGCATTCTCCTCGATGAGCTTCACCCGGGCGCGGGGATTTCGCCGTTCCAGTTCCCGCGCCACGTAGAGGCCGATATTGCCGCCGCCGCCTATGACGACCCGCTGCGCGGGTGGCTCGTCATGGCCGAAGATCGACAGGGTGCGGGTGACCTGGTCGGTGCCGGCGACGAAATAGACGAGGTCGCCGGCGATCAGCGCATCGGCGCTGCGGGGCACGAACACCCGTCCCTTGCGGTTGACCGCCACCACCACCGCGCGCAGATCCGGGAACAGGTCGGTGAGCTGGCGCAGCGGGGTATCCAGCACCGGGCAATCGTCGGCACAGCGCACGCCGACCACCACGGCGGCACCGTCGGCAAAGCTCACCGTGTCGATCGCACCGGGCAGCGACAGGCGGCGCAGCACCATCTCCCCCACTTCGATCTCTGGCGAAATAACGACATCGATCGGCAGGTGGTCGCGGGAGAACAGGTCGCGCCAGTGGCCGTGGAGGTAGCTCTGGGCGCGTACGCGGGCGATCTTGGTCGGAACGTCGAACAGCGCATGGCCGACCTGACAGGCGACCATGTTGACCTCGTCGTGCAGTGTCACAGCGATCAGCATGTCGGCGGCCTCCAGGCCGGCACGCTCCAGCACGTCGGGATGCGAGCCGTGGCCGACGAAGCCGCGCACATCCAGCGTGTCGGTCACCGCCTGGATAAGGCGCGGCGACGTGTCGATGATCGACACGTCGTTCTGCTCGGCCGCCAAACGTTCGGCGATGCCAAAACCCACTTGGCCCGCACC
Source organism: Ancylobacter sp. 3268 (assembly GCF_031456575.1). Taxonomy (NCBI): domain Bacteria; kingdom Pseudomonadati; phylum Pseudomonadota; class Alphaproteobacteria; order Hyphomicrobiales; family Xanthobacteraceae; genus Ancylobacter; species Ancylobacter sp. 3268. Next base: position 395,139 of record NZ_JAVDUX010000001.1, read on the forward strand.
GCAGATGACGACCTTCATCGCTACCCCCAAACTCTCACGCCGGACACTATATCATTCCACCCGCTGCGCCATCGGCGCTTTGCGCGGAACAGCTCAGCCGATGCCGAGGGCTTTCAGTTTGCGGTGCAGCGCCGAGCGCTCCATGCCGACGAATTCGGCGGTGCGCGAAATATTGCCGCCGAAGCGGCTGATCTGCGCCACCAGATATTCGCGCTCGAACACCTCGCGGGCGTCGCGCAGCGGCAGGCCCATCAGATGTTCGCCGCCGGTGCCATTCGGCAGGTTCGGCACCAGGGAGCCGACATCCGGCGGCAACATGCCCGCCGTGACCGGAGCGTCAGGTTCGCCTGTCGCGAGAATCAGCAGCCGCTCGATGTTGTTGCGCAACTGGCGCACATTGCCTGGCCAATCATGCGATTGCAGCACGGCGAGCGCGTCGTCGGCGATGCGCCGGCGCGGCAGCCCGGTGCCCTGCGAGATCTGCTCGAGGAAGAATTCCACCAACTCTGGTACATCGTCGCGGCGTTCGGCCAGCGGCGGCACCCGGATCGGCACCACGCCGAGGCGATGATAGAGATCCTCGCGGAAGCGTCCTTCGGCGATCTCCTTCTCCAGATTGCGGGCCGTGGAGGAAATGATCCGCACATCCACCGAGACGCGCGTGGTGCCGCCGACCCGCATGAAGTTCTGGTCGACCAGCACCCGCAGGATGCGGTTCTGCGTCTCGCGCGGCATGTCGGCGATCTCGTCGATGAACAGCGTGCCGCCATGCGCCTCTTCCAGCGCGCCGACCTGCCGCCCCTGCCCCCCGGTCATCGCTTCTACGCCGAACAGCTCCACCTCCATGCGCTCGGGGGTGATGGCGGCGGCATTGATAACCACGAACGGTCCGTTGGCGCGGGCCGAGGCGGCGTGCAGCATGCGCGCGGTCAGCTCCTTGCCGGAGCCGGAAGGGCCGACGATCATGATGCGGCTGTTGGTCGGCGCCACCCGCTCGATGGTCTGGCGCAACTGGTTCATCACCGAGGATTTGCCCACCAGCTGCTGGGCGACCGGTGCGCGCTGCTTGAGATCGCGCACCTCGCGCTTCAGCCGCAGCGTTTCCATGGCTCGGTTGGCGACGAGGATCAGCCGGTCGGAATTGAACGGTTTCTCGATGAAGTCGTAAGCGCCCTGCTTGATGGCCGCCACCGCCGTCTCGATGGTGCCGTGGCCGGAGATCATCACCACCGGCACATCGGGATGCTGCCGCTTGATCACCTCAAGCAACTGCAGGCCGTCGAGCTTGGAGCGCTCGATCCAGATGTCGAGGAAGATGAGGTGCGGGCGGCGTGCTTCGATGGCGGCAAGCGCCTCGTCGCTATCCTTGGCGGTGCGTGCGCCGTAGCCCTCGTCCTCGAGAATGCCGGCGACCAGCCCACGGATGTCGGCCTCGTCGTCGACAATCAGAATGTCGGTCGCCATGGTCGGGTCTCCTTCAGCCGGCCTGCTGCGCAGGTGCGGTCTTGTCGCTGGTTACGAGGTGGGGAAGGCCGGCGCCCGAGCGCAGGAAACGCAGGCGAATCCAGGCGCCGCGGCCTTCGGGGGCGTCGGCAAGCTCGATGCCGCCGCCATGTTCTTCCATGATCTTGCCGACGATGGCGAGGCCGAGGCCGGTGCCCTTCTCGCGTGTCGTGACATACGGTTCGAGCAGTCTCGCGCGATTTTCGGTCGGCAGGCCCTTGCCGTTGTCTATCACGTCGATGGTGACATTGCGCTCGTCGGAGGCAAGTTCGACCGTGATCCGCGGTGGTTCAACCCGATCTTCCGCCGCAATGCCTTCAAGGGCTTCGGTCGCGTTCTTCACGATATTTGTGAGCGCTTGCGAGATAAGTCGCCGGTCGAAGCGCGCCGATACCGGGCCTTCGGGCGCATCGAAGCGGATGTCGATTTCCGGATTGCCGACCCGCATCAGGAACACCACCTGCCGCACCGTCTCGGCGACGTCGTGCTCCTCGACGACCGGCTTGGGCATGCGGGCAAAGGACGAGAACTCGTCCACCATGCGGCCGATATCGCCCACCTGGCGGATGATGGTGTCGGTGCACTGGTCGAACACCTCCCGGTCCTCGCCGATCACCTTGCCGTAGCGCCGGCGCAGCCGTTCGGCGGAAAGCTGGATCGGAGTGAGCGGGTTCTTGATTTCATGGGCGATGCGGCGGGCGATGTCCGCCCAGGCGGAGGAGCGCTGGGCGACGACGAGTTCGGTGATGTCGTCCAGGGTGACCACCCAGCCGTGATCGGCCTCACGCGATTGCTCAGTGGTGAATCGCACGGCGATCACCCGGTCACGGCCGTCGCGCGACAGCGACGTATTGCCCTGCACGGTGCGGGGGCCTGCGCCCATCGCCTCGACCAGCATCGGCGCGATCTCCGGCACGATATCGCCGAGCGGCTTGCCGAGCGCGTCGTCTTCACTCACGCCCAGCATCTTCTCGGCCGGACGGTTGATGATGGTGATGGAACCGGAGGAATCGACGCCGATGACGCCGGCGCCTACTCCCGACAGCACCGCCTCGGTAAAGCGCCGGCGGGTGTCGATCTGGTCGCGGGCCTGCACCAGGTCGTTCTGCTGGGTGCGCAATTCCTGCGTCATCTTGTTGAAGGTTTCGGCGAGGCTCGACAGGTCGCCCTCGGTCCGGCGCACCGGCACCTCGACATAGAGATTGCCGGCCGCCACGAGGTCGGCGGCGCCGATCAGACGGCGGATCGGGGCAACAAGGCGGTTGGCGAAATGGATGCCGAGCCAGACCGCGCAGAGCAGCACGGTAAGCGAAATCACTGCATAGAGCAGCGCGAAGGCGACCTGCACGCCGATGCGCTGCTGCTCGAGGTTTCGGTAATCAGCAACCGCGGCCTGCGTCTCCTTGAGATAGTTGATGACGCGCGGATCGATCGGCCGCGCCACGTAGAGGAACAAATCACCGAATTCTTTCAAGGGTATAACCGCGCCGACGAAGTCGGCATCGGTCGGCAGGTAGATCAGCGGCTGCTCTTCGGTGGCGTCCTTCACCGCGAGGTTCGACGGCACCACGAATTCGCGGCCGGTGCGAATCGTGGTGCGATCGACCACTGCGAGATCGCGCTGGATCACCATCGCGGCCGGCAGGCCGCGCACCACCGCCTGCGCGGTCATCGCCTGGCGGAAGCGGCTGCGGTCGGTGTCCCAAAGCGGGCGGATGCGCTGGAGATCGCGCGCCATGCCCATGACATCGCCGCGGATCGAATAGGCATGCTCGCGCACATAGGTCTGCGCCACCGATACCGCGTTGTCGACGATGGCGCGGGTGCGCACCGAGAACCAGCGATCTAGCCCACGATCTAGTGTTATGCTCGCCAAAAGCGCTACTAATAGTGCCGGAACCACAGCAACGATGCCGAACAGGCCGACGATCCGCACATGCAGCCGCGCCGCGGCCCGGCCCCTGCGACGGGCCTTGACGATCCGCCAGACCTCGCGGCCGATAATCCCCAGCAGGATCAGCGACATCGCGCCGTTGATGCACAGGACGACGACGACGATCTCCTGCGATGGCACCAGCGGGGTGATGCCGATCAGGATGATGAAGCTGACCAGTGAGGTGACCAGTGCGGTCAAAACCGCGAGCGGCGCCAGGCCCCAGAGCGAGAATCGAAAGCCCATACCCCCGAGGTCGGGGGTATCGCGGCTTTCCGTGTCTCGCGCTCTGTCTGTGTCCGTCATGCCTCACCGTGGCGACGGACGGTTCGATTCGGTCCGGCGCAACTGATGCAATGAAATGACACTGGTGCAAAAATGTGACATGCGCCAGAGGCGGCCGCATTTAATCGGCCGGCATCCACATCACTTGAAGGTCAGCACGCCTGTTATCGACTCGTGCGGATTATCTGGATGTCGAGATCGCGGATCTTCTTGCGCAGGGTGTTGCGGTTGAGACCCAGCAGTTCGGCGGCCTTGATCTGGTTGCCGCGCGTCGCCGCCAGGGCGGCGGAGAGCAGCGGGTATTCCACATCCTTCAAGATGCGGTGATAGAGGCCGGGCGGCGGCAGGTTCTCGCCGAAGCCGCCGAAATAGGTGTTGAGGTGGCGCTCCACCGAGGAGGACAGCGTCTCGTCCTGGCCACCCTCCTCCGGCGTCGCGGTCGAGATCGGGGTGGCGAGCTCGGCCTCGATGATCGACGCGGTAATGATTTCCTGCGGGTAGAGCGCGGCGAGGCGGCGGATCAGGTTCTCCAGCTCGCGCACATTGCCCGGCCAGCGATAGCGCTTGAGGCGATCGAGGGCGGCGATGTCGATCTGCTTGCGCGGCAGTCCCTCGCGCTCGGCCTGCAGGAAGAAGTGGCGCACCAGATCGGGAATGTCCTCGGTGCGCTCGCGCAGTGGCGGCAGGCGCAGCGGCACGACGTTCAACCGGAAGAACAGGTCCTCGCGGAACAGCCCCTGCTGGATGAGGATACGCAGGTCCTTGTTGGTGGCGGCGACGATGCGCACGTCGGTCTTGATCGCGGTGCGTCCGCCGACCGTGGTGTATTCGCCCTGCTGCAGCACCCGCAGCAGCCGGGTCTGCGCCTCCATCGGCATGTCGCCGATCTCGTCGAGGAACAGCGTGCCGCTCTCGGCCTGCTCGAAGCGACCGGCCGAGCGGGCATTGGCGCCGGTGAACGCCCCCTTCTCATGGCCGAACAGCTCGGATTCGATGAGGTCGCGCGGGATCGCCGCCATGTTGATGGCAACGAACGGGCCGTTGCGGCGCTTGCCGTAATCGTGCAGCGCGCGGGCCACCAGCTCCTTGCCGGTGCCACTCTCGCCGGCGATCATCACCGTGAGGTCGGTCTGCATCAGCCGCGCCAGCACGCGGTAGATATCCTGCATCGCCGGCGAGCGGCCGACCAGCGGAATGGCATCGGGCTCGTCGCCGCCCTTCGGCGCCAGGTCGTGCTTCTTCGGCTCCGACAGCGCCCGGCCGACGATGGCGATCAGCTCCTTCAGGTCGAAGGGCTTGGGCAGATACTCATAGGCCCCGCGCTCGGAGGCGCGAATGGCGGTCATGAAGGTGTTCTGCGCGCTCATGACGATGACCGGCAGATCGGGACGCACCTTCTTGATGCGCGGCAGGAGGTCGAAGGCGTTCTCGTCCGGCATCACCACATCGGTGATGACGAGATCACCGTCGCCCTGGCTCACCCAGCGCCAGAGCGTGGCGGCATTGCCGCAGGAGCGCACCTCATAGCCGGCCCGCGACAGCGCCTGATTGAGCACGGTGCGGATGGCGGCATCGTCATCGGCGACCAGAATACTTCCCGTGGGCATTGGCGCTCTCAATTCTTCTCAGTGCCGCGGGCGGCGCCGCGATACATAGGCATGAGGACTCGGAAGGTGGTGCGGCGCGGCTGGCTGTCGCATTCGATGATGCCGCCATGGTCGCCGACGATCTTGGCGACCAGGGCGAGGCCGAGGCCAGTGCCGGTCGGCTTGGTGGTCACGAACGGGTCGAACAGGTGCTGCATCAGGTCCTCGGGCACGCCGGGGCCGTTGTCGCGCACGCAGAATTCCAGCGGCAGGCTGACCCGTGTCGCCGAGCCGGGCACGGTAAGCCGCACGCCGGGACGGAAGGCGGTGGTGAGCATGATCTCGCCATCCGGGCTGTCGCCAATGGCTTCGGCGGCGTTCTTCACCAGATTGAGGAACACCTGGATCAGCTGGTCGCGATTGGCGAGCACCGGCGGCAGCGAGGGGTCGTATTCCTCGACGAAACGGATGCCGCGGGCGAAGCCGTTGGAGGCGAGCGTGCGCACATGCTCCAGCACGGCATGAATGTTCACCGGCTCGCGCTCGATCGGCCGCTCGTCCGAGAACACCTCCATGCGGTCGACCAGCTTGACGATGCGGTCGGCCTCGTCGGTGATCAGCCGGGTCAGCGAGCGGTCGTCATCGCTGGCGTTCAGCTCCAGAAGCTGCGCCGCGCCGCGAATGCCGGACAGCGGGTTCTTGATTTCGTGCGCCAGCATGGAGGCGAGCGCGGTGACCGAGCGGGCGGCGCCGCGATGGGTGAGCTGGCGATCCATCTTGTCGGCGATGGTCCGCTCCTGCAGCATCACCACCACATGGCCGGCGGCTTCCGTCAGCGGCGCGACGTGGATGTCGACGATGCGCTCACCGCCATTGCGCGGCGTCCCGAGATCGACGCGGTATTCATTCACCGCCGCGTTGGTCGCCCTCACCTGCTCGACCAGCGCCAGCAGCGGGCTGCCGAAGGGAATGAACTCCTGCAGCCGATGACGGGCGAGCACGGCGTGTCCGGCCTCGAAGAATGCCTCCGCCGCCACGTTGGCGTCGACCAGGCGGTCGTCATCGGCGACGGTGAACACCGGATGCGGCAACGCATTCACCACCGCATCCGACATGGCGGGGCTGCCGGCTTCCAGCGCCGGGGAGGTCGAAGCCGGGGCCTTGCCCGCCGTGGTTTTGGCCGCCGGAGACTTGGTGTCCGGAGACTTGCTGTCCGGAGATTTGGCATCCGCAGATTTGGCCCCTGCATCGGGCTTGAGCGTCTTCATGCTGCGGCACTCCATGACAATTCGTCGAAAGCGGCGCGGATGCCGGCGCGGACCTCGCGCGGCTCATCCTGCGTGAGGATGCGCTTGCGCCAATGGGCCAGCGCATCCGGTGTCCGCCCGGCCGTGACCGCAGCCGCCTCCAGTGCCCAACCAATATGCTTGCGTGCCTGCCGCCGCCCGAGATCGATGCCGTAATGCGACAGCCAGCCCTCATAGAGCTCCAGGAGCACGTTACGTTGCTCGGCGAGGCTCGGATCGGCCGGTACGCGGCGGGCGTCGGGAGACTGGGCGAGATAGGCGGCCACCTGGCCGGGGAACCACGGGCGCCCCTGGGCGCCGCGTCCGATCATCACCCCCGCCCCGCCCGAGGCCGCCAGCATCGCCGGCACCTGCTCCGCCGCCACCAGATCGCCATTGGCGAGCACCGGGAGATCGATGGCCGATGCGACGCTGGCGATCGCGCGCCAATCGGCGCTGCCGGTGTAGAACTGGCAGCGGGTGCGGCCGTGAATGGTGACCATCCGGACGCCGATATCCGCCGCCCGGCGCGCCAGCTCCGGAGCAATCAGGCCGCTATCGTCCCAGCCGAGGCGGGTCTTCAGCGTCACCGGCACCATCACCGCGCCGACCACTGCCGCGATGATGGCGGTGGCGAGGTCGAGGTCGCGCAACAGCGCCGCCCCGGCGAGGCCGGTGGTGACCCGCTTGGCCGGGCAGCCCATATTGATGTCGATCAGCGCCGCGCCGGACGCCTCCGCCATCGCGGCGGCGCGTGCCATGGAGGCCGGCTGGTTGCCGGCGAGCTGCACCGCATGGACGGGCACGCCCGCCGCCTCGGCCCGCAGCGCGGTTTCGGCATGGCCGGATTCCAGCGCCTCCGACGCCACCATCTCCGATATCACCAGCCCGGCACCGTAGCGGTGCGCCATGCGCCGGAACGGTGCATCGGTGATGCCCGCCATCGGCGCCAGCACGACGCGATTCGGCAGCGTCAGTGGCCCGACGGTGAGAGTGGCGTTCGGAAAGGCAGCAACGATCAAGCGATGATCACTCGGTGCACAGGAAATGAGCCCAGCGGGCGGTGCCTACATAATAGACAGACAGCGCCCGTCATCAAGTCTCCTGCACGGAATAGTTCGAAACTTTTGCACCGCCGTGCCGCTTTTGGGCTAAACGGGTGGCTGGGGCAAGACCTTGGGCAAGACCCTAGGCAAGACCTGGGCAGGCCCCTTGGGAAGGCGGCGCCGGGGTACCGGCCGGTTTCAGGAGAGCGTAAGTGCAGGCGGATCTGCGGGCTGACATGCGCGCCGACGTCATCGTGGTTGCCGCCGGGCGCGGAATCCGTGCCGGCGACGGACTGCCGAAGCAGTATCGCCTGGTGGGCGGGCGCCCGCTGCTGCGCCATACGCTGGAACGCTTTCTCGGCCAGCCCGGCATCCGCCGGGTGGTGACGGTGATCGATCCCGTCCATGCCGGGCTCTACGCCACGGCGACGCAAGGCCTCGCCGCCCGCTTCGGCGCCGACCGGCTGGCGGCGCCGGTGGCCGGCGGCGCAACGCGCCAGGCCTCGGTGCGCGCCGGGCTGGAGGCGCTGGCGGACGCTCCCCCGGAACTGGTGCTGATCCACGATGCCGCCCGCCCCTTCGTCACCGCGCGCCTCGTCGCCGATGCCCTGGCGGCGGCGGCGCAGCATGGGGCGGCGGTGCCGGTGCTGCGGCTGGTCGACACGGTGAAGCGCTGCGAGGCGGAAGGCTTCGTGGTCTCCGGTCCCGATCGCGACCTGCTGCGCAGCGTGCAGACGCCGCAGAGCTTCCGCTATCCGCTGATTCGCGACGCGCATCGCGCGCTCGCCGGGCGCGACGACCTCACCGACGATGCCGCGGTGGCCGATGCCGCCGGGCACCGGGTGGCGAGCTTCGCCGGCGACGCCGGCAATCTCAAACTGACGACGCTGGAGGATTTCGTGAGCGCCGAACGGGTTTTCGCGCGGGAGCTTCAGGATTTGGCCGATGTGCGCACCGCCACCGGCTACGACGTGCACGCCTTCGGCGAGGGCGACCATGTGATGCTTGGCGGCCTCGCCATTCCGCATGGGCGCGGCCTTTCCGGCCATTCCGACGCCGATGTGGTGCTGCACGCGCTGACCGACGCGCTGCTCGGCACCATCGGCGCCGAGGATATCGGCTTCCATTTCCCGCCCTCCAAGCCGGAGTGGAAGGGCGCCGCTTCCGACCAGTTCCTGCGCCATGCGGTGGGGCTTGTGACGGCAAAGGGCGGGCGGGTGGCGCATCTCGACGCCACCATCGTCTGCGAGGAGCCGAAGATCGGCCCGCATCGCGAGGCGATGCGGGAGAGCATCGCCGCCATCGCCGGGCTACCGATGGCGCGGGTGAGCGTGAAGGCGACCACCAGCGAGCAACTCGGCTTCACCGGCCGGCGCGAGGGCATCGCCGCGCTTGCCACCGCCACGGTGCGGCTGCCCTGGGGCGAGGACGGACAATGAGTGCGCGCGACGAACTCGCCAGCCGCGTATTGGGGCTGTGCCGGGCGCGCGGCTTCACCGTGGCGACGGCGGAATCCTGCACCGGAGGGCTGGTGAGCGGGGCGCTGACCGAGATCGCCGGCTCCTCCGACGTGGTGGACCGCGCCTTCGTCACCTATTCCAACGCCGCGAAAGTGGCGGTGCTCGGCGTTTCCGAGGCGACACTCGCCGCCCATGGCGCGGTGAGCGAGGAGACGGCGCGGGAAATGGTCGCCGGGCTGCTGCGCATTGCCGGCACCTCGCTCGGCGTGTCGGTGACCGGCATTGCCGGGCCGGGCGGCGGCTCGGCGGCAAAGCCGGTCGGGCTGGTGCATTTCGCCGCCGCGCGGGCGGATGGGCGGGTGATCGTGCGGCGGGACGTGTTCGCCGGCGAGGACCGCGCCGGCGTGCGGGCGCGGGCGGTGATGACGGCGCTGGAGATGCTGGCCGAACTGGCGGAAGCCTAGGTTTTTCCACGCAATTCCTTGCGCAAAACCGCTTCGCACTTTTGCGGGAATGGCTCTAAACCGCCGTGCCGTAGACCTCGTCGGCCCGCTTCTCGAAGGCCTCGGCGAAGCGACGGAAGGCGGCGTCGAACATCGCACCCATCAGCATGCCGAGCGTGCGCGAGCGGAACTCATAATCGATGAAGAACTCGACATCGGAGCTGCGCTCGCCGGTGGCGCGGAAGCTCCAGCGGTTCTCCAGCCGGCTGAACGGGCCGTCGAGATATTCGACGACGATGGTGAGGCGCGGCCTGTCCAGCGTCACCCGGCTGGTGAAGCTCTCGCGGAACACCTTGTAGGCGACGGTCATGTCGGCGACGAGGATGTCGATGCCCTCCCCGCTCGCCACCTTCCGGCGCACATGCAGGCTCTCGCAGAGCGGGACGAATTCCGGGTAGCGCTCGACATCGGCGACGAGGTCGAACATGTCGACGGCCGAATGCCGGACCTGCCGCTTGCTGCGGAACGACGGCATGGCTCAGACGGGCGCCAGCGCCGGGGACGCAGTGCCGAGCTTCGACGCCCGCGCGGCGCGCAGCCGCGCGAAGTCCTCGCCGGCATGGTGAGACGAGCGGGTCAGCGGGCTCGACGACACCATCAGGAAGCCCTTGGCATAGGCGATGGTCTCGTAGGATTTGAACTCCTCCGGCGTCACGAAGGCCATCACCGGGTGATGCTTGCGGGTCGGCTGGAGATATTGCCCGATGGTCATGAAGTCGATCTCGGCCGAGCGCAAATCGTCCATCAGCTGCAGCACCTCGTTCCTGACCTCGCCGAGGCCGACCATGATGCCGGACTTGGTGAAGATCGACGGATCAAGCTCCTTCACCCGCTGCAGCAGCCGCAGCGAGTGGAAATAGCGGGCGCCGGGGCGGACCTTCAGATAGAGCGAAGGGACGCATTCGAGATTGTGGTTGAACACGTCCGGCTTCGCCTCTACCACCACTTCCAGCGCGCCGTCCTTGCGCAGGAAATCCGGGGTGAGGATCTCGATGGTGGTGCCGGGGCTGGTGGCGCGGATGGCTCGGATGGTGCGGGCGAAATGCTCGGCACCGCCATCGGCGAGATCGTCGCGGTCCACCGAGGTGACGACGACATGCTCGAGGCCGAGGCGGGCAACGGCATCGGCAACCTTCTGCGGCTCGTCCATGTCCAGCGGGCCTGGCATGCCGGTGCGGACATTGCAGAAGGCACAGGCGCGCGTGCAAGTGTCGCCCATGATCATGAAGGTGGCGTGCTTCTTCTGCCAGCACTCGCCGATATTGGGGCAGCTCGCTTCCTCGCACACGGTGACGAGGCCGTTGGCGCGCACAATGTTGGCGGTTTCCTGCCAGCCGGGCGTACCCGGGGCGCGCACGCGGATCCAATCCGGCTTCTTCAGGACCGGCGTCTCGGGCCGGTTCACCTTTTCCGGGTGGCGCGGCTTTTCGAGAGCGCGATTCAACGTGTTGAGGACGGTGACCATGCAGTGCCCGATGCCCGTTGGAGTTCGGCCGGTTCGCGTTTCGTCTTCACACTTAATGGCTGCACGGCGCGCCGGGAACCCCCGTCCTTCGGACAGGTGCCCCGTGCGCCACGCACGCCTCGACGCGCCTGACGCGAAGGAGCGTCAGCGCGAGCGCAGCTTGCGCCAGATGAACAGCACGATGACGGCGCCGACCGTGGCGGCGATCAGGGTGCGGAAGAAGCCATAGACCGGGATCGCCGCCAGCTCGGCGAGGTATTTGCCGACAAAGGCGCCGATCAGGCCGAACAGCAGGTTGGCGAACAGGCCGTGGTCGCTTTCGGTCACCCGCTCGGCGATCCACCCGGCCAGCAGGCCGATGATGATCATGGTGAACCAGCCGACACCCGGCTGGTCCGCAACGGCGGCGAAGCTTTCCATGGACGTTTCCTACCTCTGCCGATCTGCCTGGCGGCGCGCCTCAGATGTGGATGGCGCGCCCATAAGCGGCGAGCACGCTTTCATGCATGGTCTCAGAAACCGTCGGATGCGGGAAGACGGCGTTGATCAGCTCTTCCTCGGTGGTTTCCAGATTCATCGCCAGCACGAAGCCCTGGATCAGCTCGGTGACTTCCGCGCCGACGAGATGGGCGCCGAGCAACTGGCCGGTCTTGGCATCGAAGATGGTCTTGACCAGACCGTCGGCCTCGCCGAGCGCAACCGCCTTGCCGTTGCCGATGAACGGGAAGCGGCCGACCTTGACCTCGTAGCCGGCCTCCTTGGCCTTCTTCTCGGTGAGGCCGACGGACGCCACCTGCGGCATGCAATAGGTGCAGCCGGGGATCATTAGCTTGTCCATCGGATGCGCGTGCTTGCCGGCGATGCCCTCGACGCAGATCACGCCCTCATGCTCGGCCTTGTGCGCCAGCATGGGCGGGCCGGCGACGTCGCCGATGGCGTAGATGCCGGGCACATTGGTGCGGCACAGGCCGTCGATGACCACGCAGCCGCGATCGGTCTTCACGCCCACGGCTTCGAGGCCGAGATTCTCGATGTTGCCGACCACGCCCACCGCCGAGATCAGCCGGTCGGCGACGAGGGTCTGCACCTTGCCGTCGGCGGTCTCGACGGTGGCGGTGACGTTGTCGGCGCCCTTGACCACCTTCGACACCTTGGCGCCGGTGAGGATCTTGATGCCCTGCTTCTCGAAGCGCTTCCTCGCGTGCTCGGCGATCTCCTCGTCCTCGACGGGGAGGATCTGCGGCAGCAGCTCCACGATGGTCACGTCCGAGCCCATCGCCTTGTAGAAGGAGGCGAATTCGACGCCGATGGCGCCCGAGCCCATGATCAGCAGCGACTTCGGCACGCTCGCCGGCGCCAGCGCGTCGAAATAGGTCCAGATCAGCTCGCTGTCGGGCTCGATGCCGGGCAGCGCGCGCGGGCGGGCGCCGGTGGCGACGATGATGTTCTTGGCGGTGTACTCGCCGGCGCCGAGCGCGCCCTTCGGCGCGCCATCGGTGGCGGCGACCGACACCTTGCCGGGCGCGGTGATGGTGGCCTGGCCCCAGATCACCTCGACCTTGTTCTTCTTCAGCAGGAAGCCGACGCCGTTGCTCATCTGGCTGGCGATGCCGCGCGAGCGCTTCACCACCCCGGCGATGTCGACGCCGAACTTCTCGGCGACGAGGCCGTAATCCTTGGCGTGCTCGATATAGTGGAAGATCTCCGCCGAGCGCAGCAGCGCCTTGGCCGGGATGCAGCCCCAGTTCGGGCAGATGCCGCCCATGTACTGGCGCTCGACCACACCGACCTTGAGCCCGAGCTGGGCGGCGCGGATGGCGGCGACATAGCCGCCGGGGCCGGAGCCGATGATGAGGACGTCGTAGGAAGCGGCCATCTGGGTTGTTCCGTCATGCACCGGGGCCGCGCGGGCGGTTCGCGCCGGCAGGCCCCTCGCGAAGGTGGAGGCCGGGACGGCTGCCCCGGCCATGACGAGATCGGCGGTCGCTCAGACCAGCATCGCCATCGGCTTCTCGATCAGCGCCTTGAAGGCGGTGAGAAGCTGAGCGCCCATGGCGCCGTCCATGACGCGGTGGTCGCAGGAGATGGTCACCGTCATCACCGTGGCGACGGCGAGCTCGCCCTTCTTCACCACCGCCCGCTGCTCGCTGGTGCCCACCGCGAGGATGGTGGCGTGCGGCGGGTTGATGATGGCTGTGAAATCCTTGATCCCGAACATGCCGAGATTGGAGATCGCCGAGGAGCCGCCCTGGTACTCGTTCGGCGCCAGCTTCTTGTTGCGGGCGCGGATGGCGAGGTCGCGGGTCTCGTTGGAGATGTAGGACAGCGACTTGGTCTCGGCCTTGCGGATGATCGGGGTGAGCAGGCCCTTGCCGCCGTCGATCGCCACCGCGACGCCGATGTCGGAGTGCTTCAGCTTGAGGTAGCGGTCGCCGCCCCATACCTGATTGGCATCCGGCACCTGCTGGAAGGCGAGCGCGTAGGCCTTGATGACGAAATCGTTGACCGAGAGCTTGTAGGCCGGCTTGCCGTCCTTCTCCGGCGCGGACTTGTTCAGCATCTCGCGCAGCTTCATCAGCTCGTCGACGTCGCAGTCGACGGTGAGGTAGAAGGTCGGCACTGTCTGCCGCGCCTCGGTCATGCGCTGGGCGATGACGCGGCGCATGCCGTCGAGCGGGACTTCCTCATAGGTGCCGGGCTCGTAATAGGCCTTGACCTGCTCGAGCAGCGCGCCGGGGGCCGGCGCCGGCTTGGCGGCGGAGGGAGCCGGAGCGGCGGCGGCGGGCGCCGGCGCCGTGGCCGTCGCGGGCTTGGCGGCGCCGGGCGTGGCGGTGGCGACATCGGCGGCGACGATGCGACCGCGCGGCCCGGAGCCCTTAACTGCCGACAGGTCGACGCCCTTGTCCTTGGCGAGACGCCGGGCCAATGGCGAAGCGAAGATGCGCTCGCCGGTGGCGGCCGGCGCCGGCGCGGCGGCAACCGGAGCGGCCGCGGGTTCGGCCGGCTTCGGCGCCTCGGCGACGGGCGCCGGAGCGGCTGCGGCCGGCTTCGCAGCGGAGGTGCCGCCGGCGGCGACCGCCTTGGCATCCTCGCCATCGGCGGCGAGCACGGCGATGAGTTGGTTCACCGGCACGTCCTGCGAGCCTTCCGGCACCATAATCTTGGCCAGCGTGCCCTCGTCAATGGCCTCGACTTCCATCGTGGCCTTGTCGGTCTCGATCTCGGCGATCACGTCGCCGGGGGAGACCTTGTCGCCTTCCTTCTTGAGCCACTTGGCGAGGTTGCCCTTCTCCATGGTGGGAGACAGGGCCGGCATGAGGATCTCGATCGGCATGGGCGCTCTCCGTCCTCAGCAGCTTCAGCGATAGGTCACGGCCCGCGCGGCCTCGACCACTTCCTGGACGTTCGGCAGCGCAAGCTTTTCGAGATTGGCGGCGTAGGGCATGGGGACGTCCTTGCCATAGACGCGCAGCACCGGCGCATCGAGATAGTCGAAGGCGCTCTCCATGACGCGGGCGGAAATCTCGGCGCCGACACCGGACTGGCCCCAGCCTTCCTCCACCGTGACGAGGCGGCCTGTCTTCTTCACCGAGGCGAGGATGGTCTCGGTGTCCATCGGGCGGATGGTGCGCAGGTCGATCACCTCGGCGTCGATGCCGAGCTTGGCGAGTTCGTCCGCCGCCTTCAACGCGTAGGACATGCCGATCGACCAGGCGACCAGCGTCACGTCCTTGCCGGGGCGGGCGATGCGCGCCTTGCCGAGCGGGACGATGAAGTCGTCGAGCTTCGGCACCGGCGAGGAGTGGCCGTAAAGGATTTCGTTCTCGAGGAAGATCACCGGGTTGGGATCGCGGATCGCCGCCTTGAGCAGGCCCTTAGCGTCGGCGGCGGTGTAGGGCGCCACCACCTTGAGGCCGGGGATGTGCGAATACCAGGCGGTGTAGTCCTGGCTATGCTGGGCGGCGACGCGGGCGGCGGCGCCGTTGGGGCCGCGGAACACGATCGAGCACTGGATCTGGCCGCCGGACATATAGAGCGTCTTGGCGGCGGAGTTGATGATCTGGTCGATCGCCTGCATGGCGAAGTTGAAGGTCATGAACTCGACGATCGGCTTCAGCCCGGCCATGGCGGCGCCGACGCCGACGCCGGCGAATCCATGCTCGGTGATCGGGGTATCGATGACCCGCTTGGCGCCGAATTCCTGCAGCAACCCCTGGGTGATCTTGTAGGCACCCTGATATTCGGCGACTTCCTCGCCCATGACGAAGACGTCGCCGTCGCGGCGCATCTCCTCGGCCATGGCGTCGCGCAGCGCCTCGCGCATGGTCTGGTTGACCATCTCGGTGCCCTCCGGCACTTCCGGCTCGGGCGCAGGAGCGGAGACGACCGCGGGGGCCGCCGGGGCGGGGGCGGACGTGACGACCGGCGGCGGCTCGGCCGGGGCGGCGGCCACCGGCGGCGCGGACTCGGTGGCCTTCGGGGTGGGAGCTGCCGCGGCGCTGGCGTCCTCGCCATCGGCGAGGATGACGGCGATCGGGGTGTTCACCGCGACATCCTGCGTGCCTTCCGGCACCAGGATCTTGCCCAGCGTCCCCTCGTCGACCGCCTCGACTTCCATCGTGGCCTTATCGGTCTCGATCTCGGCGATGACATCGCCGGATTTGACCGTGTCGCCTTCTTTCTTGATCCACTTGGCCAGATTGCCCTTCTCCATGGTGGGAGACAGGGCGGGCATGAGAATTTCGGTCGGCATGGCGGCGTTCCCCAAAGAACGAGCGTCGAGATCGCGCGTCACTGATGCGTCGGTGCGGAGGGCACGAACGTCAGGTTGCTGTAGACGGCCAACGAAGCGGTGGCCACGAGAAAGGCGACGAAGAGGGCGACCAGCATCCGCGAGAGGCGTTGCGAAAGATTGGCCGCCCGGTCCGCCGGCGCCCCGGCGAGGTGGCGTATGGCGAACGGCCACACGACCATCTTGATCCAGTCGGCAGCCGCGTTGCTGCCGCCGCCGGCGCGGACGCCGGAAAGAATGCGGAACGCCGTGGCGACGGAAAATACCCACAGCACGACGATCGCCGATGCTCCGGCGACCCACAAACCCCAGAACAGCCAGGCGAGCATGCCCCTGCCCCGCCGATCAGCGGAGGACGTCGGTGTAGAGCTCGGAAGGATCCGGCTCCGGATCATGGCTGGCGAAATCGGCGGCGGCGTTCATCACCTCGCGGATTTCGGCATCGATGGCCTTGAGGTCGTCCTCGCTGGCCCAGCCCTTTTCCAGCAGGCGCGCGCGCACCTGCTCGATCGGGTCGTGCTCGGTCCGCATCTTCTGCACCTCCTCCTTCGACCGGTACTTGGCCGGGTCGGACATGGAGTGCCCGCGATAGCGGTAGGTGAGCATTTCGAGGATGTAGGGACCCTTGCCGGAGCGGGCGAATTCCACCGCGCGCTCGCCGGCGGCCTTGACCGCCCGCACATCCATGCCGTCGACCTGCTCGCCGGGGATGTTGAACGAGGCGCCGCGCTTGGAGAAATCGGTCTGCGCCGAGGCGCGGCTCACCGCGGTGCCCATGGCGTAGCGGTTGTTCTCGATGATGTAGACCACCGGAAGCTTCCAGAGCTCCGCCATGTTGAAGCTCTCGTAGACCTGCCCCTGATTGGAGGCACCGTCGCCGAAATAGGTCAGGCACACGCCGCCATTGTCGCGGTAGTGGTTGGCGAAGGCGAGGCCGGTACCGAGCGACACCTGGGCGCCGACGATGCCGTGGCCGCCGAAGAAGCCCTTCTCGATGCTGAACATGTGCATCGAGCCGCCCTTGCCCTTGGAATAGCCGCCGCGGCGGCCGGTGAGCTCGGCCATGACGCCCTTGGGGTCCATGCCGGTGGCCAGCATGTGGCCGTGATCGCGATAGCCGGTGATCACCTGATCGCCCGACTTCAGCGCCATCTGCATGCCGACGACGACGGCTTCCTGCCCGATATAGAGATGGCAGAAACCGCCGATGAGGCCCATGCCATACATCTGGCCGGCCTTTTCCTCGAAACGCCGGATCTCCAGCATCTGTCGATAGGCGGCGAGTTCCCGATCCTTCGAGAAGTCCAGCGCATCGGCCGGCTTGTCGGAACGCCTCGTGGAAGATTTCGGCGCAACGGCCTTGGAGGCAGTGGTCCTGGGGGCGGGGGACTTCTTCGCAGCTACAGCCATAGGCGCATCCCTAGCTCGTTACCGGATTTTGGGAGTGTCTTAGCGCAACTTCCGAGCCGACGCTACGCGCAAAACGCAATGCTGCGGCGCACAACATGTTGCCAGCGCAAGGGTTTCCCGCTCTAAACTTATATACGGTTAAATGTAAGATTTAACTTTTATGAAGTTAAGCTATTGCGATTTATCGGTTTCCCGCTGGTATTCCAGGCGTGCGCGAAGACCGGGCGCCATCGGAGCCCTTTTCGCACATTGAACCTACGGATGAGCCTATTGCATCAATGTCGGCTGCGCGCGGGGGCGCAGCAGGACGAGGTCCTTGGGATGGACCAGATTGAGCAGCGAGCGGGCCTGCTCGTCCAGCATGTCGGCATCGACGAGATCGGGCGACAGCAGGCGCACCTTGGCTTCGATGGCCTGGCGCTGGGTGCGCAGGACATCGCGCTCCTGCGTCAGCGCCTGCATCTGCTCCTCGAAGTGCCTTCGTGCCACCAGGCCATATTGGCCGTTATAGCCCTGGAAGGCGAAATAGCCGATGAGCGATGCCGCGCCGAGATGCAGCGTGACGGTTTGGAGAATCGAGCGCCAGCGGGTGCGTGCTATCATGGATGAAAGCTTAGCCCTATCCGGTTGAGGCTCCGTTAACTCTGTCGCCGGGAGGCGGCAAAACCGGCCCGGGCGGGCCTTCAGCGCCGCGGGCCGGCCCGCCGCCGGCTCAGAGGGTGGCGAGCACGCCGCTCACGATCGCGTTCAGCTCCGCCGGCTGCTCCAGCGGCACATAGTGGCCGCAGCCCGGAAGTACGTGCAGCGTGCCGCGACGCGCCAGTCTCGCCTGCGCCGAGCTCACCGCCGGGCCGGGAAACCTGTCGTCCGCGCCGGTGACGATGGTCACCGGACCCGGAAAGGCGGCAAGGATGTCATCGCGGCTCGGCCGGCTGTGGAAGGCCCGTATGGCCCGCGCCAAATCGCCGGCGGACTGGCGGAGAGCAATGGCTGCGGCGCGGTCGCGCGCACATGCGGCCGAGGTGGGGAACAGCGGAGCCCAGAGCGCCTGCCACGCTGGCGCGACGCCTTCATGCGCCAGAATGTCGAGCGCGGCATCCCTGAACGCCGGCTCGGGCCGATGGACGGCTTTGGTGCCGATCAACACCAGGGCGGCCACCCGCTCCGGTGCCGCGGCCGCCAGTTCGAGGGCGCAGGAGCCGCCGATCGAACAGCCGACCACGACCAGCCGACGCCCCTTTACGCTTTTCAAGATAGCGGAAGCCCAGTCCGCCATGCGATCGCCCAGAGGGTAGAGCGTCGGGGCGAATGTGGCGCCGGGCAACAGATGGCGTTGCCCGGCCCACATGGAGGCGTCCAGGGGAAGCGCGTGCAGCAGGACCAGTTCGACCGATCCGTCAGCGGGCATGCCGAACGCCGCCTGCCGCCGTCGCCCCGCCTCTTCTCAGCCCAGCGCCTTCAGCGCCGAGCGGCCGGCATAGATCGCCTGCGGGCCGAGCTCCTGCTCGATGCGCAGCAGCTGGTTGTACTTGGCGGTGCGGTCGGAGCGGGCGAGCGAGCCGGTCTTGATCTGCCCGCAATTGGTGGCGACCGCGAGATCGGCGATGGTCGAATCCTCGGTCTCGCCCGAGCGGTGCGACATCACCGCCGTGTAGCCGGCCTTGTGCGCCATCTCCACCGCGTTCAGTGTCTCGGTGAGCGAGCCGATCTGGTTGACCTTCACCAGGATCGAATTGCCGACGCCCTGCTTGATGCCGGCGGACAGGCGCTCGACATTGGTGACGAACAGATCGTCGCCGACCAACTGGCACTTCGAGCCGATCGTGTCGGTGAGCAGCTTCCAGCCCTCCCAATCGTCCTCGGCCATGCCGTCCTCGATGGTGACGATGGGATAGCGGGCGACGAGATCGGCGAGATACTTCACCTGGGTCTCGACATCGCGCACGACGCCTTCGCCCTCATAGTCGTACTTGCCGTTCTTGAAGAACTCGGTGGAGGCGCAGTCGAGGCCGATATACACGTCCTCGCCCGGCTTGTAGCCCGCGGTCTCGATGGCCTTCACCACAAAGGCGAGCGCGGCGTCGGCCGACGGCAGGTTGGGGGCGAAGCCGCCCTCGTCGCCGACATTGGTGTTGTGGCCGGCGTCCTTCAACGCCTTCTTCAGCGTGTGGAAGATCTCGGCGCCGGTGCGCAGGCCTTCCGCGAAGGTCGGGGCGCCGACCGGCAGGATCATGAATTCCTGGAAGTCGATCGGGTTGTCGGCATGGGCGCCGCCATTGACGATGTTCATCATCGGCACCGGCAGGACGCGGGCGTTGACGCCGCCGACATAGCGGTAGAGCGGCAGGTCGCGGGCGGCGGCCGCCGCCTTGGCGAGCGCCAGCGACACGCCGAGAATGGCGTTGGCGCCGAGGCGGGCCTTGTTCGGGGTGCCGTCGAGCTCGATGAGGATCTGGTCGATCGCCGCCTGGTCCTCGGCGTCCATGCCGCCGATGGCGTCGAAGATCTCGCCGTTGACGGCGTCCACCGCCTGCGAAACGCCCTTGCCGAGATAGCGGGACTTGTCGCCGTCGCGCAGCTCCACCGCCTCATGGGCGCCGGTCGAGGCGCCCGAGGGCACCGCCGCACGGCCCTGGGAGCCGTCCTCGAGGATCACATCGACCTCGACGGTCGGGTTCCCGCGGCTGTCCAGAATCTCGCGGCCGATAATGTCGACAATGGCAGTCATTCGCTTCCCCGGTTCGTCATGGGCGATGGTGTCACAGCGCTTCTACCGCCTCGCCATGACATGCGAAAGAGCCCGCGCTAAAGAACCGCGCGGGTGGGCACGAGGAGAAAGACGATGACCGACGAAACGCTGCAGCTCGGGCGCGCCACCGTGTGGCCGGCCTCCCCCGGGCAAGCGGTGCTGGACCGCGTGCCCAACCCGCAGGCCGACACGCTCTATGTCGCGCGCTTCACCTGCCCGGAATTCACCTCGCTCTGCCCGGTGACCGGGCAGCCGGACTTCGCGCATCTGGTCATCGACTATGTGCCGGACGGCTGGCTGGTGGAGTCGAAATCGCTGAAACTCTATCTCGCCAGCTTCCGCAATCATGGCGCCTTCCACGAGGACTGCACGGTGGCGGTGGGGCGGCGGCTCGCCGATCTGCTGAAGCCGCACTGGCTGCGCATCGGCGGCTACTGGTACCCGCGCGGCGGCATCCCGATCGACGTGTTCTGGCAGAGCGGCGCGCCGCCCAAGGATATCTGGCTGCCCGACCAGGGCGTGCCGCCCTATCGCGGACGCGGCTGAACTCTCCAGCCGTTCGATAGGCCGCTTGACACCATCGGCAACGGCCCGGATGGTTCCCAGCCTCGAACCATCGGCGCGCACGCGCTTGTCCTTCCGAACTCGCGAGCGTGCCCTCGGATGCCGACGACCTTCGCGGTGGTGATCACCAATTACAATTACGGCCGCTTCGTCCTCGAGGCAGTCGACAGCGCACTGGCCCAGAGCCGGGCGCCGAACCGGGTGATCGTGATCGATGATGGTTCGAGCGACGATTCGGCGCTGCGGCTGACGCAGACCTATGGCGACGATCCGCGCGTCGAGCTGGTGTTCTCGCCCAATCGCGGGCAGCTGGCGGGGTTTGCCGCCGGTGTGGCGCGGGCTGACGCCGACGTCGTCTGCTTCCTCGACGCCGACGATTTGTGGAAGCCCGACTATCTCGCCCGGCTCGGCGCGCTCTACGATGCCCGCCCCGATATCGATTTCGTCTTCTCGAACCTGCATCAGTTCGAGCAGGCGCATGGCATCGAAGCTTTCGCCGACGCGGAGGAGGATCTCGGCCATACCGCGGTGATGACCTATCTCACCGGGGCCTGGTATGGCGCCTCCACCTCGGCGCTCTCGCTGCGGCTCTACTGGGCGCGGCGCTGCACCGATTTTCCCGAGCCGTTCATCCGCATGTGGAGGCTCTGCGCCGATGGCTGCGTGGTTCTGTCGGCCAGCATCTATGGCGCGCGCAAATATTATTTGCCGACTAATAGCGTGCGATATCGCGTTCATGGCGGGAACGGCTGGTATGCCAACCGGACCGACGTGTCGGATTATCGCGAATCCATCGCCAAACGCGGCACGGTGAACTATTGCGCCGGATTGATCGGCCTCGCGGCCGACAGCGCGGCGATGCTGCCGCTGGAGCTTGCCACCAAGCCGGCACCGCCCGATCGTGAGATTGCCCGCTACCGCGACGTGATCGAACGGCTGGCGCGGGATCCGGCCGCGGTTCCTCCGCTGGATCACCTTCCGCTGCCGCGCCGGGAGCCGGCGAGGAGCCTGGCGAAAGCCGCGGCGCCGCTTCCGCCTCCTGCGCGTGCCGCCGGGCACCCTGCCCTGGCGCCGCCGCCGGATGTCGTGCCGGCAGCCGAACCCTCGGTCGCGGGGATCGTCCCGCGACGGAAGATCGAGAGCGCGTTCATCGCCATCGGACAGCGCTCGCCCTGGCGCCACCCGCGCCGCTATTTGCGCGATATCCTACGCGTCGTGCTGCAGAAGCCGAACGTCTGAGCCGGCCGGCCGCACCCTGTCGGTCACTCCACGGTGACCGACTTGGCGAGGTTGCGCGGCTGGTCGACATCGGTGCCCATCTGCACCGCGGTGTGATAGGCGATGAGCTGGATCGGGATCGCATAGACCAGCGGCGCCACCAGCGGGTTCATTTCCGGCAGAACCAGCGTCGCCTCGGTCTCGATACCGGCCTCGGCGGCGCCGCGCGCATCGGTCAGCAGGATGATGCGGCCGCCGCGGGCAGCGACTTCCTGCATGTTCGACATGGTCTTGTCGAAGACCTGGTCATGCGGGGCGATCACCACCACCGGCATCTTCTCGTCGATCAGCGCGATCGGGCCGTGCTTCAGCTCGCCGGCGGCATAGCCCTCGGCGTGGATGTAGGAAATCTCCTTGAGCTTCAGCGCGCCTTCGAGCGCCAGCGGATAGGAGGTCGAGCGGCCGAGATAGAGCACATCCTGCGACTTGGCGAAGGAGCGTGCCAGCTGCTCGATCTGCGGGCCGAGCCGCAGCGCCTCGTTCATCAGCCTTGGCACCTCGACCAGGGCCCGCACCAGCTCGCGCTCGCGCTCCGGCGTCAGCACGCCGCGCGCCCGGCCCGCCGCCACCGCGACGGCGGCCAGCGTCGCCAGCTGGCAGGTGAAGGCCTTGGTGGAGGCGACGCCGATTTCCGGGCCGGCAAGGGTCGGCATCACCGCATCGCTCTCGCGGGCGATGGTGGAGGTCGGGACATTGACCACCGCCATCACCTTCTGCCCCTCCTGCCTGGCATAGCGCAGCGAGGCCAGCGTGTCGGCGGTCTCGCCGGACTGGGAGATGACGATGGTGAGCCCGTTCTTCGGCAGCGGCGCCTCGCGGTAGCGGAACTCGGAGGCGACATCGATTTCCACCGGCAGGCGGGCGATCTGCTCGAACCAGTATTTGGCGATCAGCCCGGCATAATAGGCGGTGCCGCAAGCGGCGATGGAAATCCGCTCCAGGCCGGTGAAATCGAAGGGCAGGTCGGCTTCCAGCTGCACCGTCTCGGCGGCGAGGTCGAGGTAGTGCGCCAGCGTGTGCGAGACCACCTCCGGCTGTTCGTGCATCTCCTTGGCCATGAAATGGCGGTGGTTGCCCTTCTCCACCAGGAAGGCGGAGGCGGTGGAACGCTGGATCGGCCGCACCACCACATCGTTGGCGGCGTTGTGGATTTCCGCCCGGCCGCGATGCAGCACCGCCCAATCGCCGTCGTCGAGATAGCAGATGGTGTCGGTGAAGGGCGCCAGCGCGATGGCGTCGGAGCCGAGATACATCTCGCCCTTGCCATAGCCGACGGCGAGCGGCGAGCCCTTGCGGGCGCCGATCAGGAGGTCGTCCTCGCCCTCGAACATGAAGGCCAGCGCGAAGGCGCCCTTGAGCCGCGGCAGCGACGCGGCGACCGCCGCCTCCGGCCCGGCGCCGCCGCGCAGCTCGCGGGTGACGAGATGGGCGACGACCTCGGTGTCGGTCTCGCTCTCGAAATTGGCGCCGTCGCGCAGCAATTCCTCGCGCAGTTCGCGGTAGTTCTCGATGATGCCGTTATGCACCACCGCCACCTGCATGGTCGCATGCGGATGGGCATTGGCGACGCTGGGCTTGCCATGGGTCGCCCAGCGGGTGTGGCCGATGCCGACATGGCCAGCGAGCGGCGCCTGGGCGAGCTCGTTTTCCAGATTGCGCAGCTTGCCCTGGGCGCGGCGGCGGGTGAGGCGTCCCTGCTCCAGCGTCGCCACCCCGGCGGAATCATAGCCGCGATATTCGAGGCGCTTCAGCGAATCGACGAGCCGGTCGGCCACGGACGCCGTACCAACGATGCCAATGATGCCACACATGGCGCAGACCTTTCGCGCGAACCAGCACAGGAGTTTACCGGTACGGGTTTAACCGGGTGTCACCGCACTGCAAAAATCAATTCGGATGTCGATTCTTATCTCAACCCGCGGTGGCGGCTTTCCGGATCGCCTGAAGCCGCTCGCGCAGACGCGCGGCGAGGCCCGGCTTGTTCACCTGCCGGGCGCGGCCGATGGCCAGGGCATCGGCCGGCACGTCCTCGGTGATGACCGAGCCGGTGCCGATATAGGCGCCGTCGCCGATGGTGACGGGAGCCACCATCAGGCTGTTGGTGCCGATGAAGGCATTGGCGCCGATGGTGGTGCGGTGCTTGCTGAAGCCGTCATAATTGCAGGTGATGGAGCCGGCGCCGATATTGGTGCCCTCCCCGACCGTCGAATCGCCGACATAGGACAGGTGGTTGACCTTCACCCCCGGTGCGAGGTCGGCGTTCTTGATCTCGACGAAGTTGCCGATATGCACGCCCTCTTCCAGCCTGGCGCCGGGGCGGAGCCGGGCGTAGGGGCCGACCGAGACGCCACCGGCAAGCGTCGCGCCCTCGATATGGCTGAAGGCGCGGATGACGACGCCGTCCGCCACCGTGACGCCGGGGCCGAACACCACGTTCGGCTCGACGACGACGTCGCGGCCGAGCCGGGTGTCGGCACTGAAGAACACCGTCTCGGGCGCGACGAGCGTGGCGCCGCCCTCCATGGCCGCCCGCCGCAGCCGCTGCTGCTGCACCGCCTCGGCCTCGGCGAGCTGGGCGCGGGTGTTGACGCCGGCGACCTCGCCGGCCTCCGCCACGCACACCGCCGCCGGGCGACCGCGGGCGATGACCGCCTCCACCGCATCGGTGAGGTAATACTCGCCCTTGGCATTGGCATTGCCGATGCCGGAGAGAACCTCCAGCGCCAGCTTTCCGTCGATCGCCATCAGCCCGGCATTGCACAGGCCGATGGCCTTCTCGGCCTCGCTGGCGTCCTTCTCCTCGCGGATGGCCACGAGGTCTTCGCCCCAGGTGATCAGGCGGCCATAGCCGGTCGGATCGGCGGGTCGGAAGCCGAGCACCGCCAGGCCGTCGCCCTCCGCCAGCGGCGCGCGCAGCGCCTCCAGCGTCTGCGGCCTGACCAGCGGCGTATCGCCATACATGACGAGGATGTCGTCATACCCCCGCTCCAGCGCGGGGGTGGCGGCAAGCACCGCATGGGCGGTGCCGAGGCGCTCGCGCTGCACGAACACGCTCGCCTCCGGGGCGAGGCGATGCACCTCCGCCGCCACCTGTTCGTGGTCGGGGCCGATCACCACCGCGATCTCGGCAGCGCCGGCCGCCTTCGCGGTTTCCAGCACATGGCCGACCATGCTGCGCCCGGCGACCTTGTGCATGACCTTGGGCAGCGCCGACTTCATGCGCGTGCCTTCTCCGGCGGCGAGGACGATGACGAGCAGACGGCGCATGCGCGGATTCTCCGAAAGAACGGGCGCCCGTCTTTAGCGCAGCGCCGCCATCGGCGGGAAGACCGCGAAATTCCGGCCGTTGAATGGCGGCGCCCGCCGTGGCATCCAATGGGACGTTCGCAAGCCGCCGTGCCTAAACCGCCGTGTCCTAGCCGCCATGTCCTAGCCGCCATGTCCTAGCCGCCATGTCCTAGCCGCCCGAGGAGCCGATCATGAACCAGCGCAACTTCCTGCCGGGTGCCCGCGCCTGGAACGTCATCCTGGTGCTTGGCGGCTTCGCGCTCGGCTGGGCGATCTATATGCGCTACGCGCTGGTGGAGCAGTCGGCGGTCGGCCTCGCCTGCCTCGGCGTCGAGACCGGCAGCTGCATCGCCCGGCGCACGGTGATTGAGCTGTTCGGCTATTCCGCCTTCGGCATCGCCGCGCTGGCGACATCCCTCATCCAGCTCGTCCGCCCCTCGATCCCGATGTTCACCCTGGCGCTCATGGCCACCGCGGCCGGACTGGTGATGTACAACAACAACCTGTCCGGCGTGGCGGCGGGCCTGCTGCTCATCTCGTTTGCGCGGCCGTGGCAAGGCGCCAGAGACTGAGCGCCATCACCACAAGCAGCGCGCTGGTCCACAGGCCCTGCCAGTTGGCGAAGGTCTCGTTGACCGCGATGTAGAGGCCGCTGCCGAGGAAGATCGCCGCGGTGATCTTCTCGGCCGCCGCCGCCTCGGCGCTCACGCGCGGCGCCGCGACCAGCGCGTAGAAGGCGAAGGCCATGATGATCGGCGTCAGGCCGGCGAACTGGAAGTCCTTGTAGCGCGGGTCGAAGACCAGCCCCAGCGCCACATGCGCGATCAGCACCACCGCGGCGGCAAGCAGCAGCGCCATCGCCCGCTCCACCGGCGCGGCGGCGCGGCGCGATAGGCCGTCCAGCGCCTGGGTGAGCGCCACCGCCCTCGCCTGCCGGCCCACCGCGAAGGCGGCGACGAGCGGCACGAGCACCGCCAGGGCCAGGATCGATCCGCCGCGCAGCCCGCCGCCGATGCCGAGGCTCTCGATCGGCACCGAGACCAGGGCGCGGCCGATCGTCAGCCCGGAAAACAGCGCAATGCCGGACACCGCCAGCCAGCGGCGGTTGTTCATGCCCCGGCCCCGGCTGCCAATGGCGCCGGCGACAAACACGCCCAGAGCCAGGAAAATGCCGAGGATCGCCTGCCGCAGCCAGTGCGGATGGTCCGACACCGCCTCGCCCCAGCCGAACTTGAAGTCGCGGGTATAGGCATCGAGGAAGCCCCAATGGCCGCCCACCGTGCCCTCGGAGGCGCGCTTCCACGGCTGGTCGAAGGCCTCGATGACGTTGAGCCGGTAATTTTTCTCCTTGGCGAGCGCCAGCAACTCCTGGATTACCATCGCCTGGTTGGAGGGCGAGGGCAGCGCGCCCTCGCGCATGCGGCCCTCGCTCGGCCAGCCGGTCTCGCCGATCAGGATCTCCTTGTCGCCGAACACCTTGCCGACATGCTCGCGGATTTCGCCGATATGGGCGGCCGATTTGTCCGCGGCCACCGGCACGTCTTCCCAGAACGGCAGGATGTGCACGGTGACGAAGTCGACATACTGCGCCAGATCCTTGTTGCGCTCCCAGAACTCCCAGACATCGGCATAGGTGACCGGCACCGGCACCTTGGACTTCACCTCGCGGATCAGCGCTGCCATGCCGGTGGAGGATTGCTCGCCGCGCAGCAGCACCTCGTTGCCGACGATGACGGCGTCGATGACGTCCGGGTTCTGCTGCGCCGCCTTCACCGCCGCGTCGATCTCGACGCGGTTCTTCGCCTCGTCGCGGCCGATCCACATGCCCTGCAGCACCTTGAGCCCGTGCTTGCGCGCCATTGCCGGCACCACCTCGAGACCCATCTCGGTGGAATAGGTGCGCACGCAATGGGTGATCTTCGCCAGCCGGGCGAAGTCGTCGTCAATCTGCCCGGGCGGGATGACCAGCCCCTCGATGAAGGGCGACTGGCCGGGGCGGAACGGCGCATAGGAGACGCAGGGCATCTTCTCGCCTGCCGCCAGCGGGGTGGCGGGCATCGGCACCGGCTGGCCCAGCCAGGCCCAGACGGCAACGATCACCGCGCTGACGAAGGCGGCGAGCAGGGGGGCGAGGCGCATGCGGAAGGTCTCCAGCGGCAGGGTGCGGTGCGGCACCGGCTGGGGTAGCGGTGCAAAATGGCGAGCGCAAGGGGGCTGACGCAGGGCGGCAAAACAGCGCGGAGCGGGGTCACCCTCGAAGAAGGGGCGAGGGGGCGGCGTGACCGGGAGGCGGCCCGGAAGCAGGAAGTTGCGATCTTAAATGTCCGCTGAGGATGGTTACGCACAATGAGGCGGCAAAGGCGCCGCGATGCTGACAAATTCAGCAGCTTCACCTAGTGTCTTAAAGCTGGTTTGGTTTCCTCTCGCGTGTGACGAATTCCTCCATGTTGTGCTCTGTACGCCCCTTCGCCGCCGCTCTGCTCGGCGGCCTTCTTCTCACGGCTGCCGTCACCGCTCCGGCGTTCGCGCAGAACAGCGCGCCCGAGCAGAAGCCGGCCGAGCAGCAGTCCCCGGAAGAGCAGGCCAAGGAGGCCCAGCGCCGGTCGATCGAGGAATATAACGAGGCGGCCAAGCTGCCGGGCAATGCCGGCCTGCCGGAATGCGTGTGGAGCGGCCGGCGCATCGCCATGCTGCTCTGGCGCGACGATATCGACACCGCCCGCCGCCACATGGAGCTCTATGAGCGCTTCGGCTGCCCCACCGAGCATCTCAAGATCGCGTTCCGCTGCCTCGTGCGGCAGGGCAACATAGATCCCAAGGCGCAGGAGCGCCTCTCCGAACGGGTGCATGCCTGCTGGGTGAATCCGGACTCGACGCCGTCCGCCCCGGCAGCGCCCGCCGCCGCCCCCGCCGCGCAATGATCTGAGCCCAACGATTTCAACGTAATGATTTCATGGCGCGGCCCCAGCCGCGACACGCCGCCGCCACAGACGGGAACCATCTTCCCGTCGTCGCGTTCTAGGCAAGCCGCAGGCACGAATCGTATTTTTTGCGATGCAGCCATGCGGATGCTGCAAACGCGTTGAAGTTCAATTATATATTCGCCCGTTACCTCTCAAAAGCTGGTGGGTTGTCCATGCGTCCCGCTGTTCGTGTTGCTGCCGCTGCGATTGCGGTAGTCACGTCCGTGCATGCCTTCATGTGGCTCGCAATGCGTTCGGAGGTGACCGCTCCGGCGATCTCCGACCGTTTGGCCAGCATGTCCTTTGCGCCCTATGCGCGCGACATGAACCCGGACAAGGGACAATCGACCACGGAGGCGCAGGTTCGCGCCGACGTGGAGGCGGTTGCGCCCTATACCAAGGCGGTGCGTACCTACGCCTCCACCGGCGGGCTGGAAAACGTCGCCCGCATCGCTTCCGAAAAAGGGTTGAAGACAACCATCGGCGCGTGGCTCGACGAAAACGAGGACCGCAACGCCCGCGAGATCGCCAACGCCATCGATGCGGCGAAGAAGAATTCCAACGTCGTTGGCATCGTGGTCGGCAACGAGTCGATCCTGCGCGCCGAACGGACGCCCGAGCAACTCATCGACACCATCCGCCGCGTGAAGCGGGAGGTGAACGTACCGGTCACCACCGGCGAGACCTGGGACGTCTGGCTCGAGCATCCCGAGCTGGTATCGGCCGTCGATTACATCGCCGCCCATATCCTGCCCTATTGGGAAGGCGTGCCTGCCGACCAGGTGGTCGACCGCACCATCACCATCTATAACCGCCTGCGCGCCGCCTATCCCGGCAAGCGCATCGTCATCGCCGAGTTCGGCTGGCCCAGCGCCGGCTACAACCGCGACGGCGCCGTCCCCGGCGAGCTGATCCAGGCGCAGGTCATCCGCGACTTCGCCGCCCGCGCGGATGCGCTGGGCATCGACTACAACCTCATCGAAGCCTTCGACGCGCCGTGGAAGAGCTTCGAAGGCTCCGTCGGCCAGTACTGGGGCATGCTCGACGCCGACCGGCAGTTGAAATTCCCGCTCGCCGGGCCGGTCACGCCCTCCACCTACAACGCCACCGCCGCGATCGCGCTGCTGTTCGGCATCGCCTTCTCGCTGCCTCTGTTCCGCTTCGCCCGGCTGACCTTCACCCAGGCCGCGGTGATGGCCGGCGCCGCCAATCTCGTGGGCGCCTGGATCGCCACCGTCACCGATCACTGGCTGACCCACTATGTCGTAGGCGGCAACAAGATCACCTTCGTGGTCTCGATCGTGCTGCTGGTGCCGCTGGTCATCGTCATGCTGTACCGGGTCGAGGAACTGGCGACCATCGCCTTCGGCCGTCGCCCGCGCCGGCTGATCGAGGCGAATAATACCGCCATGCCGGCCCGCACGCCCAAGGTGTCGATCCACATCCCGGCCTATAAGGAGCCGCCGGAGATGCTGAAGCAGACGCTGGACAGCGTCGCCCGGCTCGACTGGCCGAACTATGAGTGCCTCGTCATCATCAACAATACGCCCGACCCGGCTTTCTGGGAGCCGATCGAGGCCTATTGCCAGCAGCTCGGCGAGCGTTTCAAGTTCATCAACCTGCCCAAGGTCGAGGGCTTCAAGGCCGGCGCGCTGCGCGTCGCCATGGAGCAGACCGCGCCGGATGCCGAGATCATCGGCGTGATCGACGCCGACTATGTGGTGGCGCCGAACTGGCTGCGCGATCTGGTGCCGACCTTCGAGGACCCGACGGTGGGCATCGTGCAGGCGCCGCAGGACCATCGCGACGCCCATCGCAGCCTGCTCAACGAGGCGATGAACACCGAATATGCCGGCTTCTTCGACATCGGCATGGTCCAGCGCAACGAGCACGACGCCATCGTGGTGCACGGCACCATGTGCCTGATCCGCCGCGCCGCCATGGTGGAAGCCGGCGACTGGTCGAGCGACACCATCTGCGAGGACACCGATCTCGGCCTCTCCATCGTCGAGCGCGGCTGGAAGAGCCACTACACCAACACCCGCTATGGCTGGGGCCTGCTCCCGGACGATTTCGCCTCGTTCAAGAAGCAGCGCCACCGCTGGGCCTATGGCGGCATGCAGATCATCAAGAAGCACTGGCGCCGCATGCTGCCGAACGGCGGCACCCGCCTCAACAGCGCCCAGCGCCGCGAATTCTCGATCGGCTGGGTGAGCTGGCTCGGCGCCGAGAGCATCGGCGCGCTGGTGGCGATCCTGTCGCTGCTGTGGGCGCCGGTGGTTTTCGCGCTCGGCATCGCCGTGCCGCAGCGGATCCTGACCGTGCCGATCGTGTTCTGCTTCGGCATCTATGTGCTGCATTTCTGCGCCCTCTACCGCCTGCGGGTGGCGACCACGCCGCTGCGGATGATCGGCGCGGCCTTCGCCGCCATGGCGGTGCAGTTCACGGTGGCCAAGGCGGTCTA
The DNA here is from genome assembly GCF_031456575.1 of Ancylobacter sp. 3268. Lineage (NCBI taxonomy): Bacteria > Pseudomonadati > Pseudomonadota > Alphaproteobacteria > Hyphomicrobiales > Xanthobacteraceae > Ancylobacter > Ancylobacter sp. 3268. The sequence goes on from NZ_JAVDUX010000001.1 coordinate 425,714, forward strand.
TGACGGGTTCCGCTACAAGGACCTCGCCTTCGCCCGCACCGCCAAGGGCTCCTGGCTGGCCGGCGCCGCCCGCGCCTTCCCGGCCCTGCCGGAGGCGGTGATCGGCGGCGGGCTGATGCTCAGCGCCATCGCCCTGCGCATGACCAACTGGCATGCGGTGGTCGAGGTGGACCTGTTCGCCCTGGCGCTGGCCATCCAGGCGATGCCCTTCCTTGCCGCCGCCGTGATCGGCTGGCTGGAAGGCTCGAAGTACAACGAGTTCGCGACCTGGGCGAGCCTGAGCGCCCGTGCCCTCGCCCTGCTGCCGGGCCGTGCCACCCAGCCGGTGGCGGTCGGCATCACCGTCAACAGCGCCGCCGGCGAGCTGCCTCCCGCGGGTACGCAGATGTAGGACGAAGCTGCCGGACCCTCGTCCGGCTCCTGCGACGAAGCTGAAGCGCCGGTTCCTTGTGGGGCCGGCGTTTTGCTTTGGACAACGCCAGGCAGAGGGGGCAGCGCACCGTTGCTGCGGCTCGGTACGGCAGTGCGGATATGAAGCAGCGGGCGCCGTCACGCGAACCGGCACCGGCTTCGTGATCCGCAGCCGCTTCGGTCCATGGCGGCCGGCGGCAGGATCAGGGCATCAGTTCCGCCAGAATGGCCCACTGTCCCTGATGCTCGACCAGCGCCTCCCGGGTGCGATTGCGGGTCGCCACCTCTTCGACCAAGGTCGAATAGGCCGTCCTGGCCGCCTCCAGCGAATGCACCCAGATATAGGGAATGGTCCGATCGACCAGGGCTTCGAGCGGGCCGCGCGTATAGTCGCGCTGCATGAAGGCGAGGCTGCACAGGATCAGATGCGTGGTGCCGCCGCGAAGGCCGATGCAACCGGGATCGTCGGTCTCGATCACGGTGAAGCCGAGATCGGTATAGAGCCGCCGGGCAGGGTCGAGGTCACGGGTAATGGTGAGCGGGGTTATGCGGCGGACGGGACCATCGGGCAGCACCAGCGCCGCCTCCGGCAGCGACATGGCGAGGGCGAGCGCCGCGAGCGAAGTCGGCGTCGCCGCCCTGCCGCCCTCCAGTCGCTGCACGGTGCGCACGCTTACCCCACTGACCGCCGCCAACTGATCCTGCGACCAGCCGCGCTTGAGGCGCTCCGATCTCAACCGGCTGCGATTGATGCGATGAGGCATGGCTGGTCTCCGGGAAAGGCCAGCGCACGGTAGCGCCAAGATGGCCGGCCGACCACGACAGCGGCCCGTCACGCTCGGGGCTCGCCGGGGGGCCACGCTCTGCCCGCTCTGCATGCCGGCCAGCGCCACGCAGAGAAGGCCGCCGAGCCCAAAGTAAAAGGCCCGAAGCCTGCTCCGGGCCTTCCATAGAGGTGATCGGTGCGAGCCTCAGGCCCGACCGGGTTCTTGTCGCCTGCCCGCTCCGCTCACTCGGCGGCGCGCTGCACGTCCGGCGCGGTCGCCTCGGCCACAAGGGCCTCGAGAGCCGCCTCGAGGGTCATCGCCGTCTGGTTCGGCGAGCCGAGGCGACGGATGGAGACGGTGCGCTCGGCCGCCTCCTTGCGCCCGACCACGATCAGTGCCGGCACCTTGGCCAGCGAGTGCTCGCGGACCTTGTAGTTGATCTTCTCGTTGCGGGTGTCGAGTTCGACCCGCAGGCCGCGCTTCTTCGCCAGCGCCACGATTTCCTGCGCGTAGTCGTCGCCCTCGGAGGTGATGGTCGCCACCACCGCCTGCACCGGCGCCAGCCAGAGCGGGAAATGCCCGGCGAAATGCTCGATCAGGATGCCGGTGAAGCGCTCCATCGAGCCGCAAATGGCGCGATGGATCATCACCGGCGTCTTCTTGGCGCCATCGGCGTCGACATAGAAAGCACCGAAGCGTTCCGGCAGGTTGAAGTCGACCTGCGTGGTGCCGCACTGCCATTCACGGCCGATGGCGTCGCGCAGCGTGTATTCGAATTTCGGCCCGTAGAAGGCGCCCTCGCCCGGCAGGATGCCGGTCTTGATGCGGTTGCCCGAGCGCGCGGCGATCTGCTCCAGCACGCGGGTCATCACCTCTTCGGCGTGGTCCCACACCGCGTCGGTGCCGACGCGCTTGTCCGGCCGGGTGGAGAGCTTGACCACGATCTCCTCGAAGCCGAAATCGGCATAGGTCGAGAGGATGAGATCGTTGATCTTCAGGCACTCCGCCGCCATCTGCTCCTCGGTGCAGAAGATGTGGGCGTCGTCCTGGGTGAAGCCGCGCACGCGCATCAACCCATGCAGCGCACCCGACGGCTCGTAGCGATGCACGGCGCCGAATTCCGCAAGCCGCATAGGCAGATCGCGGTAACTCTTCAGGCCGTGCTTGAAGATCTGCACATGGCCGGGGCAGTTCATCGGCTTGAGCGCATAGACGCGGTCATTATCCTCGTTGGTGCCGGCGGACTGCACCTTGAACATGTTTTCCTTGTACCAGCCCCAGTGGCCGGAGGTCTCCCACAGGGAGTGGTCGAGCACCTGCGGGGCATTGACCTCGTCATAATCGGCGGCAAGGCGCCGGCGCATATAGGCGACGAGGTTCTGGAACAGGCTCCAGCCCTTGGGGTGCCAGAAGACCACGCCCGGCCCTTCCTCCTGGAAGTGGAACAGGTCCATCTCGCGGCCGAGGCGGCGATGGTCGCGCTTCTCGGCTTCCTCGAGCTGGTGGAGATAGGCGGCCATCTCCTCGTCCGTGCGCCAGGCGGTGGCATAGATGCGGGTAAGCATCGGATTGTTGCTGTCGCCGCGCCAATAGGCGCCGGCCACCTTCATCAGCTTGAAGGAATTGCCGATCTTGCCCACGCTCGGCATGTGCGGTCCGCGGCAGAGGTCGAACCACGCGCCCTGCTTGTAGATCTTGATCTGCTGGTCGGCGGGGATGGCGTCGATCAGCTCAACCTTGAACGCCTCGCCCTTCTCGCCGAACACGCGCTTCGCCTCGTCGCGGTCCCACGCCTCCTTGGTGAAGGGCGCGTCGCGGGCGATGATCTCGCGCATCTTCTTCTCGATGGCCGGGAAGTCCTCCGGCGAGAACGGCTCGTTGCGGAAGAAGTCGTAATAGAAGCCGTTCTCGATCACCGGGCCGATGGTGACCTGCGTGCCGGGCCACAGCGCCTGCACCGCCTCGGCCAGCACATGGGCGGCGTCATGGCGGATCAACTCCAGCGCCTCCGGGCTCTCGCGGGTGACGAGCTCGATCTTCGCGTCGGCGGCAATGGGGTCGGAGAGGTCGGTCAGCACGCCGTCGAGCTTGACCGCCAGCGACTTCTTGGCGAGCGACTTGGCAATGGAGGCCGCAACCTCGGCACCGGTGGTGCCGGGAGCGAACTCGCGGACGGCGCCATCGGGGAAGGTGAGATGGATCATGGTCTTTTCTCCTGCCCACTCCTGCGAACCACGCAGGTAGGCTGTTCTACGTGAGGTAACCGGCGGACCGCCGTCCACTCGCGCGGGCGGGTGCGGGCCTAGTCTTTCGCCCATGCGCCGGGCGCCCGCGCATAGCGCCACGGCATATACCACACCGCTTTCGGCGGCAATTCGGCCGGCACCGCCTCGAAGCCGGAGCCGCCCCAGGGATGGCAGCGGCAGATGCGTCCGGCCGCCATCCAGCCGCCGGCCCAGGCGCCATGGCGAATGATCGCCTGGTCGGCGAATTCCGAGCAGGTCGGCAGATAGCGACATTGCCGCCCCATGAAGGCGGAGAGTGAGTAGCGGTAGACGAGGATCGGTAACCGCAACAGCAGGCGCGGCAGGCGCCGCAGCGTGGCCAGCGCGTCGATGCGGGGCTTCAACGCGCCCTCCCCGCACCCCTAACGGGGAACCGGCGGGCGTGCCGCGCATTATCGCCAGGCCCGATGGGCGTCGAGCTGGGAGCTTGCTTCACGATGACCACTACGCTGCGCCTTCTGTTGCTTGCGGGGACGACGGCCTTCGCTCCCCTCGCGATCCTGCCCGCCACGGCGCAAAGCCCCGCCCCGGCCAGCCCGCCGCCGGTGACAGCCCCACCTGCGATCACGCCACCTGCCAACACCCCGCCGGCCGCGGCCCCCGCGCCGCCGCCTGCCCCAACCGCGCCAGCGGGCCCGGCCGGCGGCACCCAGCCGGCGCCTTCGGCAGCCACCTCGCCGGAAGTGGATCCGGATATGCAGCGCGTCGCCGCCTGCAAGGAGCGGGCGCTGGAGCGGCTGAAGGCGGTCTCGCCTTCCATCGACGACATCTACATGGATGTCGACGGCCTCACCATCGCCACCGCCAACAGCAAGATCGGCGATACGCCGGTGAGCGGGGTCATCATGGGCGAGGCCTATATCCAGCGCGATCGCAAGGACGAACCGAACCGCTTCGTCTGCCTCACCGGGCCGAAGGGCGAGGTGCTGTTCACCTTCTTTACCGTGCGGTGAGCGCCCTATTCGGCCGCCTCGCTCGCCTGCCGCGCTTCGATCTGACCGATGGCATCGACCACGGCGTCGAAGGTCAGCAGGGTCGAGGCATGGCGGGCCTTGTAGTCGCGCACCGGCTCGAGCACGGCGAGTTCGGACCAGCGCCCGCCGGGAGCCGGCCCGTTCTCCTTCAGCATGCGGTGCATCGCCTCGCGGATCGCGCGCAGCTCCTGCGCCGTCGACCCGACCACATGGTCGGCCATGATGGACGAGGAGGCCTGCCCGAGGGCGCAGGCGCGCACCTCATGGGCAAAATCGGTAACGACCCCGTCCTTCATGGCGAGATCGATGGTGACGGTGGAACCGCAAAGTTTGGAATGCGCCGTTGCAGTGGCATCCGGCGCCTCCAGCCGGCCGAGCCGTGGTATATCGGCGGCAAGCTCGAGAATGCGGCGATTGTAGACGTCGTTTATCATGAGAGCGCCCATCCGCCGGGAGCGGCATTGCGTTGAATGGCTGGTTGCGACGCGGTACGTGTCCCTTATATAGGAATGCGGGATCGTGGCGAAAGAAGCCCGGTCCCGTTCGAGCCTCTGCGCGTCAGGCAGAGCGGCCGGGCTTCCGGCTTCTCAGCACCCGCATGGCGACAAAACCGGTGACACCCCGGCGCCCGGTTATCAATGCGCCGTCGAACGGAGTTCGTCATGGATGCCGTGCTGAATGCCTTGATGCGTAGTGCAAAGAACGAAACCGAAAGCCCTGTGGAGGCCGCCCCGACTTTGGCCGCGCAGAAGCCCAGCCGCGAAGAGGCCGAAGCCGCCGTGCGCACGCTCATCGCCTGGGCCGGCGACGACCCGGATCGTGAAGGCCTGATCGACACCCCCAAGCGCGTGGTGCGGGCCTATGAGGAGCTTTACAAGGGCTACGAAAGGCCGCTGGAAAGCGTGCTCGACCGCACCTTCGGCGAGATCGGCAATTTCGACGACATGGTCGTGGTGCGCGACATCGTGTTCTATTCGCACTGCGAGCACCACATGGTGCCGTTCATGGGCAAGGCGCATGTCGCCTATTTTCCGGTGGAGCGTGTGGTCGGCCTGTCGAAGATCGCCCGCGTGGTCGATCTGTATGCCCGCCGCCTGCAGACGCAGGAGCACATGACTTCGCAGATCATCACCGCGCTCGACGAGACGCTGAAGCCGCGCGGGGTTGCCATCCTCATCGAGGCGGAACACATGTGCATGGCGATGCGCGGCATCCAGAAGCCGGGCGCCTCCACCGTCACCATGCAGTTCACCGGCGTGTTCCGCGACGATCCGCAGGAGCAGGTGCGCTTCATGAACCTGATTCGCGGCGCCCGTCCGTGACCGACGCCGCCCGTTGGTTCGCCCCCGCCGGCGACAAGCATGCGGTGGAGGAAGGCGACCGCCTCAGCCCGAAATTCGACGCCGACGGCCTCGTCACCGCCATCGCGGTCGATGCCGGGGACGGGGCGGTGCTGATGCTCGCCCACATGAACGCGCAGGCGCTGGCGCTGACCATCGAGACCGGCCTGGCGCACTATTACAGCCGCTCGCGCCGCAAGCTCTGGAAGAAGGGCGAGGAAAGCGGTCACCTGCAGAAGGTGGTGGAGCTTCGGATCGACTGCGACCAGGACGCGGTGCTGATGCGGGTCGAGATGGCCGGCAGCGGCGCGGCCTGCCATACCGGACACCGCTCGTGCTTCTTCCGCTCGGTGCCGCTCGGCGCACCGCCAAGCCCGGAGCTGAAGCTCGCGGTAAACGATGGTGGCCGGCTGTTCGACCCGCAGCAGGTGTACGGCACGCCGGACCAGACCGACACGCCGCGCTTCTGAGCGGCGCCCAGACCCAATCCCACGCGGCGGTAGCATGTCCAGACCGACCGGAAGGGTTCCGGCTGGGCACCGGACACGACAGGCCACGCCGCAGCACCCGCCGAACCTCCGGGGTGTCCCGGAGGGGCGGGCAGCCGCCGCATGCGCCTTGCGTCGATACGCCTCAGGTCGACAGGATGTATTCCCGCATCGCCGAGCTCTCGCGCTCGAATTCTGCAAGCCGGTGCTTCACCACGTCGCCGATGGAAACGAGGCCGATCAGCTTGCCGCCCTGCACCACCGGCATGTGGCGGAAGCGCCCGGCCGTCATCTGTTCCATCAGCTGCGGCACCGTCTCGTTGGTGTCGCAGGTAACCACCTTGGTGGTCATCACGGTGTCCAGCTCGTCGTCGAGCCGTTCCGGCCCCTCAAGCCCGATCACCCGCACCACGTCGCGCTCCGACAGGATGCCGATGACCCGCCGCTCGCGGTCCGTCACCACCAGGGCGCCGATGCGCTTCTGGGCCATCAACTCGGCCGCCTCGCGCAACGAGGCGCTCGGGCCGATGGTCTCAACGCTGTAACCCTTCTCGTCCAGAATAGACCGCACGGTCATTGGCCTGCCTCCTTCCCGGCGGGCATCATCCGTCGTGGTGATGCCCGGTTTGTCGGGCGGATCGTTTCATCGTCCGCCGGCTCGGAACGCGCCATGCATCAGCACGTTCCGTTGCGACAGATGATCGTTCCGAATGGAGCGGACGGCAATAGGGTTGCTGCAACTCGCCGGAAGCCGCCGGCGCAACGGCCCGCGGGAACGTCGTCTGGTCAGCCGACGTAGCGGCGATCGTCCGGGGCGCGCCGCACCGGATCGAACAGCGGGAAAGCCAGCAGGCCGGCAAGAAAGCCGCCAATATGCGCTTCCCAGGCGACGGTGCCGGAGGCGATGCCGCTGGGCGCGCCGAGGCCGAAGGCGATGTTGATGGCGAACCACACCACCACGAAGCTGATCACCCGCCGGTCGCGCAGGATGCGCGTCAGCGGCTGCGCCGGCACATGCACCGCGTGCCGCGCGGTGTCCGGGCGCCAGGCCGCGTAACCCTCGGTCGCGAACATGAAGCGCAGCGATGCCGCCATGCAGCCCGACACGGCGGCAGAGGCACCGATCATCGGCACCGGCTCGCCGGCATGGGTCAGCAGATGCAGCCCGGCTCCCGCAGCCGCCGTGAACAGGAAGAAGATGACGAAGCGCGCAGTGCCGAAGCGGCGCGCCACCGGCGAACCGAAGGCCAGCAGCCAGAGCGTGTTGATGCCGACATGCATGAAATCGGCGTGCAGGAAGGCATAGGTCACGAAGGTCCAGAGATCCGCCCCGCTGCCGCCGGGCAGGACGCCATCGGCAAAGACGGTGGGATCGAAGCGTGCCGGGATGAAAGCGAACAAGGCAAGGATCTCGACGTCGATCCCCTCCCCCACCAGATTGCGGACGACCTGGATGGCGACGAGCACAGCCGCCAGCACGACGATCACCGCCGGCACGTTGAAGATGGGCTGGTGCCGGGGATCGGCATGTCGGGTCGCGTCTAGCACGCCGATCACATAGGCGCCCTGTCCCGACTCGGCAAGCGCGGACGGAGCGGGCGCGTGCCCGACAGACGTAAATAAAATCCAAGCCGCAATGGTTAACGAGCAATAGAAAACCCGTTAACATTCCATGTCGACAGTCGTTACGAATTCCGCGCTTCGCTTAGACCAAGATCAAAACCTCTCTGCCATGATGTGATCGTGGACAGGGAAATGGAGTTCGCGAAGATGAAGAGCCTCACAGGGGCCTTGGTCGCGGTGGCGATGGCGGTGCTGGCAGTGCCGGCCGGAACGGCGCCGGCTCAGGCCAGCGAAGCGCGCGCGAGCGACGCGGTGGCGATGCTCTCGCCCTTCGCCGCCAATATGGCGGTGAGCGGCTCGACCTCGACCCCGGTCGGCTATGCGCGCTTCTGTGAGGAGATGCCGGCCGAATGCGGCAATGGCAACGGCCGTGCGGGCCGTGTCGTCGTCAACGAGGCGGAATTCCGCCAGCTCCAGAAAGTGAACGACGAGATCAACGCGCGCATCCAGCCGATGACCGACCTCGACCACTATGGCGAAGTCGAGCGCTGGACCTTCGCGGAAGACGGCTATGGCGACTGCGAGGAATATGTGCTGGTGAAGCGTCGTGAGCTGATCCGTCTCGGCTGGCCGCCGGAGACGCTGCTCATCACCGTGGTGCGCGACAAGAAGAATGCCGGCCACGCGGTGCTCACCGTGGTCAGCGACCGCGGCGACCTGGTGCTCGACAACCAGGAATCGCCGATCCTGCTGTGGCACGAGACCGGCTATCGCTTCGTGAAGCGGCAGGCGCAGGGCAACCCGGACCGCTGGGTTTCGCTGGGCGACGTGCTGGCACCGGCGACCGTCGGCCGCGCCAAGTGAGCCGGCGGCGCGGCGCAACCGCCTCCTCTTCTTCCGCTGGTCGGGCCGGGGGAAAACCGTGCGCGGATGGTTGATCGACACTGAAGAGCCGGCGCGGATTTACTCAAAACAAACGCTCCCGCCAGATCGGTGGAAGCGTTTTTGTTTAATCGGCTTTTACGATAACTTGCCTGCGCCGGATGGCAGGCTCAGTCTATGCGCTTCAGACCTTCGGCGAAGCGGCGCCAGTTGCGCACATAATGCGCGGCGGTGCCGTGAATGCGCGCCTGCCATTCCGGTCCCAGCTCGCGGATCGCCTTGGCCGGCGCACCGACGATGAGCGAATTATCCGGGAACTCCTTGCCCTCGGTAACCAGCGCCCCCGCCCCGACGAGGCAGTTGCGGCCGATGCGGGCGCCGTTGAGGATGGTGGCGCCCATGCCGACCAGGCTGTTTTCCCCGATGGTGCAGCCATGCAGCATCGCCTTGTGGCCGATGGTGCAGTCGTCGCCGATGGTCATCGGGAAGCCGGGATCGGTATGCAGGACGCACAGTTCCTGGATGTTCACCCGCGCGCCGAGGGAGATCCGCTCATTGTCGCCGCGGATGACCGAACCGAACCACACGCTCGCCTCGTCGGCGAGCGCCACATGGCCGATGACGGTGGCATCCGGGGCCACCCAGAAGCGCCCGAGGGCGGGAAGCTCCGGCTGGACGCCGTCAAGGGCATAGATCGGCATGGGGCAACCCTCCAGAAGCGATCAATCTTCGAGGTCGGTATCGAGGATCGCCATCTGGAAATTGTAGGACAGGTCGCCGTCTTCCTTGTCCTCGAACATCACGCCGATGAACTCGTCGCCGATATAGACCTCGGCGGAATCCTTCTTCTTCGGGCGTGCCACGACCTTGATCTGCGTGTTGTTGAACAACCGGCGCATATAGGTCTGGACGCGCTCGAGATCCTTCTTTTCCAAAACCGTGCTCCCACGATGGTGTGTCGGGCCGCAGGCTTGCCACGGCACGGCGTGCGGCGCAACAGCGCCGGGGGCTGCTTCCCCCGGTTCAGATCGACTCGCCGAGGAACGGCAGCTCGAAAAGCTGGTCCATGCTGCGGGAAGGGTCGGCGCAGGTGCCGGTCTCGCCGACGATGCGTGCCGGCACGCCGGCCACCGTGGTCTTGGGCGGCACCGGCTTCAGCACCACCGAGCCGGCCGCGATGCGCGCGCAATAGCCGATCTCGATATTGCCGAGCACCTTGGCGCCGGCGCCGATCAGCACGCCGCGGCGGATCTTCGGATGGCGGTCGCCATGCTCCTTGCCGGTGCCGCCGAGGGTGACGTTCTGCAGGATCGAGACGTCGTCCTCGATCACCGCCGTCTCGCCGACCACGATGCCGGTGGCATGATCGAAGAAGATGCCGCGGCCGAACGGCGCCGCCGGATTGATATCGACCTGGTTCACCGCCGAGGAGCGGCTCTGCAGATACAGCGCGAAGTCGCGGCGGCCATTGTGCCACAGCCAATGCGCCAGCCGATGGGTCTCGATGGCGTGGAAGCCCTTGAAATAGAGCAGCGGCTGGATCGCCCGGTCGGTCGCCGGGTCGCGGTCGCACACCGCCATGAGATCGGCGCGGATGGCGATGCCGAGCGACGGGTCGGAGGCAAAGGCGTCGTCATAGGCCTGGCGGATCAGTTCGGCCGGCACGTCGGCATGGTCGAGGCGCTGGGCGATGCGGTGCGCCACCGCCTTTTCCAGCGACTGGTGATGCAGCACCGTCGAATAGACGAGGCTCGCCAGCGCCGGATCGCCGGTTGCGACCTCTTCGGCTTCCTGACGGATGCGCGACCAGACCGGATCGACCTTTTCAATGAGGGAACGCGTCGCGTCTGTGCGCGAATTCAGGGGCTGCACCATTGCCTTGTATCCTGTCGATGGCCCCTCGCGAAGGGCGCGGTCGCCGCCGGACGAGCCGAATTGGCGACGTTCTAGCATAGGTGGGGCGCCGGGCCTATGTGGTCCAGTCCTGTTTGGCGGCGGGCGGCCGATCACCTCCGGGGGATCATCCGCCGGCGATCAGGGGCGGGCGTCGAGGAAGGCCAGCGCCGCCTGCTTGAACACCTTGTCGCCGACCGCCAGCATGTGCTCGCGGTCGGGTATATCCAGCACTTCGGCGCCGGGGATCAGCGCGGCAAGCGGGCGCGCCGCGCCGGAAACCGCGTCGCGGGTGCCGATGGCGATGAGGGTCGGCGCCTGGATCCGGCCTACCTCCTCGCGGGTCAGGGTGCGGCGCGAGCCATAGATGCAGGCGGCGAGGGCCTGCCGGTCGCTCTTGGTCTGTTCGGCGAAGGCGCGGAAGGTGCGCCCCATGGGATCGGTGACATCGTCGAGGCTGGGCGCGAGAAGCGCCTCGGCCACCGTCACCGGCAATCCGGCGCCCTCGACGAGATGAATGCCGATGCCGCCGAGGATGAGCGACCGCACCCGCTCCGGCGCGGTGAGCGCGACGCAGGCGCCGATGCGCCCGCCCATCGAATAGCCCATGACATCGAAGCGCGGCAAGCCGAGATGGCTCATCAGCGCCAGCACGTCGCCGGCCATGATCCACGGGTCGTAGGCGTCCTGCTCATAGAGCTTCACCGAGGCGCCGTGGCCGCGATTGTCCATGGCGATGACGCGACGTCCGGCGCGGGTCAGCGTCGACACCCAGCCGGGGCCTACCCAGTTGATCTCCTTGGTGGAGGCGAAACCGTGGATGAGGACGATCGGCTCGCCCGCGCCTTCACTCGGCCGCTCGTCGAGATAGGCGAAGTCGAGGCCGTCATGGGAGAAGGTGGGCATGTCGGCTATGGCTCCGGCAAAGCAGGGCTGCAATGAGAGCCGGCAAGCTAATGAGAGCGGCGGGGCGTGCCAAGCCGATACTCGGCATGCCGGATATGCATGCGCCGAGGCCGCGGCCCGCGTGGCGCTCAGGCTGGCCGCATCTTCGGTCGACGGCTCTCTCGCCGCCACAGCGGACGCAGCATCGCCACTACGAAACGGTTGAATGCGGCCACGAGACCGAGAAGGTTGAGCATCGCCGCGATTACCCAGAAGGCCAGCTTGGTGGTGAGTTCCCCAAGCACCAGCGCACCGCGGCCGAGCGTCTTCAGCACTGCCAGTGTCTGGCCGCCTTTCGCGTCGGAAAGCCGGCGCAGCCGCGTGACATCGGTCACGTCGTCTGCGTGGCGCAAGCCGGCGAGGGTGGCACGCATCCCCGCCTTCTCGCCGACACGCCCGAGATCGGCGACGACGGCGATCGCACGCGCCTTGCGGCCGGAGCGCAGGAGACCGATGAGCTGGTCGCCGAGCCGCACGCTCAGCGCGCCGACCCTGCGGGCACCCTTGGCGAGGCTGAGGCCGGCACGTAGCGTCAAGGGCGTGCCGAAGGCGGCGTAAGTGGCGGCGGTCGCCGCGACGCCGGCACCAGCGAGGCCGACCATCAGCGGATCCACCGTGTCGCCGCGCAGATAATTGCCGGCCTGACGGCCAAGGTCGCGCACATCGCCCCAGACGGTAAGGTCGCCCGCCGTCGCGCCGGCAAGGCCAGCAAGGTCCTCCGCCTCGCCGGTGACAAATCCCCGGCCGAATGCACCGGCCCCGCGCATGGCGCCGGCGGTGGAGGAAGAGCCGGCCAGCACCCGCGCACGCAGTTCCGGCGGCACCGGAAGGGCGCGGGCATCGGCAAGCTCGATGAAGCTGGCCGCGAGCTCCGCGTCGCCGCCGGCGAGTGCTGCCTCGATCTCGCGCTGCGCCCGCTCGGCGGTGAGCGCCTTGTCGAGGCGCAGGTCGGCGAGCCGCGCGGCGTCGTCCTGCGCCATCAGCAGCGCGAGCGCCTCCCTTCCCACCGGCAGCAGCCAGTGGGCCGAGCCGGCGAGGGCGACCAGAAGCGATGCCGCGGCAAACAACCGGGCGAATGGCAAGCGGCGCATCATTGCGGAACCGGGTGGAGTACGCTGCGTCATGCACGCGCATTGTGGCGAAGCCATGGGATGGACGATCTGACCGCGACGCGGCCTCTTTCGCCGGCCGGCTCCAGCGGCTATCCTGCCGGCCTTCAAAGACCAGCGCGGACAGGGCAGATACATGGCAGGCCACGTCGTTCCACACTTCCACAATTCGGCGGGCGTGCCGGCCATCTCCATCGGCGCGAAGGAATTCATGTGCGTCGGCGCCAAGCCGCCCTACGACCATCCGCATGTCTTCCTCGACATGGGGTCGGACGACGAGATCATCTGCCCCTATTGCTCCACCCTCTTCAAGTTCGACGCCAAGCTGCACGGCGACGAATCGGTGCCGGCTGGCTGTCTCTACGAGGCCGCCGCGGCCTGAGGAGGCTCCTTGTCCCAGCGCGACATCCTCGTCGCCGGTGCCGGTGTCGGGGGGCTGAGCGCGGCGCTTGCCCTGGCACAGGCCGATTACGACGTCACCCTGCTCGAACGCGCGCCGTCGCTTGAAGAAGCCGGTGCCGGCGTGCAGTTGGCCGCCAATGCCACGCGCTGCCTCGCCCGGCTGGGCGTGCTCGACCAGGTGGCGGCGCGGGCGGTGCAGCCGGCCTTCATGCGGGTGATGGATGCCCGGCGCGGCACCGTGCTCGCCGAGGCCCCGATGGGCGAAGCCGCCGAGCGGCGCTTCGGCTCCCCGTTTCTCGTCATCCACCGCGCCGATTTGCAGGCCGCTCTCGCCGAGGCGGTTGCGGCCGAGCCGCGCATCCGGCTGATTCTCCGCTCCACCATCGAAGGGTTTTCCGAGGAGCACGGGCGGGTTCGCGTGGCGACAAGGCGCGGCGAAACGCCGGAGATCTTCGACGGCGCGGCGCTGATCGGGGCCGACGGCATTCGCTCGGCGGTGCGCGGACAGATGTTTCCTCACGCCTTTCCCAGCTTCCGTCACCGCGCCGCCTGGCGGGCGACCGCACCGGTGGCGCGGCTGCCGGCGCGTCTCGCCGATGCGGCGACGCGGCTATGGCTCGGGCCGCGCGCGCATCTCGTCACCTACCCGGTACGCGGCGGCAAGGCGGTGAATCTCGTCGCCATCACGCCCGACGAGCGCACCGCGCATGGCTGGAGCCATGAGGGCGAGGAAGGCGAGCTGGCCGGGCATTTCCGGGGCTGGTGCGCCGATGTGCAGGAGTTGCTGGCGGCGCCGGGCGCCTGGCTGCGCTGGGCGCTGTTCGATCTCGATCCGCTGCATGCCTGGGGCACCGGGCGGGTGACGCTGCTCGGCGATGCCGCCCATGCCATGGTGCCGTTCCTCGCCCAGGGGGCGGCGCAGGCGATCGAGGATGCGATGGTGCTGGCCGATTGCCTGCGAGAGAGCGACGACATGGCCGCCGCGCTGCGCCGCTACGAGACGCTGCGCCGGCCCCGTACCACGCAGATACAGACGGCGGCGCGGGGCATGGACCGCGTGTACCATCTCTCCGGCCCGTCGGCCTTCGCGCGCAACCTGGTCATCCGGGCCAAGGGCGGCGCCGGCGTGCTGGAGCGCTATCGCTGGATCTATGAGTGGCGGGGATGAGCGACGGCCATCGGCAGCGCCTGGACCGGATCGCCGCCGCCACCCGGCAGTTCCTGGAGACGGTCTGGCCGGAATGGCATGCGGCGTGGGGCGAGCCCCCTCCGGTGATGTAGCGCCGAACCTGCGGGCGCTCCAGCCTGTTTCTGGTTCATGTGCTGCAAGAACAGGGCCTGCGCGTCCGCTGGACCAGCGGCACGCCGCGACTGGAGGAGCAGGCGCCGGAGATCGGACCATACGGTTTCTTCGACGGCCGGCAATGGCAGGCGCATGCCTGGTGCGGCAGGGCGATCTGATCATCGACGTCACCGCCGACAAGTTCGGCGCGGCGCCGGTGCTGGTGGTCGCGGCCGGCGATCCCCGCTACGGCGAGGGGCTCGGCGATACCGCCCTGCCGGCCCTCGCCGCCGCGCGCGAGCGGACGGTGGCCGCCCTGCTGCCGCGCTGGCAATGCTCGCCGCAGCGGGCACGGCCCGCGGCCTGCCTCAACTGCTGACCTGGAGGCCGGCGACGCCGCCGACCAGCGCGGCGGTGGCGAGAATCTTGCCGAGGCCGAGCGGCTCGCCGAATAGGGCGGCGCCGAGGATGACGGCGCCGAGCGTGCCCATCGCCGTCCAGGCCGGATAGGCGAGGCTGACCGGCATCGACTTCATCGCCATGGTGAGGAAGACGACGCTGATGCCGCCGGCGACCAGCGTGAGGACGCTCGGCATCAGCCGGCTGAAGCCCTCGGACGCCTTCATCGCCAGGGCGAAGACGATTTCAAATCCTGCCGCCAGCACGAGAAACAGCCATGCGGTCATGGATCACTCCTGTCATAAAGATGAGACGCGTTCAGGCGTCCCTTGCGTGGCATGGAGATAAGCTCCCAAAATCTGATCGACAAACGCGAAGTTCTCAGCTTATGACTGAATTAGATTCATCCATGAGGATGCCATGCGCCGTCTGCCCTCGCTGGGATCGCTTCGTGCCTTCGAGGCCGCCGCCCGGCTGGAAAGCTTCAAGGACGCGGCGGCCGAGCTCGGGGTGACGCCCACCGCCATCAGCCATCAGGTACGGTTGCTCGAAGAGGATCTCGGCACGCCGCTGTTCATCCGTCGCACGCGCAAGGTGGTGCCGACCGGCAGCGGGCGGGCGCTGGCGATGCGGCTGGGGGGCGCCTTCGATGCGATGGCGGACGCGGTGGCGCAGGCGCGTCCGCGCCCGGGACGGCGACTGGCGACGCTGTCGGCCACCCTCGCCTTCTCCGCCCGGCTGCTGGTGCCCCGCGCCGGGCGTTTCCGCACTCTCTATCCGGGCTGGGATCTACGGCTGCATGCCTCGGACGACTCGGTGGATCTGGTGGCCGGCGAGGCGGATGCCGCTATCCGCTATGGGCGTGGCAGCTATCCCGGCCTGGTCTCGGTGCGGCTGATGACCGAGTGCTTCGCCCCGGTGTGCAGCCCGCGCATCACGCCCGCCCGGCCGGAAGACCTCAAACAGGCGACGCTGATCCATTTCGACTGGCTGCTCGCCAAGGTGCACAATAAGACGCCCAGCTGGGGGGACTGGGCGGAAGCCGCCGGTCTCGCCGGTCTCGACACCACGGCGGGGCTGACCTTCACCGATGAGAACAGCGCCATCGAGGCGGCGGTGGCGGGACAGGGCGTGGCACTGCTCAGCCTGCCGCTGCTGGGATCGGAACTGCGATCCGGCGTGCTGGTGCAGCCCTTCGGCCCGGTGATCGAGGGGCTGGGCTTCGACTTCGTCTTTCCCGAGGGCGCCGACGCCCGGCCGGAGGTGGCGACGCTGCGCGACTGGGTGCTGGGGGAACTCGGCCCGGCCGCCGGCTTGACGGCCGCCTCGTCAGCTGGCGAGGCGTGACGCCGGTGGCCTGCCGCCGACCAGCAGCAGATCGCTTTCGTCCTTCAGGCTCACGCCGGTCAGGCGGCGGGCGAGCGCTTCCTTCAGCAACCAGGAGAGCTTGAAGGCGGCATGGTCGTGGGAGAGCCCCTCCCCGCGCACATTGGAGATGCAGTTGCGTTCGGCATCCGAGCGGCCGATCTTCGGCGCGAAAGTGAGATAGAGCCCGAGGCTGTCCGGCGAGGACAGGCCCGGCCGCTCGCCGATCAGCACCACCACCGCCTTGGCGGCGAGGATCGCGCCGACCTCGTCGCCCAGAGCGACCCGGGCCTGCGAGGCGATGGCGACCGGACCGGTGTTCCAGCCTTCCTCCGCCAGGCGTGGCTTGAGGGCGGCGAGAAACGGCGCCGCCTGGGCGTGGATGGCGGTCGACGACAAGCCATCGGCCACCACCAACGCGACGTCCGGCGCGCTGCCGGCATAAGGCGCAAGGGCGGCGCGGCCCTCCTCCGACAATTTGCGACCGAGATCGGGGCGGCGGAGATAGGCCTCGCGCGAGCGGGCGGCGGAGGCAACGTGCACGGTCTCGAAGCCGAGAGCGCCGATGGCGGCGGCGGTCGCCTCCGCCTCGAAGGCGGTATGGACGGCATCGCGCGCCTGCGCATGGGCAAGGGCGAAGCGCAGCACCTCGCGGGTGGGCAGGCCGGTGCCGGAGCGGCCGAGCGCGATGCGCGCCGGAGTGGCGCGGGCGAGCTTGGCCCAGGCATCCTCGATGACAAAGGCGTTGGCCGGCCGGGAATCGTCGTTCATGTCCCTGCCCTCCTCACGCCGCGAGGCCAGGAGCGTAGGCGAGCAGCGGGTTGGTGCCGCCCGGCGGATTCAGCCGCCCGTCCGGGCCGGTAATGCCCATGGAGTTCAGCCAGGCCTCGAATTCCGGCGCCCGCTTCAGGCCGAGCACGTCGCGCAGATAGAGCTGGTCGTGGAACGAGGTCGACTGGTAGTTCAGCATCACGTCGTCCGAGCCGGGAATGCCCATGATGTAGGTGACGCCCGCCGCGCCGAGCAGCGTCATCAGCGTGTCCATGTCGTCCTGGTCGGCCTCGGCATGGTTGGTGTAGCAGACGTCGCAGCCGAGCGGCACGCCCATCAGCTTGCCGCAGAAATGATCCTCCAGCCCGGCGCGGATGATCTGCTTGCCGTCATAGAGATATTCCGGGCCGATGAAGCCGACCACGGTATTGACCAGCAGCGGCTTGAACGGCCGGCACACCGCATAGGCGCGCGCTTCCAGCGTCTGCTGGTCGACGCCGTGATGGGCATTGGCGGAGAGCGCCGAACCCTGCCCGGTCTCGAAATACATCACATTGTCGCCGAGCGTGCCGCGCTTCAGCGACAGCGCCGCCTCACGCCCTTCCTTCAAGGTGGCGAGGTCGATGCCGAAGGAGGCATTGGCGGCCTGCGTGCCCGCCACCGACTGGAACACCAGGTCGACCGGCACGCCGCGATTGATCACCTCGGTGGAGGTCGTCACATGGGTCAGCACGCAGGCCTGGGTGGGAATATCGAAGCGGGCGATGATGTCGTCGGTCAGCTTCAGCAGTTCGCTCAGCACCGGCAGGCTGTCCGAGGCCGGGTTGATGCCGATCACCGCGTCGCCGCAGCCATAGAGCAGGCCGTCGAGTATGGAGGCGGTAATGCCGGCGGGATCGTCGGTGGGGTGGTTGGGCTGCAGTCGCACCGCCATGGTGCCGGGCAGGCCGATGGTGTTGCGGAACCTCGTCACCACCCGGCATTTCTTGGCCACTGCGATGAGGTCCTGGTTGCGCATCAGCTTCGAAACCGCCGCCGCCATTTCCGGGGTGATCGCCGGGGCGAGCGCCGCGAGCATCTGGGGAGAGGCGGCGTCGGACAGCAGGAAATCGCGGAAATCGCCGACCGTCAGATGTGCGATCGGCCGGAAGCCGGCGGCGTCATGGCTGTCGATGATGAGGCGGGTGACCTCGTCGTCCTCGTACGGTACCAGCGCCTCGGTGAGAAAAGTCGCCAGCGGCACCTCGGCGAGGCACATGCGGGCCGCGACGTTCTCCTCCGCCGAAGTCGCCGCGATGCCGGCCAACATGTCGCCGGAACGGAGCGGCGTCGCCTTGGCCATCAGCTCCCTGAGATCGGCGAAGACATAAGCGCGCGGCCCGATGAGGTGACGATACGGCATGGCTTCTCCTCGACCAGCGACCGATGCCCAATCCGGCGCCATGGCGCAAAAACATACTCCGCGAAGATGGGCAACGGAAGTCGCCGCCGGCAACAAGCTGTGTCGCCCCCGGCTCTGGACGGCAGGCGGCACGGGGGCTAGGACGGCGCACAAAATACCAGATCGAACGGCGAGGAATCGATGGCGACCTTCATCCTCATTCACGGCGCCTGGCACTGGGGCGGTTGCTTCGTGCAGGTGGCGAACCGGCTGGCGGCCATGGGCCACGCGGTGATCACCCCCGACATGGCCGGCCACGGCTTCGACCCGACGCCGATCGCCCATATTCCCGACCTGCCGACCTATGCCGCCAGCGCCCGCGCGGCGCTGGAAGAGATCGAGGGCAAGGCAATCATCGTCGGTCACAGCGTCGGCGGCGCGACGGCGAGCTGGCTGGGCGAACTGATGCCCGAGCGCGTGCAGGCGCTGGTCTATCTCAGCGGCTTCATGGCGCCGAACGGCAGGAGCGCCCGCGACTTCGTGATGACGCCGACCCACCTCAAGCATCCCGCCATTCTCGAGACCCAGGGCATGCTGCGGGTGAACCGCGAGGGGCTGGGGCTCGACTTCTCGAAGCGCCACCTGATCATTCGCTCGCTCTATTCCGATTGCACGCCCCACCAGATCGAAGTGGCGTTGCCCAATCTCATCCCGGTCACACCGCATGTGCCCTTCGCGGCGGTTTCGACCATCACGCCGGGCCGTTACGGCCAGCTGGAACGGCACTATATCGAGTGCCTGCAGGACCAGGCCCTGCCCCTGCCGGTTCAGCGCGAGATGCAGGCGGCAGTGCCGGGTGCCACGGTGCATTCGCTCGATGCCGGCCACTCCCCCTTCTTCAGCCGGCCCGACGAGGTGGCGGATATACTCGACGCGCTCGCGTGAGGCGCGCGACTTTCCCTCTCGCCAATTGGGAGAGGGAAAGAGCAGCGACCCTAGAGACGCTCACTCCGCCATGAAGCGGTAGCCGACGCCCGGCTCGGTGCGCAGGATTGCCGGCTGGGCCGGGTCTCGCTCGATCTTGGCCCTCAGCTGGCCGATGAACACCCTGAGATAGTGCAAGTCCTCGCCATGGGCCGGGCCCCAGATCGAGGTCAGCAGCGTGCGGTGAGTGACCACCCGTCCGGCATGGCGCGCCAGCAGCACCAGCAGGTCGTATTCCTTCGGGGTGAGCTTCACCGGCACGCCGTCACGGGTGACGAGGCGGCGCAGCGTATCGATGACGAGGCCGTCGATCTCGACATGATCCGCCTCCGCCTCGGCGGCGAGCCGATGGCGGAGCGCGGCACGGATGCGGGCGGTGAGTTCGCCAATGCCGAAGGGCTTCTCGACATAATCGTCGGCGCCGAGATCGAGGGCGGCGATCTTCTCGCTCTCGCGGTCGCGGGCGGACAGGATGATGATCGGTACGCTCGACCAGCCGCGCAGCTGGGCGACCACCTCCTTGCCGTCCATGTCCGGCAGTCCGAGATCGAGGATGACGACATCCGGCGCGGCGGTAGCGGCCGCCTTCAGCGCCGCCGCACCGGTTGCCGCCTCCACCACGTCATAGCCGGCGGCGGTGAGCGCCGGCCTGAGGAATCTCTGGATCTGCGGCTCGTCGTCGACGACGAGGATGCGGTCGCTCATGGGGTCGGGGTCCTCGCCTCACCAGGAGGCACCGGGAAGCGCAGCACCATGCGGGTGCCGCGCCGCCGCGTGGCCGGGCTTTCGGCCTTGATGGTGCCTCCCATGGCGTCGACGAAGCCTCGCGCGATCGAAAGTCCCAACCCGGTGCCGGGCGGGCGCCCGTCCGGTGTGCCCGGACGAAAGAACTTTTCGAACACCTTGTCGAGGTCTCCCGGTGCGATGCCCTTGCCGGAATCGGTGACGGAAATGACGATTTCGCCGCCTTCGGTCCGCGCGAAGATCTTCACCGGCTCGCCGGCGGCGTATTTGGCCGCGTTGTCGAGAAGGTTGAACAGCACCTGCCCGAGCAGCACGCTGTCCCCCTGCATCAGCGGCAAATCGGCGGCGATCGACACGTCAATGGCTAGCTGCGGGTAATAGCGCGTGCAACGTTCCACCGCGGCGCGGATGACGTCGCCGACCTCGATCCAGTCGCGGCGGGTCTCCAGCGTGCCGGCCTCGATGCGGGTCATGTCGAGAAGGTTGGAAACGAAGCGCGACAGGCGCGCCCCCTCCTCCTCGATGGTGGCGAGCAGATCGTCGCGGCTCGCCTTGTCCATGCGGTCGCCCAGCTGGCGCAGGCTGGTCACCGCCCCGGTGATGGTGGCGAGCGGGGTGCGCAGATCGTGCGAGATCGAGGAGAGCAGCGCCGTGCGCAGACTATCGCCCTGCAGGCGCGCGGCCTGGGCGATGCTCTGCTCGGCCAGGCGGGCGCGGTCGAGCGCGATGGCGGTCTGATCCATGATCGCCGCCAGCATCGGCTCGGCGGCGCCGTCGAAGGGCTCGGCATCCCAGCGCAGGCCGAGAATGCCGACCACGCCGTGCGGGCTGGTCATCGGGCGGAACTGCCAATGGCTGGAGGGCAGCGTGCCGGTGTCGCGGCCGGCAGGCTCCTTGTGTTCAAACGCCCAGCGGGCGGCACTCATGTCACCGACATCAAGATCCGCATCGGGCGGCCAGGCGGCGGCGAGCGCCACGGCGCCATCCTGCTGCGTCAGAATCACCGCCGGGCGGTTGAAGCTCTCATGAAGCTGCGAGACCGCCACCCACAACACGTCATCGGCCTCGGCATTGCCGGAGAGCTTGCGCGAAAAGTCGTAGAGCGATTGCAGAGCGGCAGCGCGGGCGCGGGCGGCTCGCGCCTGCTCGCTCACCCGCGAGGCGAGTCCGCCGGCGAGCAGCGCCGCCAGCAGGAACACGATGAACGCGAACACCTCGTGCGGCGAGGCAATGGTGAAGGTGTAGAGCGGCGGGATGAACAGGAAGTTGTAGGCGAGCCCCGACAGCACCGCGGCCAGGAATGCGGCGCTGTAGCCGGCCCGAATGGCAGAGACCACCACCGCCATAAGGAACAGCAGCGAGACATTGGAGAGCGGCACCGCCCGCTCGATGCCGGCGGCGATCAACGCCGCCGCGCTGGTGCTGCCGAGAGCATAGGCGGCCGCGCGGATCAGTTCCCGCGCGGGTCGAGCGTGGCGGTGCGGCCGGTCCGCCGGTGCCTCGGCCTGATCGCCGGTAACGACATGCACCGCGATGCCCGGCACGTGGGCGACGATCGCGTCGGCGAGCGAATGGCGCCGGAAGAACGTCCAGCGGCGGCGGGCCGGCGCACCGATGACGATCTGGGTGACGTGTTCGCGACGCGCGAGACGGATCAGCTCGGCGACGAAGTCATTGGCGGTGATGCGCTGTGTCTCCGCCCCCAACCTTTCGGCAAGGCGCAGCAACTCGTCGATGCGCGCCGGGGCGCCCTCCCCCGGCTCGCTGTCGGCTCGCTCCAGCGACACCACCGTCCATGCGGCGTTGAGGCCCGAGGCGAGCCGGCTTGCCTCGCGCACCACCTTCTCGGACAGCGCGTCGGCGCCGACGCAGACCAGCAGCCGCTCGGCCGAGGCCCACGCGCCCTCAATGGCGTGGCCCTTGAGGTAGTCGACCATGTCGTCATCGACACGGTCGGCGGTACGGCGCAAGGCGAGCTCGCGCAGCGCGGTGAGGTTGCCGAGGCGGAAGAAGCGCTCGGAGGCACGGCGTGCGCTCTCCGGCAGATAGACCTTGCCCTCCTTCAGCCGGTCGATCAGCTCGGCCGGCGGCAGGTCGACGAGGATGATCTCGTCGGCCTTCTGCAGCACGGTGTCCGGCACCTGCTCGCGCACGCGGATGCCGGTGATGTTGGCCACCACGTCGGCGAGGCTTTCGAGGTGCTGGATGTTCAGCGCCGTCCAGACGTCGATGCCGGCGGCGAGCAGTTCCTCGATGTCCTGGAAGCGCTTGGGATGGCGGGAGCCTTCCGGGTTCGAGGAGGCGAGCTCGTCGAGGATGAGGATGCGCGGCTTGCGGGCGAGCGCGGCATCGAGGTCGAAGGTTTCGATGACGCGGCCCTTATAGGGCACCCGCCGGCGCGGCAATATTTCGAGGCCGTCAAGCAGTTCGGCGGTCTCGGAACGGCCGTGGGTCTCGGCGAGGCCGACCACGATATCGGCCTTCAGCTTGCGGGCGCGGGCGAGCATCGCATAGGTCTTGCCCACGCCCGGAGCGGCGCCGAGAAAGATGGTGAGGCGGCCACGGCCGTCCGCGCGCTTGCCGTCGAGACGCGTCTCCTGGCGCATCGACGCCAGGAGCGCATCCGGATCCGGCCTGCCCTCGTCACGGGGCTCCGTTGCCGCCATCTCGTTGAAATCCCGTCAGCTCTTCAGATTGTCGAGCGCGAGGTTCAGCCTTAGCACATTGACCCGCGGCTCGCCGAGGAAGCCGAGTTCGCGGCCCTGAAGCACGCCATCGACGAGGGCGTCGACCCGCGCGGCATCGAGGCCGCGCGCTTTGGCGACACGGGCGACCTGAGCGCGGGCGAAGTCCGGCGAGATGTCCGGATCGAGGCCGGAGCCGGAGGTGGTGACGGCATCGGCCGGCACTGCCCCCCCGATCCCGGCGGCACGCAGCTTCTCGATATCGGCGGCGACGCGGTCCTTCAGTTTCGCGGCCGTCGGGCCGAGATTGGAGCCGGAGGAGGCGCCGGCATTGTAGGGATCCGGCGAGGTTGCAGAGGGCCGCGGCCAGAAATAGCGCTCGGACGCGAAGTTCTGCCCGATCAGCGCCGAGCCGACCAAGGTGCCGTCTCTCATGACGAGGCTGCCGCCCGCCTGGCCGGGCAATGCGGCACTGGCGATGCCGGTTATGGCAAGCGGATAGGCGAGCCCGAGCAGTGCAGTGAGAAGTATGGTGAGGACGATCGCAGGACGAAAATGCTTCAACATGATCACACCAGGTGCAGGGCGGTGACGGCGAGGTCGACCAGCTTGATGCCGATGAAGGGAAGGATCAGCCCGCCGACGCCGTAGACGAGCAGGTTGCGCCGCAGCAGCGCGGCGGCCCCGGACGGCCGGTAGGAGATGCCCTTCAGGGCGAGGGGGATCAGCGCGATGATGATCAGCGCATTGAAGATCACCGCCGACAGGATCGCCGACTGCGGCGAGGACAGCGCCATGATGTTGAGCGCGTTCAGGCCGGGATAGGTGGCGACGAACAGCGCAGGGATGATCGCGAAATATTTCGCGACGTCGTTGGCGATCGAGAAGGTGGTCAGCGAGCCGCGCGTCATCAGCAACTGCTTGCCGATCTCGACGATCTCGATGAGCTTGGTGGGCGAGGAATCGAGGTCGACCATATTGGCGGCCTCGCGCGCGGCCTGGGTGCCGGTCTGCATGGCGACGCCGACATCGGCCTGGGCGAGCGCGGGCGCATCATTGGTGCCGTCGCCGCACATGGCGATCAGCCGGCCGCCCTCCTGCTCCTTGCGGATATAGGCGAGCTTGTCCTCCGGCGTCGCCTGGGCGAGGAAGTCGTCGACGCCGGCCTCCGAGGCGATGGCGGCGGCGGTGACCGGGTTGTCGCCGGTCACCATCACCGTGCGGATGCCCATGGCGCGCATCTGCGCGAAGCGCTCCTTGATGCCGGGCTTCACCACGTCCTTCAGGTGCACCACGCCGAGCAGCCGGTCACCCTCCGCCACCGCGAGCGGCGTGCCGCCGGTGCGGGCGATGCGGTCCACCGCGGCCCGGAAGGCTTCCGGTGCCCGCGCCTCCTCGACGCCGGCAAAGCGCAGCACCGCATCGACCGCCCCCTTGCGCAGCTTGCGGGCGCCGAGATCGATGCCCGACAGGCGGGTCTCGGCGGCGAAGGGGATCACCGCGTCGGGCTGCGCGGTCGGCGCCGGCACGCGGTATTCGCCCGTCGCCAAGGCGACGATGGAGCGGCCTTCCGGCGTCTCGTCGGCGAGGCTGGCGAGCAGTGCCGCCTCCGCCAGCGCCTTCTCGGTGACGCCAGGCACCGGCAGGAAGTCGGTCGCCATGCGGTTGCCGAAGGTGATGGTGCCGGTCTTGTCCAGCAGCAGCGTATCGACGTCGCCCGCCGCCTCCACCGCGCGGCCGGAGGTGGCGATGACGTTGAAGCGCACCAGCCGGTCCATGCCGGCGATGCCGATGGCCGAGAGCAGGCCGCCAATGGTGGTGGGGATCAGCGTCACCAGGAGCGCGGCAAGCACGGTGACCGACAGCACGGTGCCGGAATAGCCGGCGAGGCCCCACAGGGTGACGACGGCGATGAGGAAGATCAGCGTCAGGCCCGAGAGCAGGATCGACAACGCGATCTCGTTCGGGGTCTTCTGCCGCTTGGCGCCCTCGATCAGCGCGATCATGCGGTCGACGAAGCCGCCGCCCGGCGCCACGGTGACGCGGATGAGCATCCGGTCCGACAGCACCTGCGTGCCGCCGGTGACGGCGGAACGGTCGCCGCCGGCCTCGCGGATCACCGGGGCGGATTCGCCGGTGATGGCGCTCTCGTTCACCGAGGCGACGCCCTGGATGACCTCGCCATCGGCGGGAATCAGTTCGCCGGCCTCTACGATGACCACATCGCCGATCTTGAGCGTGGCGGCGGGCACCGTCTCGATGCGGCTGCCCTCGTGCTTCAGCCGCGCCGAGAGTTCGGAGCGAGCCCGCTTCAGGCTGTCGGCCTGGGCCTTGCCGCGGCCTTCGGCCACGGATTCGGCGAAGGTGGCAAACAGCACGGTGAACCACAGCCAGGCGGCGATCTGGCCGGAGAAGCCGGCATCGCCGCCGGCGGCGAGATCGCGGACGAACAGCAGGGTGACGAGCGCCGCCACCACTTCAGTGACGAAGATCACCGGATTGCGCATCAGCTGGCGCGGATCGAGCTTGCGGAAGGCCGCGACCACCGCCGGCCCCAGGATCGCCGGAGCGAAAAGGCCGGGCGCCGCCGGCGCGTGGGAAGACGTCTTTTGCGACGACATGATTGGGGAACCTTCAGAACGTCTGGCCGGCGAGCATGGCGAAATGCTCGACGATCGGCCCGAGGGCGAGTGCGGGGAAGAATTGCAGGCCGCCCAGGATCAGGATGATGCCGATCAACAGGCCGACGAACAGCGGCGTATGGGTGGGAAAGGTGCCCGCCGACGTCGGTGCCTTCACCTTGGCGGCGATGGAACCGGCGAGCGCCATGACCGGAATGACATAGGCGAAGCGGCCGAGCAGCATGGCGATGCCGAGGGTGGTGTTGTACCAGGGCGTGTTGCCGGTGAGGCCGCCAAAGGCCGAGCCGTTGTTACCCGCCGCCGAGGTGAAGGCGTAGAGGATCTCCGACAGGCCGTGCGGGCCGGGCGTGCCGATGCTCGCCACCGCGAAGGGCAGCATGGCCGAGACCGCGGCGAAGCCGAGAATGGCGAGAGGCAGGATGAGGATCGCCAGCACGGCGTATTTCATCTCGCGGCCCTCGATCTTCTTGCCGAGGAATTCCGGCGTGCGACCGACCATCAGGCCGGCGACGAACACCGCGAGCAGCGCGAAGACGATGAGGCCGTAGAGGCCGGAGCCGGTGCCGCCCGGCAGCACTTCGCCGAGCTGGATGAGGAACATCGGCACCAGGCCGCCGAGCCCGGTGAACGAGCCGTGCATGGCGTTGACGCCGCCATCCGACAGGCCGGTGGTGACCGCCGCATAGAGAGCGCTGGCCGACTGGCCGAAGCGCACCTCCTTGCCCTCCATGTTGCCCATGGACGGATCGAGGCCGAGGCTGGTCAGGATCGGGTTGCCGTAGGTCTCCGCCCAATAGACGGCGCCGACGCCGGCGATCAGCAGCACGGCGATGGCGGCGAGGAACGCCCAGCCCTGGCGCCGGTCGCCGACCATCTGACCGAAGGTGTAGACCAACGCCGCCGAGACGGCGAGCATGACGTAGATGTTGAGGAAATTCGACAGTGCCGTCGGATTCTCGAACGGATGCGCGGCGTTGACGTTGAAGAAGCCGCCGCCATTGGTGCCGATCTGCTTGATCGCCTCCTGGCTGGCCACCGGGCCGAGCGCGATGGTCTGCTGCGCGCCTTCCAGCGTGGTGGCGGTGACCGAGGCATCGAGCGTCTGCGGCAGCCCCATGGCGACGAAGGCGAGCGCGGTCACCACCGCGAAGGGCAGCAGCACATAGAGATTGGCGCGGACGAGATCGACCCAGAAATTGCCGAGCGTCGCCGCCCTGGAGCGGGCGAAGGCACGGGTGACGGCCATGGCCAGCGCGATGCCCGTGGCCGCCGAGGTGAAGTTGTGCACGGTGAGCCCGGCCATCTGGGTGAGATGGCTCATCGTGGTCTCGCCGGCATAGTTCTGCCAGTTGGTGTTGGTGAGGAAGCTGACCGCGGTATTGAAGGCGAGATCCGGCGGCACCGCCGGGAAGCCCTGCGGGTTCAAGGGCAGCACATCCTGCAGCCGCATGATCGCGTAGAGCGACACGAAGCCGATCACCGAGAAAGCCAGCATAGCCAAGCTGTAGGAGAGCCAGCCCTGCTCGCGGGTCTCATCGATGCCGGCGAGGCGGTACAAGCCCTTCTCGACCGGGGCGAGGACAGGGGTCATGAAGGTGCGCTCGCCCGCGAAGACCCGGGCCATGTAGAGGCCGAGCGGCTTGACGGTGAGGAGCACGGCGAGGAACAGGGCGGCGATCTGCGCCCATCCGACGAGGGTCATGTTGTTCTCTCCCGTCGTTTCAGAAACGTTCGGGACGCAGGAGCGTCACCACGAGGTAGAAGCCGAGCGCGACGGCCACGGCGAGCCCGAGGACTGGTTCGATCATGATCGCCGCCTCACGTGAGCCGGGCGAGAAGGCGCGCATAGACGCCGAGGGCGGCGAGCGCGGCGATGCCGACAAGGAGAAAAATGACGTCTGCCATGGCAGAGCTCCCAAGGTTTGCAGGGTCGCGGGAGACTGCTCCGAAGACGGGTCAGGTTTCGATTGCGGATGCACGGGCGCGGCATAAGGAAAGCGTAAAGAAACGGCGACATGCGGCGGGATCGCCATAAGCATCCCGAATGGCGCCTATCGGAACATCTCGTTTTCCGATGCCGCCGCCCTCGCCTATGGTCCGCGCCGAACCAATGTCGCCGCGTGCCGAGGGACGCAGAAATGAGCCAGGGAACCTCTTCGAGCGGTCAGATCGCCGCGCCGGCCGCCGCCGCGCTGTCGGGCCGCTCCCTGCTGCTGCTGGTGCTGGTGTTCTGCCTGCTGTGGTCCTCGGCCTTCGCCTTCGCCAAGATGGCGCTCAATGACTGCCCGCCGCTGATCCTGCTGGTGGTGCGGCTGACGCTGGCCGGCGGCATCATGATGGCGCTCGCCGTCAAGGTGGACGGGCGCTCCCGGCTCGCCAGCATGCGCCGGCGCGACGTGCTGGCGCTGATGCTGTGCGGCGTGCTCAACAACGCCGTCTATCTCGGGGTGAACTGGATCGGGCTGACCATGACCTCGTCGGCCTATAATGCGGTGCTCATCAGCTGCAATCCGCTGGTGGTGGCGCTGCTCGCCGGCCCGCTGCTCGGCGAAAGACTGAACCTTACCAAATGGATCGGGCTGGGGCTGGGGCTGCTCGGCGTGGTGATCGTGCTGCGCTCGCGCCTCGCGGGCGGGCATGAGGATGCCTTCGGCACCGTGCTGATCGGCATCGGCATGCTCGGGCTGGCCTTCGGCACGCTGGCGTTCAAATATCTGAAGCCGCGCGGCGGGGTGTGGACCGGCAACGCCATCCAGTGCCTTACCGGGGCGCTGGTGCTGCTGCCCTTCGCGGCGGCGACGGAGAGCCTCGCCGACCTGCACGTCACCCGCGGCTTCCTGATCGGGCTGGGGTTCCTCGTCTTCGCGGTGTCGATCGGCGGCTACGGGCTGTGGTTCTATCTGCTCACCAGATCGAGCGCGACGGCCGCCTCCAGCCTGCATTTCGCCATGCCACCGCTGGGGCTGTTCTTCGGCTGGCTGCTGCTCGGCGAACCGGTGCCGCCCCTTGATATCGTTGGCATTCTGCCGATCGCGCTGGGCATCTGGCTGGTGACGCGCACCGCGCGTCAGACGGGGACGCCCGCCCCCGCCATCTCCGCCAGCAGCTCGTAGGAGCGCTTCTTCGCCGCGAGATCGTGGATGGCGGTGGTGATCATCAGCTCGTCCGCCTGCGTGGTCTCGACGAAGCGGGCGAGGCCCTGCGCGACCTTTGCCGGGCCGCCGACCAGCACCCGCGCGCGATTGCGGGCGATGAAGCGGCGGTCGGCTTCCGTATAAGGAAATGCCGCCGCCTCCTCTGGCGACGGGATCGGCCGGTATTCGCCCTGCTGGCGGCGCAGATGCGAGAGGTCGATGCTGCCGGCGAGATATTCCGCCTCGGCGTCGGTGTCGGCGCAGACCACCGCCAATGCGAGGATCGCATGCGGCTTCGCAAGCTCCGGCGACGGGCGGAAGTCCTTGCGGTAGCTCAACATTGCGTCGAGCACGTCATGGGTGGCGAAGTGGTGCGCGAAGGCGAAGCCGAGGCCGAGCTGCGCCGAGAGCCGGGCGCTGTAGCCGGACGACCCGAGCAGCCAGATCGGCGGCAGCGGCACGTCAATGGGCATCACCGAGATGGCGCGGAAGGGGTGGTCGTCCGGCCAGCCGCCGGTGTCCCACGCGATAAGCTCTTTCAAACGCTCGAGAAAATCGTCGCCAGGCTCGATGTCGCGGCGGCGGCGCAGGGCGAGCGCGGTGAGCTGGTCGGTGCCCGGCGCGCGGCCGAGGCCGAGATCGACGCGGCCGGGATACAGCCCCTCCAGCACCTTGAAGCGTTCCGCCACCATAAGCGGCGAATGGTTGGGCAACATGACGCCGCCGGAGCCGGCGCGGATTTTCTTCGTCGCCGCAAGGATTTGGCCGGACATGATGTCCGGCGCGCCGGAGGCGACCGAGGGCAGGTTGTGATGCTCGGCCACCCAGAAACGCCGGTAACCGAGGCCATCGACATGGCGGGCGAGATCGATGGTGCCGGCCAGCGCCTGCGGCCCGGTGCCGCCGGAGACGATGAAGGACAGATCGAGCACGGAGAGCGGCACATGGAGGGCGGGAGAGCTCATGGCAAGGCCCGTTGGCTGATGACTGTCAGCAAAATCAGGTAAGCCCGATCGCCCGCCGCGCAAGGCCGGTGAGGTGTACGATGGGGACAATTCACGCCGCGCTCCACCCGGCGGGAAGCGGGGTTGCACCTCATTGCGAGAAAGGTGCAACCCGTGCTATCCGACAGGCAGCGACACCCCATGCGGCGAGGGCAACCATGGCGACCACCACCATCGGGCTGAAGATCGACGAGGAGCTGCGCGCGCGGCTGAAGGCTGCCGCCGAGAGCGAGGGGCGTACGCCGCATTCCCTGCTCAAGCAGGCGGTGGTCGGCATGGTCGAGCGCATCGAGCAGGGACTGCCGATCGACCCCGAGCCGGCGGACGCGGAGGCGCTCGCCCACGCCGCCGACACGGAGAGCCCGTTCCTGCCCTTCGCGCGCGGGGTGAAGCCGCAGAGCGTGCTGCGCGCCCGCATCACCGGCGCCTACCGCATGCCGGAGACCGAGGCGGTCTCCATGCTGCTGCCGGCCGCGACGCTGCCTCCCGCCCGCGCCGAGGCCGTGAAGGCACGGGCTCGTTCGCTCGTCGCCGCGCTACGCGAGAAGGGGCAGAAGGGGCCGGTCGAGAGGCTGATCCACGAATATGCGCTCTCCAGCCAGGAGGGCGTCGCGCTGATGTGCCTTGCCGAGGCGCTGCTGCGCATTCCCGACCGGGCGACGCGCGACGCGCTGATCCGCGACAAGATCGGCCGTGGCGACTGGCAGGCGCATGTCGGCCACTCGCCGTCCCTGTTCGTCAACGCCGCCACCTGGGGGCTGGTGCTAACCGGCAAGCTGACGACCACCTCCAGCGAGACGGGGCTCACCGGCGCCCTGACCCGGCTGATCGGCCGCGGCGGCGAGCCGCTGATCCGCAAGGGCGTCGACGTCGCCATGCGGATGATGGGCGAGCAGTTCGTCACCGGCCAGACCATCTCGGAGGCACTGGCGAACTCGCGCCCCATGGAGGCCAAGGGCTTCCGCTACTCCTTCGACATGCTCGGCGAGGCGGCGACCACGGCGGCGGATGCGGCGCGGTACTTAGCCGACTATGAACAGGCGATCCACGCCATCGGCAAGGCCTCCGCCGGACGCGGTATCCATGAGGGGCCGGGCATCTCGATCAAGCTCTCGGCGCTGCATCCGCGCTACTCCCGCGCCAAATACGAGCGGGTGATGGGCGAATTGCTGCCGCGCGTGGTCTCGCTCGCCCGCCTCGCCCGCCATTACGACATCGGCCTCAACATCGACGCCGAGGAGGCCGACCGGCTGGAGCTGTCGCTCGACCTGATGGAGGCGCTGTGCTTCGAGGAGAGCCTTGCCGGCTGGAACGGCATCGGCTTCGTGGTGCAGGCCTATCAGAAGCGCTGCCCCCATGTGCTCGACTTCCTGATCGACCTCGCCCGCCGCTCCGGTCACCGGCTGATGATCCGGCTGGTGAAGGGCGCCTATTGGGACAGCGAGATCAAGCGCGCGCAGGTGGACGGGCTGGAGGGCTTCCCGGTCTATACCCGCAAGGTGCACACCGACGTCTCGTATATCGCCTGCGCCCGCAAGCTGCTCGGCGCGGCGGATGCGGTGTTCCCGCAATTCGCCACCCATAACGCGCAGACGCTCGCTAGCATCCATGAGCTCGCCGGGCCGAACTATTATGGCGGGCAATACGAGTTCCAGTGCCTGCACGGCATGGGCGAGCCGCTCTACGAGGAAGTGGTCGGCAAGGACAGATTGAACCGGCCGTGCCGCATCTATGCGCCGGTCGGCACGCATGAGACGCTGCTGGCCTATCTGGTGCGGCGGCTATTGGAGAACGGCGCCAACTCCTCCTTCGTCAACCGCATCGCCGACGAGAACGTGCCGATCGACGAGCTGGTCGAGGCGCCGGCCGAGGTCGCCGCCCGTATCGAGCCGGTGGGCGCGCCGCATCCGAAGATCGCCGCGCCGGCCGAGCTGTTCGGCGAGGAGCGGAAGAATTCGCAGGGGCTGGACCTCTCCAACGAGCAGCGGCTCGCCTCGCTGGCGGCGGCGCTGCTCGCTGGCTCGGCGCAACCGCTGAAGGCGGTGCCGCTGCTGGGCGATGGGCCGGTCGAGGGGGTTCCGCGGGAGATCCGTAACCCCGCCGACCGGCGCGACCTCGTCGGCACGGTGGAGGACGCGACACCGGAAATCTGCGCCCGCGCCATGGAGCAGGCGGTGGCGGCGGCGCCGATCTGGCAGTCCACCACGCCGGAGGAGCGGGCTGCCTGCCTGTTGCGCGCCGCCGACGCCCTCGAGGCGCGCATGCCGGAGCTGATCGGCATCGTGGTGCGCGAGGCCGGCAAGTCCTATCCCAATGCGGTGGGCGAGGTGCGCGAGGCGGTCGACTTCCTGCGCTATTACGGTGCGCAGGTGCGCGAAACCTTCTCCAACGACACGCATCGCCCGCTGGGGCCGGTGGTGTGCATCAGCCCGTGGAACTTCCCCCTGGCGATCTTCACAGGGCAGGTCGCGGCGGCGCTGGCGGCGGGCAACCCGGTGCTGGCCAAGCCGGCGGAGGAGACGCCGCTGATCGCCTTCGCGGCGGTGAAGATGCTGCGCGAGGCCGGGGTGCCGGCGGGAGCGCTGCAAATGCTGCCCGGCGCGGGGGATGTCGGCGCGGCGCTGGTGGGCGATGCCCGCACCCGCGGCGTGATGTTCACCGGCTCGACCGAGGTGGCGCGGCTGATCCAGCGCCAGCTCGCCGGGCGCCTGACGCCGGAGGGCCAGCCGATCCCGCTGATCGCCGAGACCGGCGGGCAGAACGCGATGATCGTCGATTCCTCGGCGCTGGCCGAGCAGGTGGTGGCGGATGTGATCGCCTCCGCCTTCGATTCGGCCGGCCAGCGCTGCTCGGCGCTGCGCATATTGTGCCTGCAGGAGGACATCGCCGACCGGACCCTGACCATGCTCAAGGGCGCGCTGCACGAGCTCGCCATCGGCAATCCCGTGCATCTCTCGACCGATGTCGGGCCGGTGATCAGCCATGAGGCGCAGGCGACCATCGAGGCGCATATCGAGCGCATGCGGCGGGCCGGCCACGCGGTGGAACAGCTGGAGCTGGCGGAGGACTGCGCCCATGGCAGCTTCGTGCCGCCGACGCTGATCGAGATCGCCGACATCGCCGCGCTGACGCGCGAGGTGTTCGGCCCGGTGCTGCATGTGCTGCGCTACCGGCGCGAGGAAATCGGCGCGCTGATCGCGGCGGTGAACGCCACCGGCTACGGCCTCACCTTCGGCCTGCACACCCGCATCGACGAAACCATCGCGCAGGTGACCGCGCGTATCGAGGCCGGAAACATCTATGTGAACCGCAACATCATCGGCGCGGTGGTGGGGGTGCAGCCCTTTGGCGGGCACGGGCTTTCCGGCACCGGGCCGAAGGCGGGCGGGCCGCTCTATCTCGGCCGACTGCTGGCGACGCGTCCGGCATCCGGCCGACCGGTGGTATCGGCGGCGGCGACCGAGGCGGCGCGGCTGTGGACGGATTTCATTGACGATCCGGCGGCGCGGGCGCTGTGCGGGGCGGTGCTCGAGGCGCCGGTTCTGCCGGCTTTGAGCGTGCTGCCCGGCCCGGTAGGCGAGCGCAACGCCTATGAACTCGCGCCGCGCGGCACGGTGCTGTGCCTCGCCCAGACGCAGGCGGGACTTGCCGTGCAGGTGTGCTCCGCATTGGCGACGGGAAATCGCGCGCTGCTCGGCACCGCCACCCCGCCGGCGCTGCCGGAGGCACTGAAGCGGCTGGTAACGGCGACCGACGACATCGGCACGGCAGAGTTCGACGCCGTGCTGTTCGAGGGCGACGGCGATGCGCTGCGGGCGCTGAACGAGGCCATAGCCGCCCGCGAGGGGCCGATCGTGCTGGTGCATGGGCTGAATCACGACGACCTGGCGCGCGGCGCGAGCTATCCGCTCGACCTCCTGGTGCTGGAGCGCTCGGTGAGCACCAACACCGCGGCGGCGGGCGGCAATGCCAGCCTGATGAGCATCGGCTGAGGACGCACAGATAAATGGCGGCGACGGCCCCCCGCCCCCTCCCCGGCTTGCGTCGGGCCGGCTAGATTGCCCGCATCCTTTCTCGATGAGGGCCTCATGTCGGACCAGGACAAGCTCGCGAAATTGCGGGCGAAATATGCCGACGTCGCCGGCGGCGTCGTCTACGACCCCACTTTCAAGCGCGTCGCCGAATTGCAGTTCAAGGACGGCGAGAAGCGGGTCTGGCCATGGGCCGGCGCCGCCACCCTGCTCGACACTCCCTACCGGCCGGACGTGCAGGAACTCGCCGATTTCGGCGGTCTCGACATGGCGCTGATCGGCGTGCCGATGGACCTCGGCGTCACCAACCGCGCCGGCGCCCGGCTCGGGCCGCGCGCGGTGCGGGCCATCGAGCGCATCGGCCCCTATGAGCATGTGCTCGGCATGGTGCCCGCCGCCGAGGTGAAGGTGGCCGATATCGGCGACGTGCCGTTCCGCTCGCGCTTCAGCCTCGATGCCTGCCACGCCGACATCGAGGCGTTCTACAAGAAGATCGTCGCGGCCGGGGTGATCCCGCTCTCGGTGGGCGGCGACCACTCGATCACCGGCTCGATCCTGAAGGCGGTCGGCGAGAAGCGGCCGGTCGGCATGCTGCACATCGACGCCCATTGCGACACCTCGGGCACCTATGAGGGCGCGAAGTTCCACCATGGCGGGCCGTTCCGCAACGCGGTGCTCGACGGCGTGCTCGATCCCGAGCGCACCATCCAGATCGGCATTCGCGGCGGGGCGGAGTTTCTGTGGGAGTTCTCCTATGAGAGCGGCATGACGGTGATCCATGCCGAGGAGGTGACCGGGCTCGGCGTGCCGGCGATCATCGCCAAGGCCAAGCAGGTGCTCGGCGACGGGCCGGTCTATGTTTCCTTCGACGTCGACAGCCTCGATCCCGCCTTCGCGCCGGGCACCGGCACGCCGGAGATCGGCGGCCTCACCTCGCGTGAGGTGCTGGAGCTGCTGCGCGGCCTCAACGGGCTCGACGTGGTGGGCGGCGACGTGGTCGAGGTGGCGCCACAATACGACCCGACCTCCAACACGCCCCATGCCGCCGCGCAGGTGCTGTTCGAGATCTTCTGCCTGTCGGTGACGGCGCTGAAGGCGCGAAAGGAACTCTGATGCGCCTCGCCATGCTGCAGACCGCCGGGGATCGGCACGGCAACCCCGCCGCCAATCTCGACCGCCTCGGCGCGGCGGCGCAGCACGCCGCCGCCTCCGGCGCCGATCTGCTGCTGGCGCCGGAAATGTTCCTCTCCGGCTACAATATCGGCCGCGCCGCGCTGCAGGCGCGGGCCGAGGCACCGGACGGCCCCGCCGCCCGGCATGCCGCCATCCTCGCCCGCCGGCACGGCATCGCGCTGGCCTATGGCTATCCCGAGCGCGGGCCCGGCGGCGAGATCTACAATGCGGCGCGGCTGGTCGACCGCACCGGCGCCGTGCGGCTCACCTACCGCAAGACGCATCTCTACGGTTCGCTCGACCGCGACATGTTCGCGGCCGGCGATGGCCTCGGGGAGGTCGCCGAGATCGCCGGGCTGAAGGTGGGCCTGCTGATCTGCTACGACATCGAGTTTCCGGAGGCGGCGCGGGCCTTGGCGCTCGCCGGTGCCGACGTGATCCTGGTGCCGACCGCCAATATGAAGCCGTTCGTCGGCGTCTCGAACGTGGTGGTGCCGGCCCGCGCCTTCGAGAACCTCGTCTATGTCGCCTATGCCAACCGCATCGGATCGGAAGGCGAGCTCGACTATCTCGGCATGAGCTGCGTCGGCGAGCCGACCGGCGGCCATCTGGTGATCGCCGGCAACGAGGATGGGCTGATCTTCGCCGATCTCGACCCGGCGGCGCTCAGGGCCGCGCGCGCGGCCAACCGGCATCTCGCCGACCGGCGGCCCGAACTCTACGGCCCGCTGGTCGCCGACTGATCGTCCCTTCGCCGGCGCCGCCGATCGCCGACCCGTTCCGGCTCAAAACAAAAAGGCGCGCCATCCCCGGGGACGGCGCGCCTCGATCGTTTGGCCGCAGAGGCTCAGTGGGCGTGCTGGCCGCTCACCGGCGCGGCGTCGTTCACCGTCGCCTCGACGGCGCTGTTGGCGATGAAGCGGCCGCGCAGCGGCTTCAGCACGAACAAAGCGAGGAACGCCGCGGTCGCATTCAGGCCCACCGCGATGGCGAACACCGCATACCAGCCATAGGTGGCCGCCACGATGCTGGCGATCGGCACCAGCAGGGCGGCCGTGCCCTTGGCGGTGTAGAGCATGCCGGCATTGGTGGCCGCGAACTTGGAGCCGAAGGTGTCGCCGGCGGTCGCGGGGAACAGCGAGTAGATCTCGCCGAACACGCCGAAGAACACCGCGGTCGCCAGCACGAACACCAGCGGGTTCGCGCCGTGGAACACCAGCATCAGCAGCGCCGCGGCCGCGGTGCCGAAGGCGATGAACATGGTGTTCTCTCGGCCGATCTGGTCGGAGATGAAGCCGAACAGCGGCCGCCCGAAGCCGTCGAAGATGCGGTCCAGCGAAATCGCCAGCGTGAGCGCCGCCGCCTGCAGGCCGAGCAGGTTGACCGGGACGTTGGCGACGCCGAAATCATGCGCGATCGGGCCGATCTGCGCCGCCGCCATCAGGCCGCCGGACGCCACCATGACGAACATGAGATAGAGCAGCCAGAACACCGGCTTGGAGATGGTCTGCGCCGGCTTGTAGTCGACCTTGCTCTGCGGCAGGTGGCTGGGCTTCTTGGGCGGCGCGATCTTCGACTTCGGCGAATAGAGGAAAGCCGACATCACGACCACGACGGCGCCCTGGCCGAGGCCGAACCAGAAGAAGGCCGCCTCATAACCATGCGAGGCGATCATCGCGGCGATCGGCACCACGGTGAGCGCCGCACCGGCCCCGAAGCCGGCCGCGGTGGCGCCGGCGGCAAGGCCGCGGCGATAGGGAAACCACTTCAGCGCATTGCCGACGCAGGTGCCGTACACCGCGCCCGAGCCAATGCCGCCGAGAATCGAGCCGAGATACAGCAGCGGCAGCGAGGTGGCGTAGGAGTTCACGATCCACGCCAACGCGATGGTCACGCCGCCGAACAGGATGACGACGCGCGGGCCATAGCGATCGACGAACCACGCCTCGACGGGAACCAGCCAGGTCTCGGTGAGCACGAAAAGGGTGAAGGCGAGCTGGATGGCCGCCCGGCCCCACTGGTGCTTGGCGTCGATCGGATCGACGAACAGCGTCCAGCCATATTGAAGATTGGCGATCATCGCCATGCAGATGACGCCGCAGCCCAGCTGAACCCAGGGCTCCCAGGGACGCGGCGTCTTAACCGTGGCTTGCATGATTATTTTCCTCGACCTGAATGCTGAAATCCACGGCTCTTGTTCCGGCCGCTTGGGACGGGACGCTTCCGGCGCCGCCCGTTCATGATGCTCCGCACGCTACCGGACGGCCCCCCTGAGACCGCCTGACACACCCCGACCAGAGGCAAAACCTTACGAATGGTCAGGTGTTATCTGATATTCATGCGACGTTTCACAACCGTACACAAAATACCACGGAGGGAATACTGGCAAAATTAAACTTTTTGACAGTTCAAAAGCCAAGTGTTCATTGAGTGGGTTCGACTTATACGTACGATTATTTCGTGACATACCTTTGGTCACCGGCAAATAAACCTCGGTATGAGCGGAGACGAACGCCGCACGGCGTCGGCGACCGGGCGTTCTTTCCCACGATATGACGCAGGGTTTGCTTGCCGGATCGCAGAGAAAAGAGGGGTGACGAGGGGCGCTGGCCGGATCGGTCGCTGCGGAAGGCGGCGAGGTGCCGCAGAGATGGCGCGGGCCGACGCTGCGGTAGCGGCGTCGGGCGGCGATGGAACCCGATGGTACCTGCCGGCGTTCGATCACCGCTCGCCATGGGGTGCGCACGGCTCGACTCAAGGCCGTTCCGCCATCCGACAAGGGAATGAAATGAACCGACCCGTACTCTACGCCGTCATCGCCGTGCTGGCGGTGGTTGCCGGCATCTTCGCCTATCAGGCCTATCAGCGCGACCAGAACACGCTGCAGATCGAGGTCGGGCCGAAAGGTGTGAAGGTCGATCCGCCGGGCTGAGCCGGACGCTGGGCCGAAGGCCGGCCGGCAATGGCCGGGCGCGCTCAGATGACCGCGAGCGCGCCCTGATAGAGCATCCAGGTCAGCAGGCCCATGACCCCGGCGCTGATCGCCGTGGCGACGATGCCGGCGCAGATGAAGATGCCGTCGCGTTCCACCAGGCCGAGGCCGAGAATGCACACCGCGATGCCGGGCGGCAGATTGCCGAAGATCGGGATCGGCAGCAGCAGCAGCAGCCCCAGCAGCACCACCAGCATGCCCAGCACCAGCCGGGCGGAGGCGTTGGAGAAATAATGCAGGCGGGGGCGCGAATAACCCTCGAAACGGCGCACCCATGGCAGGGCGCCGTTGACGATCTTCTCCAGCAGCGCACGCGAGAAGGTGCGCCGGGCGATCCAGCCCGGCAGCCAGAGCTCGTCGCGGCCCATGGTCATCTGCACGCCGACGAGGCAGAGCAGCAGGCCGCAGATCACCGGGATGCCCGGCGGCATCGGCAGGCAGTTCGGCAGGCCGAGCAACAGAATCGACAGGCCGAAGGCGCGGTTGCGCAGCGCGTGCACCACCTCCCCCACGCCGATGCGATCGGCGGAATGGGCCGTCGCGAGAGCACTGAGCAGCTCCGACGTGCGCGGAGAACGATGATCCACCAGCCCGACCAAATGCCTTAGACATCCCCAAGCGCCCGAAGGCACCGTGTTTCAGGGGACCTCTTAACACGTGGAAAGCGGCAATGAGAGGGCATTCTGCTGATCATCCCGCCGTCAGGCCGGGTGCCGATGGGTCAGTTGAGCCGGAAAATCCCATCTACCGCGCGCAGCTCCGTCGGCGTGATCAGCCGGGAATGGCTCACCGTCACCGAATGCAGCGGCCCTTCGAGCTCGCGCGCCCAGAAGTCGAGAAAGCGCTGCAGCTCGGGGAAATGCGGAAACAAATCGTAGCGCTGCCAGAGATAGGTCTGCAGCAGCGAGCGATGATCGGGCATGCGATAGAGAATATGAGCGGTGGTCAGGCCGTAGCCGCTCATCTGCCGGCTGAAATCCGCCGAGACCGGCGCAGCATCGGATGCCATGCGGAACCTCCTTTCGCGAACATGCACGGAAGATGATGAGCGCGGCCGACGGGCGCCGCAAGAGCATAATTTGAATTTAGTGTTCAATATCAATGCATTGGCAGCATATGCGACAGAGTGCTGACAAGGGCGCCGTCCCGGCGCTGGCACTCTCTTGCCTGGACTGCCAGATTTTTGCCCTCTCCCCCTTGCGCGCGTAGCGGCAGCCTCCTAGATGGTCGCCGACGATGCACGGGTCGGGTTGCGCCTGGCGGGCCCGAACCGGCGTCGTTCGGCAAATTCACCGCCCGTTCAAGACTTTCTGGAGAGAACCGATGAAGTTCCGTCCCCTGCATGACCGCGTGGTGGTCAAGCGTGTCGATGCGGAAGAGAAGACCGCCGGCGGCATCATCATCCCCGACAGCGCCAAGGAAAAGCCCTCCCAGGGCGAGATCGTCGCCGTCGGCCCCGGCGCCCGCGACGAAGCCGGCAAGCTCGTCCCGCTCGACGTGAAGGCCGGCGACCGCGTGCTGTTCGGCAAGTGGTCCGGCACCGAGGTGAAGCTCGACGGCGTCGACTACCTCATCATGAAGGAATCCGACATTCTCGGCATCGTCGAGGACGCCGGCTCGGCCAAGAAGGCCGCGTGATCCGCCGGGAGCCCGAGAGCCCGGCGCTCCGCTGAGCGCCGCGCGGCCTACGCCGCCCCCTCGGCTCCCGAACCGCGAACGACACACGACACTCGGAGTTTCAGGACATGTCTGCCAAGGAAGTAAAGTTCTCCGGCGATGCGCGCGACAAGATGCTGCGCGGCGTCGACATCCTCGCCAATGCGGTGAAGGTGACGCTGGGCCCCAAGGGCCGCAACGTCGTCATCGAGAAGAGCTTCGGCGCCCCGCGCATCACCAAGGACGGCGTGACGGTCGCCAAGGAAATCGAGCTCGAGGACAAGTTCGAGAACATGGGCGCCCAGATGGTGCGCGAAGTGGCCTCGAAGTCCAACGACCTCGCCGGCGACGGCACCACCACCGCCACCGTGCTCGCCCAGGCGATCGTGCGTGAAGGCGCCAAGTCGGTGGCCGCCGGCATGAACCCGATGGACCTGAAGCGCGGCATCGACCTCGCGGTCGAGGCCATCGTGGCGGACATCAAGAAGAACGCCAAGAAGGTCACCTCCAACGACGAGATCGCCCAGGTCGGCACCATCTCCGCCAATGGCGACGCCGAAGTCGGCAAGTTCCTCGCCGAGGCGATGCAGAAGGTCGGCAATGAGGGCGTGATCACCGTCGAGGAAGCCAAGACCGCCGAGACCGAGCTCGACGTCGTCGAAGGCATGCAGTTCGACCGCGGCTATCTCTCCCCCTATTTCATCACCAATGCCGAGAAGATGCGCGTGGAGTTCGAGGATCCCTACATCCTCATCCACGAGAAGAAGCTCTCGGGCCTCCAGGAGCTGCTGCCGGTCCTCGAAGCCGTCGTGCAGACCTCCAAGCCGCTGCTGATCATCGCCGAGGACATCGAGGGTGAAGCCCTCGCGACCCTCGTCGTCAACAAGCTGCGCGGCGGCCTGAAGGTCGCGGCGGTGAAGGCGCCGGGCTTCGGCGACCGCCGCAAGGCCATGCTGCAGGACATCGCCGTGCTGACCGGCGGCACCGCGATCTCCGACGATCTCGGCATCAAGCTCGACACCGTGACCCTCGACATGCTCGGCCGCGCCAAGAAGGTGGTGATCGAGAAGGAGAACACCACGATCGTCGACGGCAACGGCGCCAAGGCCGACATCGACGCCCGCGTCGCGCAGATCAAGGCGCAGATCGAGGAGACCACCTCGGACTACGACCGCGAGAAGCTGCAGGAGCGCCTGGCCAAGCTCGCCGGCGGCGTCGCGGTGATCCGCGTCGGCGGCGCCACCGAGATCGAGGTGAAGGAGAAGAAGGACCGCGTCGACGACGCCCTGCACGCCACCCGTGCGGCCGTCGAGGAAGGCGTCCTGCCGGGCGGCGGCGTCGCCCTGCTCCGCGCCATCAAGGCGCTCGACGGCGTCGCCACCGCCAATGCCGACCAGAAGACCGGCGTTGAGATCGTCCGCAAGGCCGTCCAGTACCCGGCCCGCCAGATCGCGTCCAACGCCGGCGAGGACGGCTCGCTGATCGTCGGCCGCATCCTGGAGAAGGACACTTACGCCTACGGCTTCAACGCCCAGACCGGCGAATATGTCGACATGTACAAGGCCGGCGTGATCGACCCGGCCAAGGTGCTGCGCTCGGCGATCCAGAACGCCGCGTCGGTGGCCTCGCTGCTGATCACCACCGAAGCCATGATCGCCGAGCTGCCCAAGAAGGCCGGCGCGGCTCCGGCCATGCCGGGCGGCGGCATGGGCGGCATGGGCGGCATGGATTTCTGATCAAGGTCCGACCGCCCCGGCGGTCGAGCGCCGAAGCCGGGCAAGCCCGGCTTCGGGTGCGGCATGGACTTCTGATCGACGTCCTCATCGTCGGAAATATGAAAGGGCGCGGCGAAAGCCGCGCCCTTTTGCATCGGGGCCGTTGAATCGACGTGAGAACTTCAGGCCGCCTCGCGCCCTATGCCCGCGGCGGCGTCGAGCTCGGCATCGACGGCGCGCTCGTGCACCCGGTCGAGATTGACCCCCTTGGTTTCGATGCGGAACCGCCAGGTGACCACCGCGCCGAGCAGCGAGGTGCCGGCAAGGCCGTAGAGCAGATAGGTGGTGCCGATCCCGGCCAGCAGAATCGGAAACAGGAAAGCGGTGAGGACCGCGCCGATCTTGCCGAACGCCGCCGCAAAGCCCGCGCCCCTGCCCCGCACATGCGTGGGGAACACCTCGCCGGCAAGCAGGTAGGTCTGGGCGTTGGGGCCGATATTGGTCATGAAGTTGAACAGCATGAAACCGGCAAAGATCAGCGCGGTCCGTACCGGGTCGGCATAATGCGTCGAGAACGCCGCCAGCAGCAGCCCGGCGGCGCAGCCGACGAAGCCCAGCGCCTGCAGCGGAATGCGACCGACCCGGTCCGACAGCGCCACCGCCCCGACGATGCCGACGATCAGCAGCGCATCGATCAATGCCGCGCCCTCCGCCGCCAGGATCTGGTTGGCGATGAGGTCGGTGATGTCGTGCGCCTGCGAGGCGGCATGGCCGAGCGCCGCGGCCAGGATGGTCGGGGTGAACAGGCCGATGCCATAGGTGCCCAGATCCTGAAGGAACCACGGCACCGAGGCGAGGAGGGTCGCACGCCGGTTCCTGGCGCTGAACAGCGCCGACCAGCCGGTCTCGGACGCATGGCGGCGCGCCTGACGGTTGCCGCGGGCCAGCTTGATCTCGTGCGGATAGGCCGGAGCGCGCCTGAGCAGCTTCGCCGCCTCCCGCTCGGCCTCGTCGAAGCGGCCATGCGCGAAGAGCCAGGGAGCGCTCTCGGTGATGTAGAAGCGCCCGAGGGTGACCAGGGCGGCGGGCAGGATGGCCGAGGCATACATCCAGCGCCAGGCGGAGATCTCCGGCAGGTTGACCAGCACGATGTAGCCGACGCCGCTGCCCGCCAGCGCGCCGAGCGCCTGGAAGCCGAAGGCGCCGAGCACCAGCCGGCCGCGGGCGCTGCTGGGAATGCTCTCGGAAATGATGAGGTGCGCCGTGGGATAGTCGCAGCCCAGCGCGACCCCGACCCCGAACAGGAACACCACCAGCCAGGGATAGCTGGGGCTGAGCGCCAGCAGCACCAGGAAGATCATGAAGATGATCATCTCGACCACGAACATGAACTTGCGGCCGAACGTATCCGACAGGCCCCCCAGCGCCAGCGCCCCGACCAGGATGCCGGCCAGCGAGGCCGCCCCGACGATGCCGTGCTGGGTCGCGCTCATGTCGAACTCGACGGCGATGAGCGGCAGGGCGACGGCGGTCATGAACACCACCAGCCCCTCGAAGAACTTGCCGAAGGCGGCGAGCCACCAGATGCGCCACTGCATCGTCGTCATCGGCGCGAAGCCGACCGGGGTGCCGTCGGCCCAGAGCGGCGTCTCGTCGATATAGTCCTGCACCCGCCTGGCAGACCCCGCCAGCCGTGTGCCGGAAGCCTCGCTCTCCATGCCGCCCCCCGAAACGCCCCCGCCGATACTCCGTTAGGCCGGCCATATGAACCGGCCGTGACGGAAGACCGGCGCCACCGGCAACCACACTGCCTCAATCCAGCGTCTGCCGGAACCGGCGCACGGCGATGAACATCGCCACCAGCATGATCGCCCCCAGCGCCACGATGTCGCGCGACAGGTCGCTCACCTCCGCCCCCTTCAGCATGATGCCGCGCACCATGCGCAGATAGTGCGTCAGCGGCATGGTCTCGGCGAGATATTGCGCCCAGAGCGGCATGCCGGCGAAGGGGAACATGAAGCCGGAGAGCAGGATGTTGGGCAGGAAGTACATGAAGGTCATCTGCACCGCCTGCAGCTGGTTCTGCGCCAGCGTCGAGAAGGTGTAGCCGATCGACAGGTTGGCGACGATGAACAGCACGGTCAGCAGCGTCAAAAGCCCGGGCGAGCCGATCATCGGCACGCGGAACAGATAGAGCCCGGCGCCGACGATCATCAGCGCCTGCCCCGCCCCCACCAGCACATAGGGCGCGATCTTGCCGAGCATCACCTCCACCGGGCGGATCGGCATGGCGAGCAGCGTCTCCATAGTGCCGCGCTCGATCTCGCGCGTCACCGACAGCGCGGTGAAGATCAGCATGGTCATGGTGAGGATGGTGCCGAGCAGGCCGGGCACGATGTTGAGCTGCGTCACCGCCGCCGGGTTGTAGCGGGCATGGGTGATGATCTGGAACGCCGGCGGCGCGCTCTCCAGCCCCGAGCCTTCCGGCCCGCCCTCCACCGCGAAGCGCTCGCGCTTCACCGCGGTCTCGACCAGCGCCCGCAACGCCGCCACGGCGCTGCCGGAGGCGACGGGATCGGTGGCGTCGGCGGCGACCAGCATGGAGGGGCTCTCGCCGCGCCGTACCGCCCGCTCGAAGCCGGCGGGGATCTCGACGATGAAGGACACTTCGCCGGCGAGCATCTGGTGATCGGCCTCGGCGGCGCTTCCCGGATGGCTCACCACCGCGAAATATTTGGTGTTCTCGATGGCGGCGAGGATGGAGCGGGAGAGCGAGGTATCCTCATAGGCGAGCACCGCGGTCGGCAGATGGCGCGGCGTGGTGTTGATGGCGTAGCCGAACAGCACCAGCTGCAAGAGCGGGATCGAGATCATGGTGGCGAAGGAGACGCGGTCGCGCAGCAGCTGCAGGAACTCCTTGCGCATCATCGCGCCGACCCGGCGCAGGAAGCCGCCCACCGCGCCGCCCACCGCCCCGCTCATCGGAAATTGTCCTTGGACCGGTTCATCAGGTCGATGAACACATCCTCCAGCGTCGGCTCGTCGCGCCGCCAGCTAAGGCCCGGCCGTTCGCGGAACGGGGCGATGGCCGCCTCCAGCGCCGCGGCGTCATGGCCGCCGACATGCACGCTGGCGCCGAAGGGCGCCACCATGTCGACGCCCGGCCGTTCGCTGAGCTCGCGTGCCAGCGGTGCCGGATCGCCGCCCGCGACGCTCCAGGTGAACAGGCCGGCGCCGGCGACCACCTCTTCCACCGTGCCCTGCGCCAGCAGCTCGCCATAGGCGATGTACGCGATCTCGTGGCAGCGCTCGGCCTCGTCCATGTAATGGGTGGAGACCAGCACGGTGAGGCCCTCGGCGGCGAGCTCGTGGATCTGCGCCCAGAATTCGCGGCGCGCCTTGGGATCGACGCCGGCGGTCGGCTCGTCGAGCAGCAGCAGGTCCGGCGAGGGCAGGATGCAGGCGCCCAGCGCCAGCCGCTGCTTCCAGCCGCCCGACAGCGAGCCGGCAAGCTGCCTGTCGCGCCCGGCAAGGCCGAGCCGCTCCACCGCTGCCGTCGCCGCTCCCACTGGATCCGGCACGCCATAGACGCGGGCGACGAACTCCAGGTTCTCCCGCACCGACAGGTCGGCATAGAGGCTGAAGCGCTGCGTCATGTAGCCGACATGGCGGCGGATCGCCCGCGCCTGCGTCAGGATGTTCATGCCGAGGCAGGTGCCGCGGCCGGAATCCGGCGTCAGTAGGCCGCACAACATGCGGATGGTGGTGGTCTTGCCGGAGCCGTTCGGCCCGAG
The DNA here is from genome assembly GCF_031456575.1 of Ancylobacter sp. 3268. NCBI lineage: Bacteria > Pseudomonadati > Pseudomonadota > Alphaproteobacteria > Hyphomicrobiales > Xanthobacteraceae > Ancylobacter > Ancylobacter sp. 3268. The sequence goes on from NZ_JAVDUX010000001.1 coordinate 470,524, forward strand.
GAAGCCGTAGATCTGCCCCTTCTTTACCCGCATGGTGAGGTTGCGCACCACCACCCGGTCGCCGAACGCCTTCGACAGCCCCTCGACCTCGATGGCGTAGGCGGTGTCGGGGAGCGGGCCGGCACGCTCGCTCACGGCGCGAGCTCGACGGTGATCGGCTTGCCGGGGCGCAGCCTCAAGGGGTCGTCGGGCTTGGCCTCCAGCAGGAACACCAGCTTGGAGCGCTCGTCGAGGCTGTAGATCACCGGCGGGGTATACTCCGCCTCGGCGGCGATGTAGCTGACCGTGGCCGTCACGCTGCCGGCGCAGCCGTCGCAATGGACGGTGACGCGCGCGCCGAGGCGGAAGCGGGCGAGATCCGGCTCCGGCACGAAGAACCGCATCTTGATCAGCTCCGGCGGCAGCAGGGAGAGCACCGGCCGCCCGACCGGCACCAACTCGCCGGGGCGGAAATATACCGTCTCCACCGATCCGGCGGCGGGGGCGGCGAGCGTGCGGCGGTCGAGCCGGGTCTGCGCGGTGACGAGATTGGCCTGAGCCGAATCGACCTGCCGCTCGGCGGCGGCGATCTGCATCTCGCGCGAGCCCATCTTTGCGACCTCGATCTGCTTGCCGATCTCGTCGAGCGCGGCCTGGTTCTGGTCGAACGTATGCTGCGCGGTGTCGAGCGCCGCCTTGGAGCCGACCGCCTTGGCGTAGAGGTCCTTCTGCCGGTCGAGCTCGATGCGCGACAAATCGAGCGCCGCGGCGGCACGGCGGCGGCCGGCCTCCAGCACCTCGACTTCCTCCGGCCGCTGCGCCGCCGCCTTGAGATTGGCGAGCTGCGCGCGCGCCTGCTCAAGGCTCGCCCTGGCGGCGTCGACATCGGCCTGCTGGAGGGCAGGGTCGATCTCGAACAGCTTCTGGCCGGCGGTGACGCGGTCGCCCTCGTCGACCTCGAGGGCCGTGACGCGACCGGCCTCCTCCGGCCCGACGAACAGCATCTCGGCCTCCGCATAGCCCTGATAGCGCGGCGGGCCGGCGTCGACGCAGCCTGCCAGCGCCAGAAGCAGTGGCAGCAGGGGTACGACGCGTCTCATAGGTCCCTCCACCCCAGGCCGCGCATGACGATCTCCGCATGCGCCAGGAACATGCCGCGCGCGTCGAGCGGCTCGTTGCGGCCGAACAGCCCGTCCCACACCGCCGCCACAAGAACCGGCGCGACGAGCAGTTGCGGGAATCGCAGCGCGGCGTCGGAGGTGATCTCGCCGCGTTCGAGCGCGCGCGCATTGATCGCCCGCAAAAGGCCGAGCCCGCGCTCCACCACCTCGCGATAATAAAAATCGGTTATGGCCGGGAAGCGCTCGCCTTCCGCCAGCATCAGCCGGACGATGTGGCGGCGCGGCGTGGCGACGGCCTCCGTCTCGATGTGGTGGAACAGATGCACGAGGAAATCGCGGGTCGAGCCCTCGAACCCGGCGAAGTCGCGCTCCAGCCTGCCGAGGATCGGATCGGCGGCATCGTGCACCAGTCCTTCGAACAGCGCGGTCTTGTCCTTGAAGTAGAGATAGAGCGTGCCCTTGGCGATGCCGGCGCGGCGGGCGACGTCCTCCATCCGCGCGCCGGTGAAGCCGTGTTCGGCGAAGACTTCCAACGCCGCATCGAGGATGGCGCGGCGGCGCGCCTCGGCGTCCGGGCGGGGCCGCGGCGGCCTCTTCGTCGGCGGGTTCGCAGCGTCGGTCACGGCGGCACCTCATAATGACTGACCGGTCAGTCATTATATCGGATCGCCTTGGGAAGGGAAGGGCCGCTTCAATGTCTGGGAGCGTTGTCCCCCCTCACCCCACACCTCTGCCCCTCGGGGAGAGGGAGTTGCCGCGTGGCGGTGGGAGACGTCATGGCGCATAGCCAGTTTCGGGCCTCCCTCTCCCCGAGGAGGAGAGGTGGCCCGCGTAGCGGGTCGGTGTGTGGGCGCGCGCTGCGGAGCCTTGGAGCGTTGTCCCCCTCACCCCATCGCTCCCCCATTGGGGAGAGGGAGCGTGGTCGCTCTATCGGCGGGGAACGGGTGCCGGAGCCCCTTATTCGCGCCAACAAAGCAAAGGGCGCGCTTGCGGGGCGCCCTCGCCTGTCGGGTTGGTTCGGAGGCCGCGCGTGCGGCGTCAGTTGATCGCGCCGAGCGGGATGAACTGGGTCTCGCCGGAGGAGCCGTCAATGCCGTCATTGTCGGTGACGATGAAGCCGTTGCCGGCGGCGTCGATGGCGAAGCTCTCCACCTTGTCGAGCACATAGCCCTTGGGCGCGGCGAGCAGCGGCAACAGGTCCTTCACCTCGGTCTTGGCGAGCACCGGCGGCTTGGCCTCGCTGCCGATCGCTGCCGGCACGACGTCCTTGAGCGACACGAAATACAGCTTCTTCAGCTTGGCGGCCGGGCCGACAAGGTTGTCGCGCTCGATGACGATCAGGCCGTCCTTGTGGGCGGTGAGCTCGGAAATGCCGACCCAACCCTTCTCCGACTTCTCCAGCGGATAGTGGACATAGCCGAAGCTCTTCACCGCCGGATTGTAGGCGATCAGCTTTACGAAGCCCTTGGGATCGTCCTTCCACTCGCGCTGCACGCCGATCCACACGGTCTCCTCAGTGCCGGAGCCGGTGACCGCCACGCCCTCGAAGCCGAAGCGGGTCGCCTGCGCGGCGAGCGCCTGCGGCAGGGTGATCTCCTCGGCGATGGAGCCATCGGCATTCACCCGGATGAGCAGGTTCTGCGTCGGGTTTTCCTTCTTCTCGGGATTGCCTTCGGAGGCGAGCCAGAAGCCGCCTTCCGGACGGATGGCGATGCCTTCGAGGTCGAGGCCCTTGGCCGGCTGGCCGTCCTTCGTCACCACGGTGGCGGCGGTGATCCGGGCCGGCTTCTGCGTCGCGTCGATGGTGAGGATGCGACCCTGCGCATAGAAGCTGTCGGTGACCGCATAGAGCTTGCCGGCGTCCTTCGGATCGGCGGCGAAGCCCGAGAGCGCCCCCCACCAGATCGGCAGGCCGTTCTTGTCGTCGCCGGAGACGATGGTCGGGTAGCTCGGGGCGCCGGGCGCGCGCTGGTAGAGCGTGACCACCGAGCCGATGCCGCCATCCTCGCGGTTGTCGGTCTCGCTGGCGGTGACGAACAGGTTGCGCGCGGGGATGGCAAGCAGGCCCTCCGGCCCGACGCCGCCGGGCAGAACCTGAAGCAGTTCAGGCGCTTCGGCACCGCCCTTGTCACGATACACGAAGATGATCGAGGCGCGCTCGGAACCGGCGAAGATCAGCTTTTCGCCGCCGAAGGTCGCGACTTCCGCGCCCTCCATCTCGATGCCCTTCTTGTTGCGCTTCTCGGGATAGTGGCCGAGGCGCACCGCCTCGTATTCGGGCGCGGTGCCGGATTCGAACAGCAGCTTGCCGGTCTTGTCGAAGATGCTGAAGCCGCGCGTGCCGCCCTTCCAGTCGCCTTCATTGGCGATGACGAAACGGTTGTCGTCGATCCACTGCACGGTGTCCGGCTCGCGCGGAACCGCCGTCATCTTGCCGGAGAGGTCGATCACGCCGTCCTTCTTGGTGTCGATCCTGTCGAGATCGACAGTGCCGGCGGAGAAATGCGCCGTGACCTTGCCGGTGGGCAGATCGACCACCACGATGTGGTTGTTCTCCTGCAGGGTGACGACCACCTCGTTGCGGGAGTTGATGTCGACATATTCCGGCTCGGGATCTTCCGGCGCGACGGCGGCGAGGCCGGTCAGGTCGATGACCTTCTTCGAGGCATCGACGACGCGGCCGTCCTTCACCTCGAACGTGGTGAGGTTACCGGCCGGCATCTGCGGAATGGCGCCGTCATTGACGTCCTCGTCGCGCTCGTTCTCGATCGCGATGGCGAGGAAGCGGCCATCCGGGCTCTTGGTGACCGAATCCGGTTGGCCGCCGAGGTCGACCTTGTCCTCGACCTTGCGGGAGGCGATGTCGACCACGGCGAGGTGACCCGACGGGTTGCTCTTCGATTCCGAGGTGTTGACGCCGACATAGGCCTTGCCGCCGATCACCACCGTCGTGGTCGGCTCGCCGTCGAGCGCCACCGTGCCGGCAGGCTTCGGCGCCGCCGGATCGGTGATGTCGATGAAGCCGATGCGCTTGCCGGGGCTGTCGCTATAGATCAGCGTGTTGCCGTCTTCGGTCACGGTGATGATCTCGGCGGCGGTGGATTTCGCGGCGTCGGCACCGGCCGGCAGATTGTCCACCACATGGAAGGTGGCGATGCGGTTGAAGCTTTCGGGCGCGTTTTGCGCCGAGGCGACACCGGCGGACGCAAGCATGGCAAGGCAGACGCCGGCCATCAGAGTCGAGCGCATGGGAGGATCCTCATCCTGACGCGGGGAAGCCCGCCTGCGGTCTTCAAAGCGGCCGTCGATGACACGCCGATGACGGCTGTGGCGGAAAAGCGGCGGCAAACGCCGGGAGTTACGACTTTCGTATCAGCCGAATTGGCAGGGAGCGGCACAATTAGCGCTTGCGCTTGCCCTTTCGTCATCGTCTGCTGGCACATCGGGCCAGAGCGCGCAAAGCGCCGCCCGGCGGGCGCAAGCCCGCGGAGGAAACGCCACAGGAGGAACCGCCCATGACCGTTACGTCAGGGAAGAGCGTAGACGTGCGCGCTCACGCCGACACGCAGGCCGATAACGTCCCGTCCCGCCGCCGCTTCATCGCCGGTGCTGCCGTCGCCGGCGCCGCGGCGGTCGCCGCCCCCGCCGTGCATGCGCAGGCGCCGATCAAGCTGAAATTCCAGTCGACCTGGCCGAACAAGGACATCTTCCACGAGTTCGCCGGCGACTTCGTCAAGCGGGTGAACGCGATGGCCGGCGGCCGGGTCGAGCTCGACCTGCTGCCGGCCGGCGCGGTGGTGCCGGCCTTTCAGATGCTCGACGCGGTGTCGGCCGGCATCCTCGACGGCGGCCACGGCGTCGCCGCCTATTGGTACGGTAAGAACAAGGCGTTCTCGCTGTTCGGCACCGCCCCGGCCTTCGGCTGGGACGCCGACGAGCTGCTGGGCTGGATCCGCTATGGCGGCGGGCAGGAGCTCTATGACGACCTCGTGCAGAACACGCTGAAGCTCAACGTGGTCGGCATGCTCACCGGGCCGATGCCGAGCCAGCCGCTCGGCTGGTTCAAGGCCGAGATCTCCAGCATCGACCAGATGAAGGGCATGAAATACCGCACGGTGGGCCTCGGTGCCGACCTGTTCAAGGAACTCGGGGCGGCGGTGACGATCGTGCCCGGCGGCGAGATCGTGCCCGCCATCGACCGCGGCCTCTTGGAGGGCGCCGAGTTCAACAACCCCTCCTCCGACCTGGTGCTCGGCTTCCCCGATGTCGCCAAGGTCTACATGATCCAGAGCTACCACCAGGCGCTGGAATGCTTCGAGGTGCTGTTCAACAAGACCAAGTTCGACGCCATGCCGAAGGACGTGCAGGAGATCATCAAGGCAGCGGCGGATGCCACCTCCTCCACCATGATGTGGAAGGCGCAGGACCGCTACTCGAAGGATCTCGAGGCCATCAAGGCGCGCGGCGTGAAGGTGATCCCAACACCCAAGCCGGTGCTGGAGGCGCAGCTGAAGGCGTGGGACGTGGTGATCGCCAACCTTTCCACCGATCCGGTGTTCAAGAAGGTGATCGACAGCCAGAAGGCCTGGGCGCAGCGCATCGTCGGCTTCCGGCTGCAATATGAGCCGGATTCGAAGATGGCCTACGACCACTTCTTCCGCACGGCGTAGGCGGGGCGTCGGGGCCTCGCACGCCGTCATGAACCGGGCTTACCCCGGCAAGACGGAGGTGCCGGCGTCACGAGGGGCGACCGGGAGAACGGGCCGCGTGCGTCCTCCCTGCCCAGAGAGCGGCGACGCGACCTCTCCCTGTCGGAGCGAGGGGTGGGGTGAGGGGTCTGCGGCGGTTTCCCATCTCGTCGTCCCCTCGCCGGTCGCGGAGCCGTGCTGGGCCTCGAAGACCCGACGGACCGGAGCCCAAGGCCGAAGCGACCCGCTCCTTCACCCACCCCGCTCCCACAAAGGGAGAGCCGATCCGCTCCCGCGTCCCGCCTTTGGCAAGCCCAAGGGCGGGCTCACCGGCGGGCTCACCGGCGGGCTCACCGGCGGGCTCGCCGGATTGGTGAAGGGATCTTGCGGGAAACGGCTTGGCGCATCCGGTCGACCGGATGCGCGGGCGCTCACCGAGGCGGAGGCCGTCCTCCCCCCTCAACCAGCCCTGTCCCCGCCGGGGAGAGGGCTTTGGCGAGCACGACGCACGCACCACCCGTCCGCCCCGTCCGCCGCCCGCCACGTCCGCCGTCCGCCACGCCGGCCCGCCGTGCCGCTCCCCTCACCGAACCGCGTCACCAGACAGCACCACGCCAAACCCGACGTCCCGTCCGCCTCCCCGGCCCGCTCTTCCTCGAGGCTCCCATGCAATCCGTCCTTCTCGCCGTCGACCGGCTGAATGCCTTCATCGGCAAGACCTTCGCCTGGTGCATCGTCATATTGACGCTGGCGATCTGCTATGAGGTGTTCCGCCGCTACGTGCTGCGCGACCCCACCACCTGGGCCTATGATGTCAGCCTGATGCTCTATGGCGCGCTGTTCATGATGGCGGGCGCCTACACGCTGTCACGCAACGGCCATGTGCGCGGCGATTTCCTCTACCGCAACTGGCGGCCGGCGACGCAGGCGAAGGTCGATCTCGTCCTCTACGTGCTGTTCTACTTCCCCGGCATCCTGGCGCTGATCTATTCCGGCTGGGGCTATTTCCAGCTCTCCTACCTGCTCAACGAGCATTCCTCCTTCAGCCCGGACGGGCCGGTGATCTGGCCGTTCAAGGCGCTGATCCCCATCACCGGCGTGCTGATGCTGCTGCAGGGCGTGGTCGAGGTGGCGCGCTGCGTCATCTGCATCCGCAGCGGCGACTGGCCGCAGCGGCTGCACGATGTCGAGGAGATGGAGAAGATCATCCTTGAGGAGGCCGCCGCCCGCAAGGAGGCCGCGGCCGAAGCCGCCCTCACCGCCGTCGAGCGCGAGTCCACCACGCGGGGGTCGCTGTGATGTTCCTCTCTGATCCCGCCCTCGGCATCCTGATGCTGGTGCTGTTCCTGATCTTCCTGATGCTCGGCTTCCCCATCGCCTTCACCCTGATGGCGCTGGGGGTCGGCTTCGGCTACTTCACGCAGGGCTCCAGCATCTTCAACCTGTTCGTCCAGCGCACCTATTCGGTGATGGCGAACGACGTGCTGATCTCGATCCCGCTGTTCCTGTTCATGGGATATGTGATCGAGCGCGCCAACATCCTCGACCGGCTGTTCCGCTCCATCCAGCTCGCCGCCGGCTGGCTGCCGGGCTCGCTGGCGGTGGCGACGCTGATCACCTGCGCGCTGTTCGCCACCGCCACCGGCATCGTCGGCGCGGTGGTGACGCTGATGGGGCTGCTCGCCTTCCCCGCCATGCTGCGCGCCGGTTACGACACCCGCATCGCGGCGGGGGTGGTCTGCGCCGGCGGCTGCCTCGGCATCCTGATCCCGCCGAGCGTGATGCTGATCCTCTACGGCGCCACCGCCGGCGTCTCGGTGGTGAAGCTCTATGCGGCGGCTTTCATCCCCGGCCTCGGCCTGGCGCTGATGTACATGATCTATGTCGTCATCCGCGCCATGCTCAACCCGTCGCTGGCGCCGAAGCTGCCGGCGGCGGAACGCAACGTGCCGGCGCTCACCATCATCTGGGCGCTGTTGACCTCCTTCCTGCCGCTGGTGACGCTGATCACCGCCGTGCTCGGCTGCATCATCCTCGGCCTCGCCACGCCGTCGGAGGCCGCCGCCATCGGCGCGGCCGGCGCGGTGCTGCTGGCGCTGGCCTACCGCACCTTCAGCGTGCAGAAGCTGAAGGATTCGGTGTTCCTCACCGCCCGCGCCTCGGCGATGGTGTGCTGGCTGTTCGTCGGCTCGGCGGTGTTCTCGGCGGTGTTCGCGCTGCTGGGCGGCCAGCGGGTGGTGGAAGAATTCATCATGTCGCTCGACCTCGGGCCGGTCGGCTTCCTGATCCTCACACAGATCATCATCTTCGTGCTGGGCTGGCCGCTGGAATGGACGGAGATCATCGTGATCTTCCTGCCGATCTTCCTGCCGCTGCTCGACCATTTCGGCATCGACCCGATCTTCTTCGGCGTGCTGGTGGCGCTGAACCTGCAGACCTCGTTCCTGTCGCCGCCGGTGGCGATGGCGCCGTTCTACCTCAAGGGCGTGGCGCCGAAACACGTGTCGATCGACGAGATCTTCTCCGGCGTCATGCCGTTCATCGCCATCGTCGTGTTTGCCATGGCGCTGCTCTACGCCTTCCCCGGCATAGCCCTGTGGCTGCCAAGCTACCTGTACGGGGGGTGAGGCGCGACACGCGGACCGGCACCTAGGAAGTCTGGCATGCCATTGCCGCAAGGGCATCGATGCTCCCTCTCCCCGATGGGGAGAGGGATGGGGTGAGGGGTCCTCTCGGCTTCCCCATGTCGTGGGGCCCCCCCCCCCCCCCCCCCCGCGGCCCCCCCCCCCCCCCCCCGCGGGGGGGGG